>JBBRPS010000111.1:0-17181 GCA_038227745.1 Gemmatales bacterium | reverse complement strand
GCTCTTTCTTTCGTACCCCTGTGGCCCGGCAAGACGGAAAGAAAGAGCCAAAGCGGCGCAAAGCGCCGCACTCCAAAGCCCCCCTGCTGCACCACTGCTCTAATGCCCTCGGCTCGCCCTTGTGTCAGTGCAGGAAGATGAACTCCTTGACGTTGAACAGCGTGTGCGCCAGGTCGGCCCATACGGCCTCGTCGCCCTGGCCGCGGCCCGACAGCCGCGCCTGCTCCCCCAGGAACTCCAAGCACGCCGCGACCTCGGCAGTCGTCGGGGGCCGACTGATGGCGCTCAGGTACATGCCGTGGATGCGCTCACGCGCCGTCCCCGGCTGCGCTAGCACGCGCTTCGCCCAGAGCTTCGCCTGCTGATGGACCAGCGGGTCGTTCAGCAGGATCAGCGCCTGCGCAGGAACGTTGGAGACGCTGCGCCGCCCCACCGTGGAGAAGGGGATCGGCGTATCGAAGGCGAGCAGCAGCGGCGACAGGAAATTGCGGCGCACGGCGAGGTAAAGGCTGCGGCGACCGTCGCCGTCCAGCGGTCCGCTCGCCGGACGGCCGCGCCCTTCGAGGAAAGGCGTCAGATACACCGGCACCGACGGGCCGTACAGCTTCGCGTCGAGGCGGCCCGAGACGGCCAGCATGGCGTCGCGGATCGCCTCGCCCTCCAGGCGGCGCACCCGCGCCCGGTGCAGCAGCAGATCCTCCGGGTCGAGCTGGTCGCCGCGCCCGCCGGGCCGCGACGACATTTGATAAGCGCTCGTCAGCACCATCGTGCGGATCATCTTCTTGAGCGACCAGCCCTCCTTGACGAAGCGGTCCGCGAGGTGGTCGAGCAGTTCGGGGTGCGTCGGTCGCTCGCCCAACTCGCCGAAGTTATCCACCGAACCGACGAGGCCACGGCCGAACAGGTGGTGCCAGAGGCGGTTGACCATCACGCGGGCCAGGAACGGGTTCAGCACCGGGTCGGTCATCTGCCGGGCCAGTTCCAGGCGGCCGCTGCCGCGTGCGACCGCGAGCGGCTCGGGGCCAGCCAGCGCTTCGAGGAAGCGCCGCTTCGCGACCTCGCCAAGCGACTTCGGTGAGCCGCGGATGAACACGCGCTCGTCCACGCCGCTGCCGTCGAGCAGCGCCGGCGCTAGCCGCGACGTCGTCTTGATCCGGGCCGTCAGTTTGCCCTGCTCCGCGAGGAACGCGGCCGCCGTCCCGGTCACGCGCTGTCGGTCCTTCTCGGTCGCGAACAGGTCGGTGTGCCGCACCAGCCAGTTCGCGAGCCGGGCATGGTCGGCGCTGGCCGGCGTGCCACGGAGGCCGTCGCCCGCCAACCGCGCCACCGTGTCGAGGAGCAGGCGCTGATACCCCACCGCCAGCGCCTCCGGCGAGTCCGCGTCCTTCCCGGATAACAGCCGCAGCAGGGCGCGGTTGGGCCGGTCGAGCGCGCCGGGGGCCTGGTCCGCCTGCACGACCAGGGCGATGGCGAAGTCGGCGCCGTCCGCGGGGGTGAACTCGACGTGGGCCTGGTGCCCCTTGTAGGGCGTCAGGTCGTGCGCGACCCAGCGGAAGCCGGGGCCGGCGTTGAAGCCCGTCACGAACTGGGCGTGCAGCGGGCCGTTGATGAGGACGTGCTGATCGACGGCGGCGTAGGCCATGCCCTGGCCGCGGACGAGGTAGAACAGCTTGCCGCGCGTGAGGGTGAAGCCCGGAGTGCGCAGCGTCCGTCCTGCTCGCATCATCCGGCCGAGGGCGCCGGGGTCGTTCTCGGCGCCCGCCGCGGGCCGCAGTCCTTTCCAGACTGGGTCGAACTCGGCGGCGCCGTGCTCGAAGAACTTCAGCACCGGCCGCGTCAGTTCGCCGCCGAGATACAGGTCGCCGGCCCGGACAGGCCCGATGCCGAAGGTGACGTCATCGGGGAGCCATGCGGCCGGCTTGCCCGCCGTGTAATCGACGATCGCCTCGGCGTTCTCGATCGCAGCAGACGCTTCGGCGCTCCGTTTACTCCAGCTCTCCACGGTCGGCCGCAGCAGCTGGGGCCTGGCCCAGGCGTGCAGCGGGTCACCCACGTCCGCGGCGGCCTCGACCAGGTGAGCCACCCAGCGAGCCAGCAGTCCCGCTTCGAGCTGGCGCGCCTCCGCGATGCCCTGCAGCCGACCGCGGTCCGCCGTCAGCGCCTCCCGCGCCGCCAGCAGGTAGTCGGCCAGGCGCGCCGCCGTCGGCCGCACCGCCTCGGCGAGGGCGCGCTGCACGGCCGGCCGCGCCTGGTCGCGCAGCGCCGCCAGGTCGCGGGCGATGCCGCGGTTGTGCTCCAGCGCGTCGAAGCGCGCGAGCCGGTAACTGCTGCTCTCCAGGAAGCCGAAGAGCGCGTAATAATCCTTCGTCGAGATGGCGTCGAACTTGTGATCGTGGCAGCGGGCGCAGCTCACCGTCAGGCCGAGGAACGCCTTGGTCAGCACGTCGATGCGGTTGTCGAAGCGGTCGGCCTCGTCCTGGCGCGGGTCCACCGGCGAATGCAACTCTTCGCCGAGGAACCAGAAGCCCGTGCCCAAGATCGACTCGTTGAAACCCTCTGTCGGGTGCAGGCGCGGTTTGGCGAGCAGGTCCCCGGCGACGTGCTCGGTGACGAACCGGTCATAGGGCACGTCGGCGTTGAGGGCGCGGATGACGTAGTCGCGATACTGATGCGCGTTCGGAACGGCGTAGTCGAATTCGTGGCCGCGCGACTCGGCGTAGCGCACCAGGTCGAGCCAGTGCCGCGCCCAGCGTTCACCGAACGGGGGGGACGCCAGCAGCCGGTCCACGACCTTCGCCAGCGCCTCGGGCGACTCGTCGCGGACGAACGCCTCCACCGCGGCGGGCGGCGGCGGCAGGCCGACCAGATCGAAGTAGACGCGGCGCAGGAGCGTCCGCCTGTCCGCGGCGGGGGCGGGCTTGAGGCCCTTCGCCTCCAGCCCGGCGAGGAGGAAGCGGTCGATGGCGGTGCAGGCCCAGGCCGTGTTCTTGACGACGGGCAGCTGCGCGGGCGGGCGCACCGGCTGCCAGGCCCAGTGGCCCCGCCTGCGCTTCTGCAGGTCGAACTTGCCGTGGTCCGCTGCTGCGACTGTCTTCTCGTCGGACCACGGGGCGCCCAGCGCCACCCATTTCGCCAGGTCGGCAATGACCGCGTCCGGCAGCTTGCTCTTGGGCGGCATGCGCAGGTCGGGGTCCTTGTAACCGATCGCCTTGAGGAGCAGGCTCTTGCCCGGCTCGCCCGGCGCGACAGCCGGCCCGTTGTCGCCACCCTTCAGGAGGGCTTGACGGCTGTCCAGCGTCAGCCCGCCGCGCTTCTTGTTCTTCACGAGGCTGTGGCAACCCTGGCAGTTCTCGACCAGGACGGGGCGGATCTTCTTCTCGAAGAACTCGACAGCGGCGGGGTCGGGGTCGCCCCTGGCCGCGGCGCGGGCCGGCGCGGAGGCGGCCAGCCACAGCACGGCCAACCCCAGGGCCACGCTTCGCGGCAAACTGACAGGTCGCTTCATCGTCCGGCCTCGTAAGTCCCCGAAGGCCCGCCCGTGGGGCAGCGTGCGGCCCGGAAAATCCACGGCAAGGAAGGTCTCCCGCAGGGCAGTCGCCCGGGGAGGTGAGGAAGGCTCTGCTCCAGGTTATCGTACCCGCCCAGGACCGCGGATGCAAAACCTGATAGAAAAAGAAGCCCACGGGCGGCGGCCCGTGGGCTTGTCGTTCCCTCCCTGTCTCCTCCGACCGTTACTTCGTGCCGCCCCCCTGCGACGCCTTGCTGCTCGGCGTGGCGTTGACTTGCAGGTCGCCGAGCGCGAACTGGATGCCGGCGAGGTAGTGCTGCATGATCACCGGGTTGAAGAACGTCTCCTCGCGGTGGCCCAGCGAGCAGTAGAACACCCGGCCCCTGCCGTAGTTGTGGATCCAGCTCACCGCGTAGTCGTTGTCCTGGCGGTTGAAGCCCTTCTTCAGCCCCGACTTCTCGATGTCGATGCTCGTCAGGACGCGCAGCTTGTCGCGCGAGTAGGGGGTGCGGAAGGTGTAGATCTCGTCCTGGATCGTGTACTCCTTGCCGTGGAAACAGGCGTTGATCGGGTTGGACGGGTCGTCCAGCTTCATGGTGATCTTGCCCCACGGGTGGCCGTTGAAGTAGCCGCCGATCAGCTCGCCGTACGCCGGCCACTGGTAGTTGGCGTCGCTGGCCGCGTGGATGCCGACGATGCCCTTGCCCTTGGCGATGAACTCCAGCAGGCTCAGGCGCAGCCGCTCGTCCTGTGCCTGGTCCTCCAGGTTGCCGCCCTTCTTCGCCTTCGGGTTGCCGAAGATCGCCCCGGTCGTGCTGACCAGGACGATGGCGTCGAACTCCTTGAGCTTGTCCGGCTCGAACATCGCGCGGTCGTTGGAGATGACCGACTCGTAGGCGCCGGTCTTCTCGCCCATCATCTGGATGGCCTTGGCGCCGACGGGGATGGAGGAGTGGACGAAGCCCTTCGCCAGGGTGAAGATGAGCACCTTGCGCGGCTTCGCCGGCGTGGCCTGGGCCTTCTCGGGCAGGGCAGCGGTGATCTTCTTGAGGTGGGCCTCGGAGACCGGCCTGCTCCCCTTGGCAGCCTTGGCGGGCTTGTCGCCCTTGCCGCCCGCCATGACGGGGGCCGTCAGCGCGACGAACCCGGCCAGCGCCACCCCCAGCGCCAGCCCGACGTACAGTTTTCCACGATGCATCGCAGTTGCTCCGAAAACAGGTCCCATGATTGCCGAACACCCCCACGCTCGCACGGACGCCGCACTCTACCTGGCAGGCGAAGGACAGCAGATTCTCTCGGGCGGGAAAGGCAGCGCTTTCCCTCGGCACTCGGTGACGCAAGGCAGGATAGACGGCGGAAGTCCGGCAGACTCAACTATCTTGTGCCCAAACAAATCAGGGCCATCCGTGGCCTCAGTATCTCGCCCACCATTTCCACTCAAGACTTGGGCTTCTTCCCCTTTTCGATCCGCTTCAGAGTCCGGGCGGCGGCGTCCGCGACCCGCCGATCCGGGTCGTTCAGCGCCTCCGTGACAGCGGGGACAGCGGCCCGCGCGACAGGACCCATCTGCGCCAGCGCATCGAGGGCGCACCAGCGGACGTTCCGCTCGGGGTCCCGCAGGCCGTCGATCAGCGCCGGGAGGGCGGGCGGCCCGATGCCCGCGAGAGCGACGAGGATCGCCTCCCGGAGGCTGGAGTTACGCCGGATCCTCAGGACTTGCAGCAGCGGGGCGGCCGCCTCCTTGGCGTCCGGGCCGAGTTTGCCGAGGGCGTAAACGCCCTGTCTCCGGGAGTTCATGTCAACCGCCTCATCCTGCACCACCTCGACGAGGGTGGGAACGGCCTCCTGCCCAGCGGGTCCCATCTGTCCAAGCGCCCACGCCGCCCCGGAGAGCAGGCGGTCGTCTCCGTGTGTCCGCCTCTTCGCAAGGATGTCCCGGAGAGCAGGCACGGCTACCTTTGCGGGTGGCCCGATCTGCCCCAAGCCCCAGGCGGAGCTACCCTGGAGGCCCATGCTAGTCCTGTCTCGCAGGATACCCATGAGAGCCGGGATAACCCGTTCATCTACGTCACCTATCTTGCTGAGGGAATAGATGGCGAGGCTCTTGAACCCAGGCCCCTTCTCTTTCAGGACGCGGAGCAGTGCCGGGACCGCAGCCTTTGCCTCGGGCCCTATCCCGGCGAAGGCGCTGATAGCAGCTTCGGAGACGCTTACTTCATGTGGCACCCCGAGGTCGGGGTCATCGAGCAGCTCAACCAGGGCCGGCACGGCGGGCTTGGCAGCCGGCCCCATCTGGGATAGGGCGCCGACCGCCCTCATCCGGATGTCTCGGTGCGGGTCCTTGAGGAAGCCGATGAACCGCGGGATCGCCTCCTTGGCGAGCGGCCCCATCGACCCGAGGGCGGCGATCACCTTGGCCCGCACGAGGGGGCTCTCGTCGTCCAGCGCCTTGAGGAGGCGCGGGATGGCCCCCTTTGCGAACGGCCCGAACGCACCCAGGGTCTCGGCGGCCCGGGCGCGCGCGGTTTCGCTGGGGTCGTCCTCCACTCGCCCCGCCAGCTGGTAAACAACGGGCACCAGGTCGGTGGCTAGTTTCCCCAGCGCGCCGGCGGCGGCGGTACGCACGTTCGCATCCACATCGTAAAGCTTGAGGGTGACGGCCCGGAGGCGGTCGCTAAGGTCTTTCGCGTCATCCGCTTTCGCGGCGCCCACCCCAACCAGGACACAGGCCAGGCAGGCGCAATAGCTCGCTCGCATGGGATCGGCCTCCTGAATCAGGGTGTGTAGGTGATGCTTCCGGACGTGTTTCCCAGGTTGACCGCGAAGTTGATGCCTCCGAAGTCGGTGTTCCCGAACTGCCCCATCATCGCGTCAAGGGACACGAACGTCAGGAAGCCCCAGACGGTCGCCGCGCCGGGAGCCGCGAAGCCCGGGTCGAAGCGGGCCTTTATGGTCCCCGCGAGCTTGGCAACACCCGTTCCTCCGCCGCCGGCCTGAACGATGAGCTGGTCGTACAGGTTGGGCTGGTTGGGCGCGCCCCCGATACTGATGCTGAGGGTTCCGAACCCCGTCTGGGTGTAATCCCCGGCGATGGTCAAGATCCCGTGGCTGGCGGCGTACTGGATCGTGCCGGCGTTGACCACCTCGAGTGCCGTAATCGTCCGGCTCCCAGTGACGGTCACCGTCCCGCCGGCAATGTTGAACCGCCGAGACGTTCGCAGGTTACCTCCACTCAGCAGCGTCTGGCCGCCGTTCTGCGTAATGTCCTTCGTAAAGCTCACCGTGCCATCGGTGATCTCCAGCGTCCCCCCGATGTTGTTCGTGAACGGAATCTCGATGGTTGTCGTCGGGGCGCCCATAATGGCCGTTCGGGTGAACCGTCCGCTGTTGGTGATTAAGGAAGGGTCCCCCAGAAAACTGTGGTCTCGGATCGTCCCCGCAGTGTTGATATTGAACCTGGCGTTGGCGTTGTTTGTAAGCGTCGCCCCGTCAAAGCCGATGTCGCCTTGCGTCCAGTTGATCGTCCCGTCGTTGGTGATTCCCCAGCCGGCTAGCGTGAGGCTGGTGCCAGGTCCCTGGAGGTTCATGGTAGCGTTCGGTGAGATATGTGTGTTGCCGCCGAAAACCTGCATGTGGCCGCTCCTCCACTGCAAAGTGTAACCGGAAGCGACCTCAAAAGTGCCACCGCCAGTGCGGCCATCGCCCTTGATCGTCGTTCCCGAAACCTCACAGTTCGCTACCTGGAGGAGCGTACCGCTGGGGATGATAAGCTCATCGGTAAGCATTGAGGTCGTCCCCGCGCCGGTAATGCGCGGGCCGCCCTGGCACTCCGTGCGGGGGCTCCAGAGATCGAGTTCAAAGTTAGCCGATACGTTGAAGGTGCCGCCCATCGACACATCGCCGAAAAATTTCAGGTACGCGAGCCGGGTGTTGTTGCCGGTGAGATTCACTGTCCCCACCACGGTGGACTTGGCCCATATCCGGACATCGGTCGCTGTTGCCAGGTTGAAGGTCGCCTCCCCATCGACCGTGAAGAAGTTGGCGGAGTTGCCGTCGGTGTCGATATCGCCGATGACCCCGTCCCCATTCTGGGCCGTGAACACCGACCCGGATTGGTTGTCGAACAGGGCGCCACTGTTGAGCTGAATGGCCCCTGCCCCCGACCAGGTCGCCGTGCCGCGATTCTCTAGGGTACGGCCATCGAGGGTCTTCGCGCCCGCCCCGCTGATCGTCAGTGAGGCGTTCGGTAAGACTATCGTCTGACCACCGAGCGGGTCGCCCGACTGAGTGCCGCCAGACCAGGCGAAGCTGCTGGAAGCCGTCAGGATACCGGAAGACGTGCCGCCGATGGTCCCGCCCTCCTGGGTGAACGCACCCACCGTGATGTCAGAGACTACCGTGATCGTCCCCGTGTAGCCAGCGGTGATCCTCAGGCTGGCCACACTTCCATCCACTACAGCGTCGATCGTTGAAGGCCGGACAGAGGTGTTGTCGTACACCACGGGGTCCATAGCGGTCGGCACCCTACCCGTACTCCAGTTCCTTATGTCGCTCCATAGGGGGTTGTCCGCGCCGCCGGTCCAGGTGACAGGAGTCAAGCGGCCTTCAAGGTCTTCCAGCAGGGACCGGAACCGGCGCGGCGCAGCGCGCTGCCGTCGCGGCCGGCGTTCGATGAAGGACCGCAGGGAGGAAAGTCCGCGTTTGCAGAGGCCCAAGAACATGGTCACTCCTTCGACAGGAGAGGCGACGGGGAAGGCCCGCTCGGGCACAAGCCGAAAGCGACATATCGGCCACCCGCGTGAAATGGAATAATTCAGGAAACGACCGACCTGGTGTCCTTTCCCGTGGTGTATCAGGGGACCGGATACGAGATGGTATGGTAACACCCGCTCCCCCGCTTGCAAGGGAATTCCGCTTTTTTCTGCGAGCTACACCTGCCGACCGGATAAGGGAATGCAATTCGATGAATCGAGTCGGGAAAGGGTCGAGGCTAGTTCCTGCGGTGACGGACCTTCGCTGCCTTGCGGGCCGGCCACGTCAGGGCGCATGTCCCACTCCCGGCGTCCGCGCCAGGTCCGCCTGCCAGGACGCCG
This sequence comes from Gemmatales bacterium, assembly GCA_038227745.1. Classification (GTDB taxonomy): domain Bacteria; phylum Planctomycetota; class Planctomycetia; order Gemmatales; family Gemmataceae; genus DASPXY01. The sequence goes on along the minus strand of JBBRPS010000111.1, from coordinate 8,580 downwards.
GGCCGCGCCGTGTCGCATCAGCGACAGAATCCTCGCTGCCGGGCTAGCGGCCCACCCCTCCAGGCGCCGCGCAGTGGCTGCTGCGGCCGGAGCACCCGCTGACGGCGCGTGTGACGGTCAACCGTTTCTGGCAGGAGGTCTTCGGCACCGGCCTGGTGCGCAGCACCGACGACTTCGGCGTCAGCGGCGAACTGCCGTCGCACCCCGAGCTGCTCGACTGGCTGGCGGTCGAGTTCCGCGAGTCGGGCTGGGACATGAAGCGCTTCTTCAAGCTGCTGGTGACGTCGGCGGCGTACCGCCAGTCGGCGGCGCTGACGAAGGAGAAGCTGGAGAAGGACGCGGACAACCGGCTGCTGTCGCGCGGCCGGCGCTACCGCATGGACGCCGAGATGATCCGCGACTACGCGCTGGCGGCGAGCGGTCTGCTGGTGAAGAAGCTCGGCGGCCCGAGCGTCAAGCCGTACCAGCCGGAGGGCGTGTGGGAGGCGGTGGCGATGATCGGCAGCAACACGCGCGACTACCGCGCCGACAACGGCGCGAAGCTCTACCGTCGCAGCATGTACACGTTCTGGAAGCGGGCGGCGCCGCCGGCGTCGATGGACATCCTGAACGCGCCGAACCGCGAGACCTGCGCGGTGCGCCGCGAGCGCACCAACACGCCCCTGCAGGCGCTGGTGACGCTGAACGACCCGCAGCTTGTGGAGGCGGCGCGGCACCTGGCGCAGACGGCGCTGAAGGAGGGCGGCGCGACGTTCGCGTCGAAGCTGGACTTCATGGCCCGGCGGCTGCTGTCGCGGCCGCTGCGACCCGAGGAGGTGCAGGTAGTGCAGGGCGTGTTCGGCGACCTGCTGGCGTCTTATCGCGCCCGCCCGGCCGAGGCCCAGCGGCTGATCGCGGTGGGCGAGTCGCGGGCGGATCCGGCGCTTGACGTGCCGACGCTGGCCGCGTGGACGATGACGGCGAATCAGTTAATGAACCTCGATGAAGTCCTCAATAAGTGAGGAAGGCCATCATGGCGAAGAAGGCCAAGCCTCCGGTGGTTTCGCCAGAGCAGCTTGAGCAGCAGATCCACGTGATCCGCGGCCAGCGGGTGATGCTGGACTCCGACCTGGCCGGGCTCTACGGCGTCCCGACGCGCCGGCTGAACGAACAGGTTCGGCGCAACCGTGAACGCTTCCCCGAGGATTTTACGTTTCAGCTTACCCTGCAAGAGTTTAAGGACTCGATGTCGCAAACTGCGACATCGAGTTCGGATCACGGCGGGCGGCGCAAGTTGCCCTGGGCGTTCACCGAGCAAGGTGTCGCGATGCTCTCCAGCGTGCTCCGCTCGCCGACCGCGGTCAAGGTAAACGTGGAAATCATGCGTGCCTTCGTCCGGATACGACGCCTGCTGGCCACGCCGGGGGAACTGGTCGCCCAGCTCACCAAGTTGGCGGAGACGGTGCAACTGCACGACGAGCAGATCAAGGTCATTACCGAGGTGCTCAAGCGGATGGTGGCCCCGCCACCGACTCCGGAGGAGTCCAAACGCCGCATCGGCTTTGAGACACCCGGGGCGCCGTCGGGGGCACTGGCTGAGTCTTCCGAAGACGAACAGGAGTAATTCCCATGAATCCGTTCCAGGAGTGGCATCGCAACGAGTCGCGCCGGCAGTTCCTGGGCCGCGGCGTCAACGCCGTCGGCTGGGCCGCCCTCGCCTCGCTGCTCGGCGAGAACACCAGCGGAGGCGCCGCGCGCGCCAACGAGACCGCGGCGGCGCCGCGGCGGCCGCACTTCGCCCCGAAGGCCAAGCAGGTCATCTACCTGCACATGGTCGGCGGCCCGCCGCAGATGGACCTGTACGACTACAAGCCGGTCATGCGGCAGTGGTACGACCGCGACCTCCCCGACTCCGTCCGCATGGGCCAGCGCCTCACGACCATGACGTCCGGCCAGGCGCGCTTCCCGATCGCCCCGTCGAAGTTCCGCTTCGCGCGCCACGGCAAGTGCGGCATGTGGGTCAGCGAACTCCTGCCGTACACGGCTCGCATGGTGGACGACATGTGCTTCATCCGCAGCATGCACACCGAGGCGATCAATCACGAGCCGGCCATCACCTACATGCAGACCGGCAACCAGATCACCGGCCGTCCCTGCCTCGGCGCCTGGGCGTCCTACGGCCTCGGCTCGCTCAACCAGAACCTGCCCACGTTCGTCGTCCTCGTCGCCCGCCCGACCAACACCGAGCAGGTGCAAGCCATCTCGGCGCGGCTGTGGTCGTCGGGTTACCTGTCGGGCGAGCACGCCGGCGTCGCCTTCCGCAGCGGCGGCGACCCGATCCTCTACCTGAACAACCCGCCCGGCGTCGGCGCCGATGTCCGCCGCCGCACCCTCGACGGCCTGCGCCGGCTCAACGAGATGAACTTCCGCGCGGTCGGCGATCCGGAGACGCACACGCGCATCCAGCAGTACGAGCTGGCGTTCCGCATGCAGGCGAGCGTGCCCGACCTGACGAACCTCAACAGTGAGCCGGCCTCGACGTTCGCGCTGTACGGCGAGGAGGCGCGCAACCCCGGCAGCTTCGCGAACTCGGTGCTGCTGGCGCGGCGCATGGTCGAGCGCGGCGTGCGCTTCGTCCAGATCTACCACAACAACTGGGACACGCACTCGAACGTGGCGGGGCGGCTGCCGAGCCAGTGCCGTGACGTCGATCAGGCGTGTTACGGTCTCGTGCAGGACCTGAAGCGGCGCGGCCTGTACGACGAGACGCTGATTATTTGGGGCGGTGAGTTCGGCCGCACGATCTACTCGCAGGGTGGCCTGACGCCGCAGAACTACGGCCGCGACCACCACCCGCGCTGCTTCACGATGTGGATGGCGGGCGGCGGCTCACGGCCTGGGGCGGTCCACGGCGAGACGGACGACTTCTCGTACAACGTCGTCAAGGACCCGGTCCACATCCACGACTTTCACGCGACGGTGCTGCACCTGCTCGGCTTCGACCACGCGCGCTTCACGGTGCGGCACCAGGGCCTCGACCAGCGCCTGACCGGAGTCGAGCCGGCCCAGGTGATCGAGAATCTGCTGGCGTGACCCCCTTGGGAGAGGGGTTGGGGTTGAGGAGTTTCGCAGCCGGCTTGCCGTTTCGCGCTGCCCGACGCCTCAGGTAAGGTACGTGCAGAGGGACAACCGATCGTACCACAGGTCGCGCACCATGGCATCGTGGTTCGTGGTGATCAGGGGGGACTGCTTGCGGACGTTGGCGAGGTCGGCGTCGGGAGTGCGGGCGATGTCGATGGTGAGGTGGGGCATGCCCTGGGGCAGCGCCTTCAGGTTGCGCAAGAGTACCACGCTGTGGTTCGTGGTGTCGGGGTCGCCGGAGTAGTTGAACTTGAACTGGACATCGGGGTTGCTTTTCGCGCAATCCTGCATGAATTGCAGCCACAGAGGCTCGATGTCCTCGCCTTTTTTGAAGTTGCTGGGCTGGTACATGGAGTCGAAGCCCCAGCACGCCTTGAGGTTCGGCCGGCATTTCTTGAGGGCCATGGCCATTTTCAGCATGGGGCCGCCCCCCCCGGAATGGGCGGCGAGGATCAGATTGCCGAGCGCGACGGCGGGCTTGGGGTCGCCGACGTTTTTTAGGATCTCGGCGAGGACGGCGTCGGGGTCGGTGGCCAGGGTCCCCGAGTTGACGGGGTTGCCCAGGTAGGGTACGGCCAGGATAAAGCTTTTGCCGGTGCGGTTGGCCTCCTCGCGCAACTTGAAGGGTTCCTTTTTCCAGTAGGAGGAGACTGCGGCCTGCCCCTGGCCGTGCAGGAAGACGACCACGTCGGTCTTGTCCCGCTGCTGAGATTTCTCCGTGGCGAACACGCCGGTTTCGTCCGTGCCGCCGGTGCCCAGGGAGATGGGAAGGTAGTTCGTAATGCCGAGAGGGGTTGGGTCTTGAGTGGGCTGCACGGCTGTTTCCTTCTGTTGCGACAAACGGAGAATGCCACGCCGAACAAGGACGGCTTTCACAGAGATACCGTAACAGATCCGGGAAAGGCACGTGCCAAACATTATACACTTGAAACCGGTGCTACCACGTCAAGCGGAACGAGGCCAGAAATTGGCGGACTTCCGGGGCATCCGGTTGGCCCAAACGGCTCGATGCCATCAAGGGGTAGGTGCGCTGCCGGACCAGGTACAGCCGCACGGTCAAGGTGTAGCGCCTGGCCGCGTTCTCGACCGCCACTTCCTTGTCCCTTGCATGTCCAGCTCTCAGGTTCTATACTGGCCGCGGGTTGGTCTGATACCAGCCCGACGCGCCACCTCCCCCATTCTCCTCGCGCGACGCCGCGAAGATAGTTGAATTCCGCCACGACGGGGGTTAGCATCTACAGCACCATGATCGACCTGCAGCCGGATTCCCCTGTGCCGATCCACGAACAGCTCGCGAGCCAGCTCATGGCCGACGTGGCCGCGGGGTCCCTCAAGACCGGCGCCAGGCTGGCGGAGTACCGCGCGTTCGCCCAGCAGTTGCTGACGAACCCCCAAACCGTCGCGCGGGCTTACGCCGACCTCGAGGCCGCAGGCGTCCTCGAGAGGCACCCGTCCGGCGTCATGGAGATCGCGGCGGGCGCCGACGTGGTCTGCCGCCGCCGGCTGCAGGAGGCGGCCCGCCACGGCCTCGGCGAGGCCGTCCGGCAGGCCGTGGCGTACGGCCTGCCCGAGGCCGACATCCACAAGGCCGTGACCGAGGCCCTGGCCGCCCCCGTTGGCCGGCCCCTGGCGCCGGCCGAACTCTACACCGCTATCAAGAACACCGCGCATGTCAGCCGTCATCGAGATTCACAACATATCAAAGTCCTACCCCCTGAAGATGGCGGTGGACCACCTTAGCCTCAGCGTCCCGCAGGGGGCGGTCTTCGCCCTGCTCGGCGACAATGGGGCCGGCAAATCCACTACCATCCGCATCCTCAATGGCCTGACGCCCCCCGACCACGGCTGGGCACGGGTCCTCGACCACGACGTGTGGCAAGAGGCCTGGCAGCTCCGGCAGCGGATCGGCTACGTCCCGGAGCGGCCCAAGTTCTACGACTGGATGACCGTCCGCGAGATCGGCTGGTTTACGTCCGGCTTCCAGCGGCGCGGCTACCTCGACCGCTACCTCGACCTGACGGACGAGTTCCTCCTCGATCCGCGGTCCCGGCTCGGTACGCTCTCCAAGGGGCAGTACGCCAAGGTCGGACTGGCCCTGGCCCTGGCCATCGACCCGGAAGTGCTCATCCTCGACGAGCCCACCTCGGGGCTCGACCTGCTGGTGCGCCGCGAATTCCTGGGCAGCATGGTCCAGCTGGCCGGCCAGGGGCGCACCATCCTGATCTCCAGCCACCAGATCGCCGAGATCGAGCGCGTCGCCAGCCACGTCGCTTTCCTGGCGCGGGGGAAGGTGCTCCTGGCGGCGTCGATGGACGAGCTGCGCCACCAGGTCGTCCGCGTCCGCGCCCGCTGCGAAGGCCCTCCGCCGGCGGCGTCCGCCCTGGGGAAGGTCCTGCAAGAACAGCGCCTGGGGGGGAGCTGGCAGGTGATCCTGCGCGACCCGGACCGCGCCGCCCTGGACCACCTGCGCGCGGCCCCGGGCGTCTCCGGTTACGAGGAGACGGCGCCCGGTCTGGAGGAAGTGTACTGCGCCCTCCTGGGGCGAAAGGACGGCACGCCGTGATCCTCACCCTGGCCTGGAAAGAGTACCGCGAGCACCGCTCCATCTGGCTCACGATGGTCCTGCTGACCGGCGTGTTCGCGTTCGCCGTCGCCCGGTTCGGCTCGATCACGGACGGCAGCACCGCGTCGCGCGTGGCGCTGGCCGTCCTGGGCCTGGCCGGGGCGTACGGGATCGTGTGCGGCTCCATGATGCTGGCCGGCGAGCACGAGGGCGGCACCCTGGTATTCCTCGACGTCTTCCTGGGGCGGCGCGGCCTGCTCTGGCTCTGGAAAGGCCTGGTTGGCGTGGCGTTCGTGCTGGCGGAAGGGCTGGCGGTGGCCCTGGTGCTGCACTTCCTCAAGGAGGTTCCGCCCGACTGGCTGCCGGCGCTCATCGGCCAGGGGAGGGGGGCCACGTTCGGCATGCCGGACGGCCTTCCCTTCAGGGCGAGCACGCAGCTTTGGTTCTGGGTCCTGCCGGCGCTGACCCTGGAGGCCTACGCCTGGGGGCTGCTGGGTTCGGCGCTGACGCGGCGCGCGCTGTCCGGGGCCGGCGTGGCCATCCTCCTGTCGTCTCCGTGCTGGGTGGTGGTCCTCGCCGCCCCTCCGTCCGTCGCCCTCGCCCTCCGGGCGGTGCTGGCAGCGGCGGCCCTGGTCATCTCCCTGGTCGTGTTCCGGGCGCAGGCGCGGGACACCGCCCTGGGGCCGCCCCCGCGGCCCGAGGGGCAAACCCGGCGCGTGAAACGACTGGTCGAGGCGTGGGACCGATACGAGCTGGAGCGCCGGGCCCCGCGGCGCGCGCCCGCGGACGCGCCCGCCGTCGAGGCCCCTGTCGTCCTGCCCGTAGGGCCGACCGGGGGGACCTCGGTGCGCCGGCGCCCGCCCCGCCCCCTCGAGGCGCGCTCCCCCGGGCAGGTCCTCGGGTGGCTCATCTTTCGCCAGGCCTGGGTGCTGCTGGGTATCCTCGCGGGGGCGGCCCTGCTGGTCGGGTTGTTCGTCCCTTCTTACGGCCAGGTGCTGTGGCCGGCGGCCACCCTGCTCCTGGGCGTGGCGTGCGGCACGGCGACGTTCGCCCAGGAGCAGAGCGACCTCTCCTATCAGTTCCTGGCGGCGCAGCACTTCCCCCTGAAGACGGTCTGGAACGTCAAGGCCTTGTTCTGGTCGGCGGCCGCCGTGCTGCTGACGCTGCTCCTGGTGGCGGGGGGTACTCTGAAGGTCCTCGTGGCGCTGCTGGCGACCCGGCGGCCCGGTCCCTTTGGCGCGCCCTCCGGGGGCCCCGGCTTCGAGTTCGGCACGCTGCGGCAGATCCTGGGGCCGGCGCTCTTTTTCGGCGTCTGGCTCGTGTACGGTTTCGGCGCGGGACAGGTGTGCGTGCTGCTCTGCCGCAAGAACGTGCTGGCGGTGCTGGTCGGCGGCCTGGTCGCCGCCGCCGCACTCGTCCTGTGGCTCCCCTCGGTGCTGTGCCTGGGGATGAGTGGCTGGCAGCTCTGGGTGCCGCCCCTGGTAGCGCTGGCGGCCACCCGGTCCCTGATGCGCGCCTGGGCCGGCGGCCGCATCAAGGAGCGCAGGCCCCTGGTCGCCCTCGCCGGCTTCGGCCTGGCAACCCTGGCCTGGGCCGCCGTGGTGTTCGCCGGGCGCGCCTGGGAAATCCCGGACGTGGGGGAGCCCCTGGACCGGCTGGCCTACCGCGCCGCGCTGCCCACCGGGAAGGACAATGTCGCGGGCCTGAAAATGCACGAGGCGCTCCTGGAGCTGGAAAACCCCGAGGGCCGCGCGGGCGCCTGGTTGGCCGCGCTGGTGGAAGCGACCGCCTTGCCCCCCGGGGTGCTCGAACCGCCGCGGCGCGACGGCCAGGCGCCGGTGCTGCTGCACCTGCCCGCCTGCCGGACCATGACGAACCGACTTCGCAAGTTGGCCGACCAGGCGCTGGCGGACGGAAAGCCTGGGGCGGCCCTGGACCACCTGGCCCAGCTCCTGGCCCTGTCGCGCACCCTGCGGAACCGGGCGCCGCTGGCCTCCTACCTGGCCGGGGTGGAGGTCGAGGAGAGTGCCCTGCACGGGGTGGCTTCCTGGCTGGCGCACGGCCGGCCCGCCCCGGAGCTGCTGCGGCGCGCCCTGGACGAGCTGAACCGCCACGCGGCCGAGACGCCGCCCGCGCTGGACTGCCTCGAGGCCGAGTGTTATCGCGCCGGCGGCCTCCTGGAGAGCCCGCCCCACTGGGCCTTTCACCCGGGCGGCGGAGCCCGCAGCCGTCTCCCGGAGACCTGGCTGGCCAACGGCATCGCCCTCTCCCTGGACACGCCCTGGGAGGACGAGCGCAAGACGCGCCTGTGGCAAGCGGTCTGGGGAGGGCTGTTCCGCGCCCTGCGCACGCCTTACTGGCAGTTCCCGCAAGCGGCCGGGGAGCCGGGGGAGGAGCGGGAGACCACGCGCCAGATCCTCAGCGGCTGGCTGCCGGTGGCCGACGGGCCGGGCGCCCCCCTGACGCGCGACCGCCTCGCCCGCCTGCTGGATGACTCGTGGCTGTCCGATGAACGGCTCTTCGCCCCGGCCGAGGTGCTGCGCGCCGCGGGCACGCGGGCGCGGTGGCGGGCGGACGCTACTCGCCTGGCGGTCGCCCTCGGGCTCTACCAGCTCCGCGAGGGGAAGCCCGCGCGGCGGCTGGAGGACCTCGTCCCGAAGGACCTTCCGACACTGCCCGTGGACCCCTACAGCGGCCAGGCCTTCCGTTACCGGATCTCGCAGGGGGAGGAAATCGAGGTCCACGGCCGCGGTGGGCCGGAGAGGGCGCTGGCAGGGCAGGGGGGATGGGGCTTTGCCACCATCATCGGCGCCGTCGTCGTGGCCGCGGCCGGGGCGGGTTGGGCGACCCCCCTGCTGCAGTCACGCGCGGCCATCGCCTCCGCCAATCACAGCCTG
>JBBRPS010000110.1:0-17212 GCA_038227745.1 Gemmatales bacterium | reverse complement strand
CGGGCGGCGAAGGCCCGGGAAGGACGCCACGGCAAGGCGCGACCGGCGCCCGTCCCGCGTGCCCGGTCGGCAACGCCTCCGCCGCGGCGGTCCCTCTGGCCGGTGGCGGCGGTCGCCATCACCCTGCTCGCAACCGTCCTGCTGGCGCTGCTCCTCTGGCAGTTCTCCCGGCAGCCCAACCTGGACAGTCAAGGGTCGGTCGCGAAGGCTGATACCAAGCAGCCAGATTTGAAAGCATTCCCTGAACTCAAGATCAAGAACTCAGTCGGCATGAAGCTGGTACTCATCCTGGCCGGCAAGTTCCGCATGGGTTCCCCAGCGACCGAAGAAGGGCGCGAACCTTTCGCTCCAGGCGGTCCGCTCCCCGTGCTCCTTCAAGCCGCTTCCCGGCCCTGGAATTCCGCGGGTGTTCAGCTGCTTGGCGAGGTGAGTGTAGCTCGTCTCGGTGTAGGCGTACTCGTGGAAGAGCCAGAGGAATTCGCCCGGGGCGGGGTGCCAGCGGCCTTCCCCCCGGGCCCCGGCCTGCACGTCCCCCTGCAAGCGGCGGGCAGGTCAGTTTTCGTACTCAGGTTTCGGCGCGGCAGGCATCGACGAGCACCGGCTGGCATCGATAGATTGTGGCCTCGGGGCTGCCTCCGCCCGGGCGCCACACCCTCGTCCCCGCCAAGCGCTCACTTACTCCGTGGGGTCCCGGGCATGATCCTCGCCGTGCCGCTGGCGGGCACGAGTCACCCAACTTTGGAGGCCTTTGAGAGATTAAAAAGTAGCATACCCTTTGTTCTCCGTCCGGGGCGTGTCAAGCACGTGCGTAGACCGCCTGGTCTGATCGCTTCTTTGTCCCCGGGATACCCGGGTGCCTGAGACGGTTTGAGGCAGGCGTGCCAGGTGCTCCACGGCCGGCGAACGTGCGTTCCCCGTTACGACGGCACGCGCGCCGCCGTCACGCCAGAACCGAGGGCCACGATGAATGACGCGACCAACGCCTTCTCTCCCGAAGGATCGAGTCCGGCCGGCGACTTCGGCCGGCCGCTGCTGGCCCTGATCCTCGCCGACCAACGGCGCCGCTGGCAACGGGCGGAGCGGGTTCCGGTGGAGGACTACTGCGCCGACCGGCCCGAGTTTGCCGGCGATGCCGAAGTCGTCCTGCAGCTCATCTACAACGAGGTCGTCCTCCGCGAAGAACTCGGGGAGGAGCCACGTCTGGCGGAGTACCTCGGGCGGTTCCCGCACCTCGCCGAGCAGCTCCGCATGCAATTCGACGTGGACCGGGCCCTCCGGTCGGGGAACCTGTTCCCGGCCATCCAGGACGGGCGGACACTGATCGCCGACGGCGACAACCCCAGCCCCATGCCGGCCGCCCCGCTGCGGGTGAGCGGGTACGAGATCCTGGGGGAGTTGGGCCGCGGCGGCATGGGGGTGGTGTACAAGGCCCGGCAGACCGGCCTGAAACGCCTCGTCGCCCTGAAAATGATCCTGGCCGGCGGCCACGGGGGGCGGCAGGAGCTGGCCCGCTTCCGGCGCGAGGCCCAGGCCATCGCCCGGTTGCAGCACCCGAACATCGTTCAGGTTTACGAAGTCGGCGAGGCGGAGTCCGGGGCGGGCGTGCCCTGCCCTTACCTCGTCCTGGAGTTCGTGGCCGGCGGCAGCCTCGACCAGAAGCTTGCCGGCGCGCCCCTGCCGGCGCGGGAAGCCGCCCGGCTGGTCGAGACCCTGGCCCGGGCTATCGATGCCGTCCACCGCCAGGGCATCGTCCACCGCGACCTGAAGCCCGCCAACGTCCTGCTGGCCGCCGACGGCACCCCCAAGGTCAGTGACTTCGGCCTGGCCAAACGGCTGGAGCTCGGTGACGAGGCATCCGCGCTCCTGACGTCCGCCGGTGGGACGGCGACCGGACAGGTGCTGGGGACGCCCAGCTACATGGCTCCCGAGCAGGCCGGCGGCCAGGGGGCGGCGGTCGGGCCGGCGACCGACGTCTATGCCCTGGGCGCCATCCTCTATGAGTGCCTGACGGGCCGCCCGCCGTTCCGGGCCGCCCTGCCGGTGGATACGATCCTCCAGGTGCTCTACGAAGAGGCGGTGCCGCCCCGGCAGTTGCAGTCCGGGTTGCCGCGCGATCTGGAGACGGTCTGCCTGAAGTGTCTGCGGAAAGAGCCCCGCCGCCGCTATGAGAGCGCCGCGGCCCTGGCCGAGGACCTGCGCCGCTTCCAGGCCGGTGAGCCCGTGCAGGCCCGCCGCAGCGGCCGCGCCGAACGCGCCTGGCGCTGGTGCCGGCGCAAACCGGCAGTGGCCGCCCTGACGGTGCTGGCGGGCCTGCTGCTCGTGGCCCTCGTCAGCGGCTCCCTGCTGGCCGTGCTGCTGCTCGACCAGCGGTTGGAGCGGGCGGAGACGGCCGAGGCGGATCTGCGGCAGAGCCTGGCGGCGGTGGAAAAGGAGAAGACCGCCAAGACGGCACAGCTGTTCGAGGCCAACCTGGACCGGGCTCGGGCCGAGCGCGGGGGCGGGCGCATCGGCCGGCGGTCCCGGGGTCTGGCCGCCCTCAAGGAGGCCGCCCGCCTGGCCCGCACGCTGGACCTGCCCCCGGCGCGGCTGCTGGAGCTGCGCAACGAGGCCATCGCCTGCCTGGCCCTGGTGGACCTTCAGCAGGAGCATTCCTGGCAGTCCACCGACGTACTCATCGACGGCGGTATCGCCTTTGACCCGCACCTGGAGCGCTACCTCTGCATCGATCAGCAGGGTAACATGATCCTGCGCAGCGTGGCCGACAACCGGGAGATCCGCCGCTTGCGGGGCCCGGCCGGGTGCAGCTGGCCGGTGTTCAGTCCCGACGGCCGGTATGTGGCCTGCGGGCTGAGGTTGCCGCAGGGCAACCTCCAAACCGGGCTGTGGGATTTGCAGCGGGACCAGGCAGAACCCGCGAGGGTCATCGAGAAGGCAGCCCACTTCCACGGGCAGCTGTTCCACCCGGCGAGCCGCTTCCAGGCCACCCAGGGCCACGACGGCACAATCCATTTGTACGACCCTGCCACGGGAGATCTGGTGCGGCGCGTGGGCAAGAACCTGCCCCTGATGCACACCTGCGCCTTTCACCCGGACGGCCGCCTGCTCGCGTGTGCCGGGGAGAATACCGTCCGCGTCCTCGACCTGGAAACCGGCACCGTCCACCATACGTTGCCGGGGGACGGCGATGCCGTCGGCGTCGCCTGGCGCGGAGACGGCCGCTTGCTCGCCGCCGGGATTGGCCTCAACATCCACGTCTGGGACGCGGGTGCCCAGCCGCCCCGCCTCGTGTCGGTCCTGCAAGGGCATCAAGGCGGGGATGTCAAGGTGTCCTTCCTGCCGGGCAGTGGGTTGCTCGTGTCCACCTCGTGGGACGGCACTACCCGGCTCTGGGATCCCGTCGCCGGCAAGCAACTGCTGCAAGCAAGCCTCTACCTGCGCATGGTGGGCGCAGACGGCAGCCGCCTGGTGTTGTCGGAGCCGGGGAACCGCTGGGGCGTCTACCGGGTGGCCCCCGGCCGGGAATGCCGGGTGCTGCACCCCGGTCTGGTCGGCAACCGCGCGGCCACCAAATCCTGGGTCCACAGTGTGGACTTCAGCCCGGACGGCCGCTGGCTGGCCAGCTCCACCACGGCCGGTGCCTATTTCTGGGATGCCGCCCGAGGTTCGGAGCTGACCCACTTTGACCAGGATCTGGCGACGGGCCGGTTCCAGCCCAAGGGGGCAACGTCCTTCCTGTCCCACGGGCGGAACACCCTCCTGCGCTGGCCCCTCCGCGCGGGGGTAGGGGCACCCCCCTCGCAGGAGTACCTCGGACCGCCGGAGTGGCTAGGACCAGGGCACCCTGACCCCACAGCCGTCCCCGCCTGGAGCCACGACGGCGAGTGGCTGGCCTTCGTGCAGAACGGCCGGGCCGTCGTGCGCCACGCCGCCGACCCGACGCGGCGGTATTGGCTCGGCCCGCACCCGGGGCTGCGGAACATCGCCCTCAGTCCGGACGGCTGCTGGGCCGCCACGAGTACCTGGCAGGGGCACGACGTGATCGTCTGGGAGGTGGCGACGGGCCGGCCCGTTCACCGGGTGAAGGGGGAGCACGGCTTCGCGCAGTTCTCCGCCGACGGCCGCTGGCTGGCCACCGCGACCGCGGTCGGGGGGAGGTATCCCTGCACCCTCTGGCGGGCCGGGACCTGGGAAAAGGCCCGCGCCCTGGCCGACGACCTGAAGAGCGTGAGGCTGGCTTTCACGCCGGACGGCAAGGCCGTGGCCCTGAGCAAGGCCCTGGGCGTGGTCACGCTGGTGGACGTGACCACGGGCCGGGACCTGGCCGCCCTGGAAGCGCCGGAGGTCACGGACTTCGCCTGGTTCGCGTTCAGCCCGGACGGCGGCCGGCTGGCGACGGCCAACATGAACCACACCGCCCACCTGTGGGACCTGCGGGCCGTCCGCAGGCAGCTCAAGGAAATCGGCCTCGACTGGGAGGCGGACGACCTCCCGCCCGCCCCGCCCGAGGCCCCGCCGCTCCCGCTCCGGATCCTCGGCGCCGACGTGGCGGACGACCCCGCGAAGGTACACGCCCTGGGCCTGGCGACCCACACCCTGAAACTGTTCGGCAACCCCCTGGACGGCGAGGCGTACTACCGGCGCGGGCTCGTGTACGTGGACCTGAAGGACACGGCCCGCGCCCATGACGACTTCAGCCGGGCCATCGCCTGCCGCCACGACGAGCCCGACCTGTTCTTCCAGCGCGGGCTGATCTCTTACGGGCGGCGGCGCTGGCAGCCGGCCCTCGACGACTTCACCCGGGTGCTGGCCAAACGGGCGGATCACGTCGGCGCCTGGCACTACCGCGGGCACGTCCATGAAGCGCTGCGGCGGTACGCGGACGCCGTCACGGACTTCAGCGCGGCCCTTCAGCGGACGCCCCGCGACGCCCACCTCCTGGAATGCCGCGGCATGAACTATCGGCGGCTGGGCGACTTCCCCAGGGCCCTGGCCGACGCCCGCAAGGCGGTGGACCTGGACGGGAGCAACCGGGTCGGGGTCCACCTGCTGGCGCGCCTGCTCGCCCTTGGCCCTGCCGAGCTGCGCGACCCGGCCCGGGCGTTGCCGCTGGCCCGCCGCGCCGTGGAATTGCAGCCGAAGGTCCGCGAGCGACTCCACACCCTGGGCGTGGCGCAGTACCGCCTCGGCCAGTACCAGGAGGCCCTGGAGACCCTGGGGCGAGCGGTCCAGGTGAACAAACAGACGGCAACCGCCTCCGAGCTGTACTTCCTGGCGATGTGCCACCACCGGCTGGGCGACGCGGCGAAGGCGAAGGAGTGTTATGACGGGGCGTTCGCCTGGGGACTGCGGAACGTCCTGGGGATGCCGCCGGACCTGGTGCGGGACTTGCTGGCCGCCCGCGCCGAGGCGGCCGGCCTGCTGGGGCTCGACAAGATCAGGGCGGGCGGCGGGCGGTAGTGGGCCTCGGCAACGGCAGGGTTGGGGCTGATGGATCCTTCCCCGCAGCGACGACAGTCATTTCAACGACCCGGTAGAGGGCGAACGACGGGAGGGCGAGACTCCTGCCGAGCCTCTTCGCTCCGGCTCAGCAGGAGTCTCGCCCCCCCAGACTGCTCAATGGACTGGTGACGAACTTGCAAGACGGTCATCTCGAGACTGTCCTGCAGGCCGTCCGGACCGCCAGCGAGAGCGGGGCTGCTGGCCCCGGCCACTGCAACTGCTCGTTGGGTCCGGACACTTTGAATGTCCCCTTAAATGGGATTCCCGTCCGGGTCGAGCTGCGTCCCTTCCGACCCCGCCAAGGCAAGCGGTGTGTGTGGGGGATTGCCATGGCCCAGACCGGCCACCCACTCGATCTCCCCGGGGCCCATAGGTTCCCATCCGATCGCTTCTGGACGAGTCCTATCCGCCTTATCTGGGGAGCCACTCAAATCGGTATTGGCCGGCGTCGCCGGTTCCGCCACGGGCTGGTTCGGCGCATCCGGACCGGCATCGCGGTTGTCTGCCTCGGCAACGGGGTTCATCGTGTCAGCCAGCACCGGGGCCAGGATAACGCTCGTCGAGGGAGGCTGGTATACGGTCACCGGGATCTGGACCGGGGCGCGGGTCTCAGGCTGGGCGGTGTCCGCCACGGAGGCCAGGACCAGGAACGCAGGCGTCATCGCGAACCTCTCCGCGGGCGGCTGGGCCACGGCCGCCGGCGCCAGGATGGCCACCGCGGCAGGCACCTCGGGCGAGGCCGGCGGCAGCAGGGCGAAGGCCTGGCTTGCGAACGCCATCATGGCCGGGACCAGACGGTCTTCCAGGGCCTCCACACCCAGGCTCACGCGCCGCTTCTGCTGAAGCGGCGAACGCTCCCTGTGGGACTTCTTACGGCCGGCAAATCTGTTGTCGTGGGACTGGGACATGCGTAGCTCCTCGGTTGTTTGGCGGTTCGAGCTTTCCTAAAGGATCGCCCGATCCGCCGACTCTGTTTGGGGAATGAACACGTCGTTGTCGATGAGGGTAAGGCTCATGAGGGCTGTTCCCGCAGCAGCCTGCTCACTTCTTCCATCGCATTCCCCCGGCCGCGCGGGACACGGGTTCGCGGAATTCTTTTCGCCCCCCGCGCACCGGACCGGAGAAGGGTGGAACCGGGCAAGAATGCAGAAGCCCGGTTTCTCGCAGAAACCGGGCTTCTCAACAGGCCTGGCATTCGCGCCTCGATCGACGATTTCCGGGCGCCTCCGGTCGGTCAGCGTACCGTCAACCCCCCGGAGAACCAATCGAAGCCATCGCGGTCGGTCACTTCCTCGGCGCGGCCAAAGAACCAGTCCCTTCCGAGGCCGCCCGTCAGCACGTCCGCCGCACCGTCGTCGAAGACCGTGCTTACGTTGAGGGCCGGCACTCCCCGACCGATCGACAGGTTATCGACCCGGGCCGCAGAGGTGTCCGCCCGCCCCCACTCCGCCAGCACCGCCAGCAGCCCCTGCCGGTTGGCATCATGGCTGGTGGTACCGCCGATGAGGATGTCGTCGCCGGTGCCGCCCAGGAGTCGGTCGCGGCCGGCGCCGCCGATCAACAGGTTGTGCCCGCCGCCCCCTTCGAGGGTGTCGTCGCCGGCGCCGCCGAGGAGGATGTCGTCGTCCGTGTAACCCTGGGCCGCGGACAGCGTGGTCGTGAGCCGGCTCGTGTAGGCGTTGTACAGCAGCTGCGGCTGGTCGAAGTAGGTCCGGTCGAAGGCGGCCACCTGCGTGACGCCGCCGCTCCAGCGGTAGAAGCCCCCCTCCGAGGTGAGGTAGTACCAGTCGCCGTTGCCGGCCCGCAGCCATTTCTGACTGGCCGTATCCCACTGGGTTGAATCGGCCCACAGCCCCAGCGACCGGTCCAGCTCAAAGGCGCGGACGGCCGCCGCCGGGCCCGCGGGAGGAGATACCTGCCTGGGATCGAGGAGGACCAGGCCCGCCGCGGCCTCGTACAGCAGGCGGACGTCGTCGTAGAAGACGGGATTCAGCATGGCCACCAGGGTGCCGGTCAGGGCGCTGGCCGGTGAGCCGTCCCACTTCCAGAAGGACCCGTCCGGCCGGATGAAGTACCAGGCCTGGGCGGAATCCAGGACCCATTTCTCTTTCAAGTGTCCCCAGTCGAAGACGGTGCTGCCGGTGCTGCCGGAGAGCCGCAGCCCGAGCGTCTGGTCCAATCCGTAGGCCAGGTTCTCCCCGAACAGGCGGTCATTGCCGCCGGCACCGTCCAGGAAGTCGTTGCCCAGGCCGCCGATGAGGAGGTCGTCGCCGGCGCTGCCCTCCAGCGTGTCATTGCCCATGCCGCCGTCGAACTGGAGGCGCGGGCCTCCCGTCATGCCGCGGGCGCTGATGACATCGTTGCCGCTGCCGGCGTTGATCACCAGGTTCTCGAGGCCATCGGAGCGGACCGTCACGCTGGAGTCCCAGCCGAAGGCGGGGTTACGGTTGACGCGGGTTAACGAATCCGCACCCACAGTGTAGGTCGCGCCGCGGGTGGCGGACTGGTCATTGATCTGGAGGGTGTCATTGCCCCCCTGGCCGTGAATCCGCACGGCGTGGTTCCAGTAGGGGTAGGCCTCCAGGTTTTTGAGATGGATCGTGTCGTTGCCGCTGCCCGCATACAGGTCCAGCGTATCTTCGCCATAAAAGTAGTCCAGGTTAATGGTGTTGCCGCCGCTGCCGCCGTAGAAAATCTGCCGGTCCACCGGCCACCAGTAGATGGACGCCGCGGTAAAGGAACCCCAGATCGCGCTGCCGACGAGGGTCACGTCGCGTGAAGTGGTGTCGCCGCTGTCATCGACGACCACCGTGGCGAGACCGGGTTCGGCCCGCCACAGGAAGATCACTCCCGCCCCGAGGCCGGCCGTGGTACCGCCGTGAGGGGCCGTGTCGCCGGGCCCCTGCGAGGCGCTGCCCATCCGGATCACGTTGGTGCCGGCGCCGGCATCGACGGCGAGGAACGAAGCGTGCGACGTGCCCAGCACATCGACGCGGTCGTCGCCGGAGCCGCTGTAGAGGTTCGTATAGGTGTAGCCTCCCGGCGCGCCGTTGAAGGTCACCTGGTTGCCCCCGCTGCCGCCGTAGACGTTAACCTTTTCGTACCAGGTCGTGCCATAGGTGATGGTTGCCGCGCCGTCGCGAACCAGGGCGCTGTTGCTGAAGGTGTAGCGCTGGCCGGCGGTGCGGTTGCCCTCGTCGTGGATGTTGAGGGTGTTGCCGTCGTAGACGCTGGGCCGGCTCCAGTCGGTCTGATCCGGGATCGTCAGCGCGCCGCGGATGTCGTCCAGGGTGTTCGCGCTATTGCCGACGTTGACCGTGTCGTCGCCGGCACCGGCGTCGATGGTCACCGCGGTGCCGGCCGCGGTGCTCCGGACGTTGAACGTGTCGGCCACGCTGCCGCCCCGGACCTCCAGGCCGGCCACCCTGGAATGGATTGCCGTCGGTGCCAGGCCGGTTATGTCCGTATTGGCGGTGTCCGGGTTGAAGGCGATGGTCGCGTTCCGGGCCGCTGTGTCGGCGGAATCATCGACCACGAGCGAGCCGGCACCGAAGACGGTCACCTCTCCCCAGAAGTCCTGAACGCTGCCGGCATTGCCCAGGGTGACCCCATCGTTGGCGTCGCCGCCGACCAGGAGTCGCCCCGTGGTGGCCTGGACGTTCACAGTGTCGGGGACTGAGCCGGCACCGATGCCGAGCAGAGTGTAGACGCCGCCCGAGTTCCAGGGGGTGTTGACGACGGTGAAGGCGTTGCCGCCAGTCCCCCCGTAGACGTACAGGGAGCGGAGGGCTCTGCCGTCGTAAGAGATCGTCGCCGGGGCCAGGCCGGTAATCCTGTCGCGATCGACGCGCACCTCGGGCCGCGACACGGAGTCGAGGCTGTCAAGGATGAAGAGGGCGGTGGAGCCGTCGGCGGCCGGGTTGACGACACTCACACCTCCCTGGATGTTCTGGACGTGGTTGACGCCACTGCCGATCACGACGAGATCCTCGCCACCGCGGCCGTTGATGCTCAACGGCCCCGTGGTCGCCTGTACCAGCACGGTGTCCATGCCGGTGCCCGCGTTGAGGGTGGTCGGGCGGCCGTTCAGGAAGCTGGGCGTGTTGACGACGGTGAAGGTGTTGCCGCCGCTGCCGCCGTAGACCGTCAGAGAGCTGAGATCGCGCTGCTGGTAGTTGATCGCCGCCGGCGCGAGGCCGGTGAGGCTGCTCTCGCTCAGCGTGGCGGTGCGGCTCCCGCCGTCGTTGGAGTCATAGATGTTCAGGTCGGTGTAGGACGGCGGGTTTTGGATGTTCAGCGTACCCAGGATGCCCTGGACGCCCTGGTTGCCGTCGCCGACGTTGACCGTGGTGCGGGCGCTGCCGACCAGGGTGGTGGTGACGCCATTTTGCAACACGTTGATGACGTTGCCGTCGGCCGTGCCGGTGGTGATCGTCACGGCCTCCGTGTCGGCGTACTTGTACCGGATGGCCGCCAGACCCAGTCCGGTGATCTGTCCGTAGGCCCCGTCGGCGAGGGTGACTGTCGCCAGGCCGACGTTGCCGCGGAAGGTAGTGTCGGCCGAGGCGTCCACGTTGATCGCGAGAGGGGTGCCGCCCGATTGGATCACCAGGTTGGTCGTATTGTCCACGATGAAGGGAGCGAAGAGGACGGCCCCCCCCACATCCACCCGCACCCGGGTCTGGCCGGGGCTGCGGCCGTCGATCGTCAGGACCTCGCTTTGGCCGTTGCTCCTGGCCGACCTGGCGAGGCTGAGATTCGGGACGCCCCGGATGCTCACCTCCGTGGTCGCCAGGCCGACGTACCGGACCGAGGTCCCGCCGACTGTCACCCGCCCCTCGCCTTGCCCCTCGTAGGTGAGCGGGAACACCGAGTGCGAACCGTCCTGCAAGCCGTTCCCGACGTACACTAGGCGGTTGGTGCCCTCCGGGCCGTAGAAGTTGAGGGGCTTCCCGGCGGGCCTCAAGAGGTCGCCTCTGCCGTAAAAGTTGACGGTCACCCCGAGGTCGCCGACCACGGTGAGGGTTTCGGCGTCGGTCGAGCCCCGGATGTTGATTTCAAAGACCTGATCGACTGGGACCGTGGTGATGACCGCGCCGTTGATACGGATCTGGATATCGTTCCCGACCCGGCGCGCCTCGATGTCGTCCGGTACGCCATCCCCCCTCCGGTCGTCGGCCCTCCCGTCCCCGTCGTAGTCCCCGTGGCTACCCCCTTCCGGGTAGGTGGGCATGTCCACGTTCACGTCGCCGGGCCGGGCAATCACCTCATTGATCCACGGGGCTTCGGGGGCCACGTGGGTGAATACGGTCACGTCCCCGAAGTTACCGATTTTGCCGTCACGGTTCATGTCCAGCTCAAGTGACATGATGCCCGCGATGCCGCCATTGATGAACGCCGGCCCGCCGGAATCGCCCTGGGCGCCCCCTGCCTCTTGCTCACCGAGATAGTTCGGGTCCCGGTAAAAGTTGTCCTTCCCCTTACCGCTGTCGAAGTCCGCAGACAGGCCGCCGGACCAGACCCGGCTGGCGTGGTTCCAACCCGTGCGCTTTGTGCCACCCGTTTCTGCGCCCAGTTGCCCCGTTGCTCCGGTCCCAGAGCGGCCGTACCCGACGAACTGAAAGATTTTTCCCTCTTCCGGGCCGGACTGGGCCGGGTTGTAGAGGGGATACCGCTCCGCCGCGCCGGGTGCCGGCGTCGGGAGGGTAAGGATCGCCAGGTCGTACGGGGCGTTGTCTGCGCCGCTCCACAACGGATGGATGTGGTAGTCGCGCCGCCCGACGCTCATTGTGACGCGTCGGTTCTCAGGCAGGCTGAAACTGACGTTAACGCTATACGCATCGAGCCCTGTGCCGCCTTCCAGGGGCGTTAGGTTGTGGGCTGCGGTGAGGATGTGTCGGCCGGTGGGCAACAACACTCCCGTCCCGGTAAAGGTGATGCCGGGAGGCGAATTCACCCGGAGAATGTCGAGCTTGACCACTCCATCAAACCCGGTCCCTGGGTCCACCACTTGGGCTGGGTTCAACGCTCCGACAACCGGCACCAGGCGGTCTTCCAGGTGCTCGAGGTTTAGCCGGGCGCGGTTGTCCCGACGGGCTTCCGGGCGACGTGCCGGGCGGGCGTTTTTGGGTCCGAACAGCCGCGCAAGAAACTTATTCATGGGGAACTCCTGTGGGGATTCGGGGGAGGTAGAGCGCGTTCCCGCCGCAGGTGCTGGGCGGGGAGAAGGGCCTGGATGGGTTCTGCCTTCACCGGGCAGCTCTCGGGTGGCCCACTCACTTAATCCATCGCATTCCCCCGGCCGCGCGGGACAAGAGTTCGCGGAATTCTTTTTCGCCGCCCCGCGCAAGGCACCGCAGGGCGGCGGAACCGGGCAAGAATTCGGTGGGCGCCGGGGAAGGGGAGGCGTATGATGCACAGGTTAGACAGCCCCGTGTGCCCGGAGATCCCCCATGCCGGCCGCTGACCCGTCGTTCCAGGATCTCATCCGCCGTGTGCGCGCCGGCGACCAGGACGCGGCGACGGAACTGGTCCAGCTGTACGAGCCGACCATCCGCCGCGCCGTGCGCTTCCGCCTGGGCGACACCCGGCTGAACGCGGCCCTGGATTCGATGGACATCTGTCAGTCGGTGCTGGCCAGCTTCTTCCTGCGGGCAGCCTCAGGGGAGTACGAGCTGGATCGGCCCGAGCAGCTCCTGAAATTACTGGCGTCGATGGCCCGCAACAAGGTGGTCAGTCAAGTGCGTCGGCAGCGGGCCGAGCGCCGCGACAACCGCCGCGTGACGGAAGGCGGCCTGGACCAGGATGCGCTCGTGGCCTCTGGTTCGAGCCCGAGTCAGCACGTGGCGGCGAAGGACCTGTTGGAGGAGGTGCAGCGGCGGCTCTCGCCGGAAGAACGGCGGCTGGTCGAGCTGCGCAACCGCGGTCACGGCTGGGCCGCTGTCGCCGCGGAGGTGGGCGGCAGCAAGGAGGCTTTGAAGAAGCAACTAGCGCGGGCCCTGGACCGCGTTGCAATCGAGTTGGGCCTGGACGAGGCGAGTCCGGAGTGAGCTTCCAGGCCGTCTGCCTCAGCTGGGGCCAGTAGTAATCATCGTGATGCTACCGTCAAATCGCTAGCCGCCCGCCGCCGCCCCGGGCCGCCCGCCGGAACAACAGCGCGCCCTCGCATTACTCTTCGCGCACGAGGAGGCGGTCTTCGAGGCGGTGGCGAAGCAGATCGGCGGCAAGGTCACGAACCTCTGCGGCCCGGACCCCACAACGACAGGTAGATGCGGCCGGCGGCGTCGAGGGCGATGCCGCCGGGCTTGCCGGGGACCGCGAAGGCGGCCAGGAACTTCCCGTCGGCGTCGAACTGTTGCACGCGGCGGTTGTTGAAGTCGGCGACAAAGACGTGGTCGGCCTTGCTGACGGCGATGCCGATGGGGTTATGGAACTCCCCCGCGCCCTCCGCCTGCCGGCAGGCGTTGGGTCACGTCTCGGCCAGGCTGGCGAACTACGTGGGGACAGCCTCTCACTCCACGCGCTGCACCGGAGGCGCTCGCCAGACGCCCGTTCGCATCCCCTGCCGCGGCAAGAAGGCACGCAAGGTCAAGCAGAATTCACCCGCGGGCGCCGCGAGCCAGTTGGCCTCTCGATCCTTCCCGGGCGAACCGTGCTGGATGTAGATCTCCAGCGAACCGTCCGCCCCGTACGTCAGCCCTTTCGTCCGGTCGCCGATGGCGTACCGATCCATGGCGTTGGCCGCGAAGAGGCGTTCCGGGAGGCGGTACAGCGTCAGCGACCAGAACGCCTCGACCGGCGGCAACTGCCCCTTCTCCATGCGCAGCACATACCGATACTTGCCGTTCAGCTGCTGGCCCTTGCCGTCGGTCTCCGCGGTGGGATAGACGGCCTCCTCCGGCGGCAGGGCCGCGAGCAACTTCATCGCGACCGTTCCTCTCAGCAGGTGATTGTCGCCGAAGTTGCCGACCTCCGCAGGCGGGTAGTGCCAGCCGTTGACCGAGACGCCGAACCCGTCAAGACCCACCGCAAGGATGCGCCGGCCGGTTTCGACCGCGCGCCGCAGCCCCGTCGCCGTCGCGCGATCGAGTTTGTCCACGCGGAACGCCCTGTCCGGCCCGACCCCGACCCGTGCGAACAGGCGCATCAGGGCAGCCTCGCGCGCCGGCGGCGGGTTCTCATGCAGGGCCGCATTCAGGAATTCAAAAAACGGCAACGGCTCCGACGGGTCGTAAGCGGGCGCGGCCGACGACCCGGTCTTGTTGCCCTGCGGACCCAGCGGCGTCAGCGTGTAGCGGTCCTGCAAGGCGTGGACCGCCGGGAGGTCGTCTTTGCCGTCCACCAAGGTGCGGCCGAGGAGCCAGACGGCATTGGTGGGGGCATCGACCCGCCGGGCGCCCGGCGGCGGCGCGCCCTTCCACCCGGGGCCGACGATGGCGAACGTCCCCGCCTTCGTCCCCGTGGTCCGCTTGCCGACATGGGCGAAGCTGTTCGTGTAGAAGTCGAGCATCTGGAAGCAGTAATAGCGGCCCTTGGTGTCGGGCACGCTCAGGAGGACCGGCCCCGCGGAGAGGTCCAGCCACGCCGAGGAATACAGCGTGTCGTTGTTCGGCGAGACGACCCCGCTGAAGGAGGCGTCGAGGAGGCGCCGGCGGTGATGGAAACGGTTGAGAGGCGTCCGCTCCTTGTTCTTTGGGGAGTAGACGTGGAGGAAGCGCGCCCGGTACATCTCGACGACGGGGTAGCCATAGATGTACGCCTGGACGCCGACCGTGTACGCCAGCTCCTCCCGGAGCCGCTCGGCGCTCGGCGCCTTCGCCGGCTCGCCTGTGGCTCCCGAAACGGCAGGCACGGGCAGCAGCAACAGCAGGGCCGCCCCTCCGGCAAGCGATCTCATGACTCTCCTTTCAACCACCCGCCGCAGACCGGTCAGGCCCTTCAAGCGAAACAGCCCCTTGTCGGTCACGCGGGTGCGCTGGATGGGGTTGCCGGACTCCGCTCTCGACGTTATACCGCAGGCGGTTCAGTTGTTCCCCCCTCGCCCCTGTACTCGGGGGCGAGGGGGCTTGACCGCGTGCCAACCCCTCTCCCCCGACCCATCTCCCCCGAGTACAGGGGCGAGGGGAGGAAGAAGTCAACTGCCTCCACTATAACATCAACTCCTGGTCGCTCGACGGCAAGCGCTTCGCCTTCGTCAGCGACGCGCCGAAGTGGGGCGGCGGCCTTGAGGCGGACGGCCCAGGCGCCCGCGGCGCCGACGACCGCCCCGGCGGACAACGTTCAGGAGCATCGACCCCGATGAAGAGCGTCCTTCCCTGTCTCAGTGCAATCCTGTTCGTCCTCGGGTCGGGCTGGGGGTTCGCTGGCGGGTTCAGCCCGCCCGGCGCCGATCGGGCTCCCCTCGCCGCGGAGACGCCGGCCGAGGCAAAGCGCCGGCACGAGCGCGTCGCCCAGCGCCGCCGGGGCGTCGATGTCATCTGCCACCGCGGCGCGTCGGAGCACGCCCACGAGAACACCCTGGAGGCGTTCCGCGCCACCTTCGAGTTGGGTGGCGGCGGCAACGAGTTCGACATCCGCGCCACCAGGGACAGCGTGCTGGTCGTCTTCCACGACGACATGCTCGACCGGCTGCTGGAGGCTTACGGGGAGGTGAGCGACTACACCTGGGAGGAGTTGCAGCGCTTCCCGTTCCGCAACCCCGGGCGGTTCGGCGGGCAGTGCCGCATCCCCACGCTGGTGGAGGTCTTCGACCTGCACCGCAAGTACGCCGGGCTGATGCACCTGGACATCAAGGTGCCGGGCATCGACCAGGCCATCGCCCGGCTGCTCACGCGCATGGATCTGTGGGACCACGTCGCCTACTGCAACGGGGAGAACGGCGGCGTGATCCTGCGCGACGCCCGGCTGAAGCTGCGCCGCTACAAGGCTGGTCTGTACGCCGACCGCAGCGAGGTCTTCCCCGACGCCATCGCCGCCGCCCTGAAGAAGCCCGGCGACGGCGTCATCGTCGATGACTCGCGCGGCGTGGCCGTCGCGCTGGGCCGCAAGCTGGGCAAGCTGTCCGAGGGACCCGTGTCGCCGAGGCGGGCGGCGCCGCGGCAGGCGGGCGCACCACTGCCGGGCGAGGCGGAACTGATCGCGGCGCTCCGCAACGCCGAGGACTGGGACCGCGTGGCCGAGACGGCGGCGGACCGGGCGGCCTCGGGCCGGCGCATCCGCGCCCGCGCGCGGGCGGCGGAGCAACTGCTGGCCGCCAGGGCGTCGTCGCCGGTAGCCTTCGCCGCCCTGGAAGAGCGCGTCCGCCAGCGGAGCCTGCACAAGAACTGGATGTATCACGGCTTCGACGGCGCGATGGCGCTCCGGTCGTTGATCCTGCTGGGGGCGCCGAACGCCGCCCGCACGGCCCGCTTGGCTCTGTGGCGCGACGACCCCGCCCTGGACCCGGTCATCGACCCGCGCTGGAAGAACCCGCGCTCGTGGACCGACTTTCGCGTGAAGATGGTGGTCTTCCCGGCACTGAAGCAGCGGCCCAGCGCGGCGGCAGAGAAGCTGTGCCGCGAGTACCTGGCCCTGAGCGACGAGGAGGCCCGCAAGATCGGGCCGCCGCAGTTCGAGGAAGCGGCCGGGGCGCTGCTGGCGGCCAGCCCGCGGACGGAGACGGCGCTGGAACTCATGAAGCACCGCCTGCGCGCGGTGCGCGGGCGGGCCGTCCTCGACTGCCTGGCCCACGCCGGGGAGCCGTGGGCGCGGGCGGCGCTGGAGAAGGGGGCGCCACACGCCCTGGCGTTTCGGGCGAGTGACTGAAGGTGAAGTTGACCTGGCGCAGCCCGGGCGGTTGCCGTGTCGCCGCCTTGCCGGTCAGACTCGGTCCTCGGGCCAGAAGGGCGGGAAGACTTCCAGGTCGATCAGCACTCCGTCCGGCCGGGTGATGACGACGGACCGGGTCTTGCGGTGGTACGCCAGCGCCCACCCGGCCGGAGCCTCGCCGAGCACGGTGATATCCGCGGCCGGACTCACCTCCAACCCCTTCACGCGCGCCTCCAGATGGAGCACCTTGTCCTTGAGGCGTTGCACCTCGGCGCCCTGGGCGGGCGATGGGATGTTGAGGTATGATTTAAGTATCAACCGCCGCGACTCGTTCGACTGGAAGAAATTGACCGCGACAGGCGAATACAGTCGATGAACCCGATCCCAAAAAGTAAGGCGAACACGGCAGGGCTAATGATGAGGACGTAATTGATGAAGTCCGCCCCGGCTTCGAGGTAGGCTTCCTGGGGAGCATCCGGGTTGAAGTACACGGAAACCTTTCGTCCGACCGGGTAACGTTTCACCACATCCGCCGAATCGAACTCGTGCCGCGTGCTCGTGCCGCGTGTGCGGATCTGGGTGGAAGAGTAGACCTTTCCGTCCACTGCGAATTGGTATTCCACGCGGGCTGCGTAGTCCAACCGGCCGGAGAACCTCGATTTCTGCTCCGACCGCTTCACGACGCCTTCAGTTGTGGGCCACGACTCAACCGACAGCGTGCGGACGAAGAGCTTCACGGTGTGGATTTCACAGGCAATGGCTGCCAGACACGAATGGCACTGTCATGTGTAACCCATTATATGCATAGGGTTTGCAACATGCCACGCGCCAAGCCAACGCGCTCCGGGCCTGGCAGTCTGCCGCTTCCTGCGCGGGCCGGCCGCAGCCCCTGCGTGCGCCACGCCGG
>JBBRPS010000109.1:0-17237 GCA_038227745.1 Gemmatales bacterium | reverse complement strand
ACCCCGCCACCGTGGACCGGCTGGGCGCGAATTTAGCCCGCCAGGCGGAACACTCCCTGATAAACGCCCTGGTCGGGGAAGACCTGGCGTGGAAGTACGCCCTGGTCCGCAAGCTGGAGCTGCTGCGCGCCGAGCTGGGCGGACCCGCGCCGACGCCGTTGGAGCGGTTGCTGGTCGAGCGCGTGGCCGCGTGCTGGCTGCAGCTGCACCAAGCCGACATGTTGCTGGCCCAGAATGCGGGCGAGTTGACCTTGGCGCAAGGAGAATATCATCAGCGCTGCCGGGACCGCGCACACAAGCGATATTTGTCCTCCATCAAGGCGCTGGCACTGGTTCGCAAGCTGGCGCTGCCCGTGCTGCAGGTGAACATCGCCGACAAGCAAGTCAACGTGTGTGGATAATACCCCCCGAAGTAGCTGCCCGCCGCGACACCGACCGCGGATAGGCTGGTGTGCCGACCGCCCCATCGGGTACAATCACGTCACCGGGCAGGCCGCCGGCCAGCGGCCGAACGGCCGGCCCGCCGAAGGGGGATCCTACCCTATCCCTTCGGCGCGGCCGGCCGGCCCGTTCTAAAGGTAGGAACCATGCCGCAATCGCGCATTGACCCCGCCGTTCAAAGCATTCTCGACAAAGCCCGTTCGACCGAAGCCCTGTTGATGGAAGCCCTGCGCGATACCCAAGAGAGGGAAGCGCGAACGGAGCGAGCGCGCCGAGCCTGGCTCCGGGTGGCAGGCTTTAGGGACCGCGCAATCCCAGCTGAATTGAGAGGTAAAGCCCTTTGGCGAAGGTACGCCGAACTGATTGTCGAGCTAGGGCAAGTGCTGCGGGATGACGGTTGGCAAGCCAACGTGGATGCCGTGACACCAGGGACGCCCCCCAAGCAATGCGCCCTGGAGATGCTGCGCCGAGCGATGGACGCCGACACGGAAAGTGTGGCAACAATTGTAGAAGGGTGTATCGATACCCTTTTCATCTTGGGGCTCCAAGCCGATTCCTGGCTCCGTGAGGGGCTGATGTACGAAGTGCTCGGGATTCAGCCACCGCCAGAATCCCTCTCTTTTGACCAGGCCGAACCCGAACAAGACGAATGGACCGGCGCCCCCTCTGACCAGGCCGGGACGGGGCAAGCCGAAGGAACTGGCGCCGACCGCGACCAGGCGGGGACGGAGCAAGCCGAAGGGGGCACGCCGCTCGATGCAATTCTCCCCTCGCTCCTCTCGGCTTCCGACATCGCCCAAAGGATCCATCGGAACAAGAAATCCGTGTCATCATTTCTGAGCAGATTCGCGGATAAGAACCGGGATTGCCGGGTTGAGAATGCATCGAAGCGGAAGAACGAACCGGGATACCTGTACAGAACTGCCGACGTCTGGCCCGCACTCGAAAAGTGGTTGAAGGAGGAGTGAAGCACGGAAAAGATTTCTCTCCCGTGTTTCCTGCGAATCTCAACACCATCCGTGCTTCAGTTGAAGCACGACCGCAGAACCACAACACCTCTTCGTCCTTGCCCCTAAAGTTTGGGCATGGATTCATCACCCATCGCACTCCGAATTGACCAGCTGCCGCTCTGGCGACTGTTGGTTGCTCTGGCTGATGCCGAGCACGTGGCAGGCTCGAACTCGCCGACCGCCCGCGCTCTGGCCCGCGAAATCAATCGTCGCCTGACTGGCCCATCGTTCCTCGCATCCACCAATGAGAGCAAGCAAAGCGGAGGCAACCGTGGCTGACACCATCCCCCTTCGCTCTAGCGCAACCGATCCGCCGCCCCGCAAGCGCCGCCGGAAGCTGTCCCCCCTCGTGGTTGATGCGCGCCGCCTGGCGAAGCTGCTCGGCGCTGGACTCCGCACCATCTGGACCTGGCACGCCGCCGGGAAACTGCCTGCGCCGATCCGCCTCGGCGGCCGCGGCGTGGTTTGGCGTGTGCGTGAGGTACGCGACTGGCTGGACGCCGGCGCGCCCGACCGCGAAACGTGGGCCGCGCTGCGCGCCGGCCGGAAGTGACACCCCACCGACACTCACATACGACATCGGGCCGGGTGCCGCCCGCAACAGCACACCCGGCCCGACGAAAAAGGAATCTGCTATGCCCATTGTATCATCCGCCGGCCCCGATGGCGAAGCCCGTCGCGACGCCGCCCTGGCGTTGCTCCGCGTCCGTCGCGCCGAACTAATCCGCTTATGCTCGGCCGCCGCGCTCCGCGTCGCTTTCGACCGGGGCGAGGTTTGCGCCGACGATGTGCGCGCTCTCGTGGCGATCCCGTTCGACATCTCCCCGAAGCTGGTCGGTGTTGTGTTCCGCGACCTGGCTGACGCCGGTTTCTTCCGTCGCGCCGGCTACCGCAACTCGACCCGGCCGGCCGCGCACGCCCGCCCGCTCTCCGTCTGGCAGCTCGCCGACGCCACTGGCGCGGCCGCCCGACTCGCCGCCCTCTGCACGCTTTGATTCGCCGCGACCCGCGCAACCCCGGCGCGTGGCCGGGGCCGCACGTCACCATTTTCGGAGTTTTCGCATGGACTTTAGAAGCGCTCTACCCGGCACGAACGGCAAACCCGCGGCCGGCATCGACGCCTTCGACGCGGCCGAACCCGCCCCGGAGTTCACGCCGGTTCCGCCTGGCGTCTATTCCGCCCGCGTGCTGCGGGGCGAGTATTGCACCACGCAGGCCGGGGCGGAAGCCTACCGACTCCGCTTCGAGATCGCCGAAGGCCTGCACGCCGGGAAGACACTCGTTCGCACCTGGACATTCGGCCCGAAGGCCCTGTCCTACACGAAACGCGACCTTGCCCCTTTCGGCCTGACGACCAGCGCAAAGCTCCTGTCCCCGTTCCCCGAGGCCGGCCGTGAATACCTCGTGCGGCTCGTGGTCGCACTGCAGCGCGGAGACGACGGCATCGAACGAAACGACATTAAGCGGATAGACGTACTCCGCGTAGTGGAATCGCCGGCCGCCGCCTTCCTGCTGCCCGGACAAAGCGAAGGGGGGCCGAAGTGACAACCCCATGTCACGACGTCGGCGCGTACGTGCTGGGCGCGCCGACCTCCCCCCGCGCCCTCGTGCAGCACGCCGGCCTGTTGAACGCCTACGCCGACGGGGAGATTGAGGACGAGCGCGAAGCGTACCTGTCGCACTTCGCCTTCGGCCCGGAGATGCAAGCCCACTACGCCGCGAACCGGCATTCCGTGGCCGAGTTCGCGGGGCCGTGCTGGTGCCGCTGGCTCGTGCTGGACATCGACCGGGCGGACCTCGTGGACGCCCTGGCCGACGCCCGCCAGCTCGTGCGATTCATCGGCCGGCGCTACCGCGAACTCGAAGGGGACGTGCCGGTTTACTTCTCGGGAAACCGAGGGTTTCACGTCCTCGTCGAACTCGCCCACAACCCGCCGCCGGCCGTTGGGTTTCAGCACGTCGCCCGTGCCTTGGCGGAACAGCTCGCCGCCGGCGCGGGTGTGGGGATCGACACCGGCATCTACGACGTGAACCACCTTGTTCGCTTGCCGAACACAAAGCATCCGAAAACGGGGTTATTCAAGCGACGCATCGAATTCGATGCGCTGTTCGCGCTGGACGTGCCGGGCATCCGCGCCGCCGCGCAGCATCCGGCGGGCGATGGCATCCCGGCCGCGGACGCGTGTCCTGAGCTACTGCCGGGCGACTGGCTTGCAGCTGCGCGGGACACCGCCCGCGCCACCGAGGCCCGCGCCGCCCGCCGCGAAGCGAACGCCGGCGCTGCCGATGCACGAGCGCCGCGCTACTTCGTGGACTTCCTCCGCTTCGGCGTGGACGAGGGCGAGCGGCATCAGACGTTGTTCCGCTGTGCCGCCTGGCTGACGGAGCAAGGCGCGCCCCCTTCGCTTGCCGCCGCTCTGCTGACGGAACCGGGCTGTGACATGGGGTTGTCACCGAGGGACGTGGATCGGCAGATTGCGTGCGGCATTGAGCACGCCACCCGGCAGCGCGCTGCCGTCGCTCCCGAGGCTGAACTAGGCCCGGACCGCGGGGACGCCTGGGAACATCCGCTTGACCGGCTGGGCGCTGTCGATCCCGTCGCCGCCCCTGCCGATAGGGGGCCGGCATGACGCCGACGTTCACCACCGGCGCGGACCTGTTCGGCTCGTGGTTCGCGGACGTGGAGCGCGGGGAACCGCCCGTGCGGTTCCAGCTGGCCGATCCGTTCACCGCCCTGGACGTGCGCCCGGGCCGGCTGATCCTGTTCGGCGGCGCGCCGGGGAGCGGGAAGACGGCCGCCCTTTTGCAAGTGGGCATCGACCTACTTCGCCTCAACGAATCGGCCCGGTTGCTGGTGGCGAACGTCGAAATGTCGCCGGCGCTGCTCGTGGAGCGCGTCGCGTCGCGCCTGGCGGCCGTGCCGCTCACCGCGATCGCCGACCGCACGTTGACCCCGGAACAGCTGCAACGGGTGCGGGCGGCCGTGGCATCCCTCGAACCCGTCGCCGCCCGCCTGGCGTTCCTGCACGCCCCCTTCGCCCTGGAACACGTCGCCGCCGCCGGCACCGCCTTCGGGGCGAACGTGCTGATCCTCGACTACATCCAGCGCTTCACCGTGGGCGACGGCACGAAGGACAAGCGCGAACAGCTCGAAACCGCCGCGGCCGTGCTGCGCCGGTTCTGCGACGCCGGCGCGGCCGTGCTGGTCGCGTCGGCCGTGGCCCGGCAAAAGGGCAAAGGCGGATCGACCTACTCCGGTTTGAACCTGGCATCGTTTCGGGGTTCGTCGGAGCTGGAATACGGCACCGATGCCGCGTTTCTGCTCGTGCCCGAGGACAAGGGCGGGATTTTGCTGAAGTGTGAGAAGAACCGTTACGGGGCCGTGGCCGACGTGCGGACCTCGTTCGACCCGACTACCCAGACGTTCGGGCCGTCGGCCGCGAAGCTGTCCGGCCTGGGCGGGTTCGACGCCGCGACGCCCGCCCCTCGTGGGGGCAGAAAGGCGAAGGGGGGCTGACGTGCGCCGCCTGACCCTGAAGGAAGTGAACGAGCAACACGGCGGGATACTCCCTCCCGATGCTACCCTTCGTCCCGACGAGGAACCCGCCCGGCCCGCGCCGACCGCGAAGGCGAAACGCCGATCCGGCCGGGGCGAACGGTTCGCCGTGCTGAACGCCTTCACCGACTGCGCCCTGGCGGACCTGACCGGGGCGGAAACGAAAGTCTGGCTGATCCTGTTCCGCGACGCGAAGGCCGCGACCGGCACCGCCCGCACCGGGCAAGCCGACATCGCCCGCCGGGCCGGGCTGTCGCTTCGGGCCGTGAAGCTCGCCCTGCGAAGCCTGAAGGCGAAGGGGATGGTTCGCCTTGTTCGCCGTGGTCGGCTGAATGGCGGACCGTCCGTTTACGGCATCCATCCGACGGGTTCACATGGGGCAATGTAGTTCCCCTTGCATGGGGCAAAAAGCTGCACGCAACCGGGGTACTACGGTTCCCCTATCCCAGAAGGGGACCAGTGCGATGCCGCCCGCTGTCGCGTCTGGCGTCGCACACAGAGGCACACAGAGGCGGAATCTGAGCGAGAACGCCGACCCTGCCGACCTGGCGCGCCGTGCGGCGGCCGGGTATACTTCACCTGTCTTTGGCCGTGCCCGTTCGCTCCGAACTGAGAAGCGGGGCGGACGGCCGGCCCTTCTCAGAAAGGCCGCTCATCATGCCGAAGCCCTACAAGCTGTCCAGTACGCGCCCGCTCCCGCCGGATGCCGAAATCCTCGAACACGACGGCAGGCCGCACGTCCGCCTGAGAGAGCGCGGCAAGCCGGTCCTGTACCGCCTCTCGAAAGACGGTAAGAAATTCCTCCGCCCCTCGAAGCGCTGGTACTTCGACTGCCGCGACGCCACCGGCACTGTCCGCCGCGTGAAGGGGTTCGCGGATCTGAAGGCGACGGAACAACTCGCCGCCGAGACGGAACGCAAGGCGTCGCGGGTGCGTTCGGGTTTCACCGACCCCGCCGAAGAACACGCCCGCCGGCCGCTCGCCGAACATCTGAAGGACTACGCCGCGGCGCTCGAAGCGAAGGGAGGAACCGCCGACCACATCCAGTTGACCACCGGCCGCATTACCGCGCTACTCTCCGGGTGCGGGTTCGTGCTCCCCCTGGACGCCGACGTCGCGAAGGCCGCCGACTGGCTGAACGCCCACCGGCGCGACGCCGCGCCCTCGGCGCTCCCCGCCGGGGATTCCTTCACCCCCGCTGAAACGGCGCAGCTGCTCGGCATCTCCGGGGCCGCCGTCCGCGCCGCCGTGAAGCGGCTGGAACTGGACGCGACCGGCAACGGCAAGGCCCGCACGTTCCCCCGTGCAACTGTTGAAGCCCTCGTGCTGCAAAGGACGAAGGGGTGCGGCCCGGAGACGGCGAACCACTACGTTCGCGCCGTGCGCGGTTTCTTCCGCTGGCTCGTGAAGGCGAAGCGGATCGGCTCGAACCCGCTCGAATCCTTGACGCTCGTGAATGCTGCCGTGGACGTGCGGCGGGCGCGGCGCGAACTCGTTGCCGACGAACTCCGCAAGCTGTTCGTCGCCGCCCGTGACAGCGGGCGAGTGTACCGGGGGCTTGCGGGCGCGGATCGGTTCATGCTGTACCTGACGGCCACCGGCACCGGCTTCCGGGCGAGCGCCCTGGCGAACCTGACCCCGGCCGACTTCGACCTGAACGCGGCCGGGCCGGTTGTGACGCTCGCCGCCCGGTTCGCCAAGAACCGCCGGACGAAGGTACAACCGCTCCCCGCCGACGTGGCCGCCGCCCTCCGCGATTACCTGGCTGACAGGCCGGCCGGGCAACCCGTTTGGGGCGGGACGTGGGCGCGGGACCACCGCGGCGCGGAAATGCTCCGCATCGACCTGGACGCCGCCGGCATCCCCTACGCCGTGGAAGGCCCGGACGGGCCGGAATACGCCGACTTCCATTCTCTGCGGCATTCGTACCTGACGCTGGGCGGCCGGGCGGGCATCGACCTGCGGACGTTGCAGGAGCTGGCCGGGCACTCGAAACCGGAACTCACCGCCCGCTACTCGCACCGCCGGTTACACGATCTGGCCGGGGCCGTGGACAAGCTGCCGAACCTCGTGCCGCCCGGCCCCGGCGCGGCGGAAATCCCCCTTCGCCTGTCCGGCACCGACCCCGGCGCGGGCGTAGTAAATGCTGTAGTGCCGGGCGTAGTGACAGGGGGCGCGGGACGGCATCAATCTGCACTGAAGTACACTCTTGGGGTGATTGGCGGGGATGAGGCCGAATCGACGCAACCCCTTGAAAAGAAAGGGGCCGGCGCTTCTCAGCACCGGCCCGCACCAATCGGCATCAGCGAGGGCGACGGGACTCGAACCCGCAACCACCGGATCGACAGTCCGGTACTCTAACCAATTGAGCTACGCCCCCAACTTCGTTCTTTCAGCAACCCTGTCATGCATCCGCGGACTCTTCGGTCTCTCTTCGCCTCATATGTTACGCGATTGTCTGCCCATTTCCAGTGGCTTCTCAGACATTCTCGGATGGCCTTGCTTTCCTGGCCGTGCTGTTATTCCCTCGCGCAGTGTCTTTGTATCGCGCTCCCCAGCGAGCGCCAAGGGGGTATTGTTGCGTCTTCTCAGGCCGTACCCGCTTGTGGACAGACGTATCAGTGGGTCCGACAATCTCCCACGGCGAGTCTCCCTGCCAACACGCCGCCCTGTCGCGCTCGGATGGCCGGGCAAGCGAATTCCGCCGGCGAGTCCGGGGCAGCGGCCCGGGGACTGACGGGTAAAGCGCTTTGCAGTCACACGGGCGGCCGCGGCGCGTTCTCCTATTCCTGGCCCCGTGGCCGTTCTGCGTGGTTTGTGAGAGGTCCCGCCGCGGGGAATGCCCCGACCTCGCCTGGAGGGCACGGCATGGCACACCTGGTGCCTTGGCCAGCATGGCGGAAAAGGGCGGGCAGAGGGTCCCTGTCTACCCTCTCGACGGGCCCTCCCATTCTCCCCCGAAAGGGGCGGTAACTGAAAACCGGGTCGGTTTCGACCGCCGTCCCCGGCCTTCACGGTGGGAAGGAAAGAGACGGTTGTCTTTGCCCAGCCTTCCGGTTACGCTGTCTGGGTAGAGTCGCCCTACCGAATCCCTCTCGCCAGGCAAGGAAGGATCGCATGGGTTCGCCGACCGACCCCCATCACGACGACGACATCACCATCTTCCAATCCGCGGGGAGTCTTGCGCCGCCGGTCCGCACGCCGGAGCCCGCCCCCAGCCCCGACGTGTCGGCGCTGGTCAAGCAGCCCAGCTTTCTCGAGACCCTCTTCAACCACCCGATCGGCTTCTGGTTCATCTTCTGGGGCGAGTTCGCCGAGCGCTGCTCGTTCTACGGCATGAAGGCCATCCTCGCGCGGTACATGGCCGAGCAGCTTGGCCTGGGCCAGGCGAACGCCATCACCTTCGTGTCGGTCTTCATGGCGGCCGCCTACTTCCTGCCGCTGCTGGGCGGCTACCTCGCGGACAACTACTTCGGCAAGTACAACATCATCGTCGCCTTCTCCCTGCCCTACATCCTCGGCCACGTCATCCTCAGCGTCGAGAACCCGTGGTTCATGGCCATCGCCCTCACGCTGCTGGCGATGGGCAGCGGCGTCATCAAGCCGAACATCTCCACCCTGATGGGGCTGACCTACGACCAGCAGCGCCCCGGCCAGGAGGTGCTGCGCAGCAACGCCTTCTCGATCTTCTACATGGCGATCAACATCGGCGCCTTCCTCTCCTACGCCTTCCTGCCGCCGATCCGCACGGCCTACGGCTACTCCGTGGCCTTCGTCGTCCCCGCGGCCCTGATGGTGCTGGCCTTCGCCCTGTTCGCGGCGGGCAAGCGCTTCTACGCCACCGAGGTCATCTCGCGCAAGGAGAAGACCCCGGAAGAGCGCATGCAGCAATGGGACGTCGTCGGCCGCGTGGCGGGACTGTTCCTCCTCGTGTCCTTCTTCTGGGCCATCTTCGACCAGTCCGGCTCGACCTGGGTGTTCTTCGCCAACACCTACATGGATACGACGCTCCTGGGGCAAAAGTTCGACCCGGAGCAGTTCGGCAGTCTGAACCCACTGCTGATCGTCATCCTGGTCCCGATCACGATGCTCTTCTTCACGTTCCTGGCCCGGTGCGGGATCCGGGTCCGGCCGACCGACAAGATGATCGCGGGCTTCCTGCTGACGGCCCTGACGATGGCGGTGATGGGCGTTGCCGGGCTGCGGGCCGGGCCCGCGCAGGAGCGGCCTGTGCTCAAGGACGGTCAGGTCGTCCTCACGGAGGACGGCACGCCGGCGACGGAGAGGTTCGTGCCGGAGGACCAGAAGGTCACGATCTGGTGGCAGGTGCTCGCCTTCTTCGTCATCACCATCGCCGAGGTGCTGATCTCCATTACGGGGCTGGAGCTGGCCTTCGTGGCGGCGCCGAAAACGATGAAGAGCTTTGTGACGGCCTTGTGGCTCGTCTCGGTGGGCATCGGCAACCTGTTCTTCAACGCTCCGGTGGGCCGCCTGTACCCGGTGATGACGCCCGGGGCGTACTTCATGATGCTCGCCGGGATGATGGTGGTGGTCACCGTCGCGTTCTACTTCGTGGCCTCACGGTTCAACCGGAGGATGGACGCCCTGAAGCCTGAGGACGACGAACCCACCCCGGAGCCGCCGCACCGCCTGCAGGTCGGGATCAAGCCGGCCCCGCAGGGCGGCTGAGAGCGCGCAAGCCCACCCGTTGCAACGGGTGGGCTTGCGCTGCTTACCCCAGCAACCACTGCAGCAGCGCCTTCTGCGCGTGCATGCGGTTGCCGGCCTGCTGGAACACGACACTCCGCTCGCCGTCGAGCACGTCGCTGGTGACCTCCTCGCCGCGGTGCGCCGGCAGGCAGTGCATCAGTCGGGCGTGCGGCGGCGCCAGCGCCATCAGCGCGCCGTTCACCTGGAACGGCGCGAACTGCTTCAGCCGCTGCTCACGCTCCTCCTCCTGCCCCATGCTCGTCCACACGTCCGTGTAGATCACGTCCGCCGCGCCGACCGCGTGCTGGGGCTCGCCGTTCTGCAGCAGCTCGCCGCACGGCACGGAGCGCCGGTACGCCTGCAAAAACGGCTCGTCGAAGCCGTAGCCCGACGGCGCCGCCAGCACAAAGCGCACGCCGAGCTTGCCGCAGATGACCGCCACCGACCGGGCCACGTTGTTGCCGTCGCCGACGAACACCAGCGTCCGCCCTTTCAGATCGCCGAACACCTCCTGCATCGTGTACAGGTCGGCCAGCGCCTGGCAGGGGTGGTAGTAGTCGGACAGGCCGTTGATCACCGGGCAGGTGGCGTACTGCGCAAACGCCTCGACGGTCTCATGAGTGTAGGTGCGCAGCACGACGGCATCGACGTACTGGCTGATGGTGCGGGCGAAGTCGGGCACGCTCTCGCGCGAGCCGAGGCCGACTTCCTTGCCGCCGAGGAAGATGCTGGTGCCGCCGAGCTGCGCAATGGCGGCCTGGAAGCTGACGCGCGTCCGCAGCGAGGGCTTGTCGAACACCAGGCCGAGGACGCGGCCGAGCAGGGTCGGCGTCGGCTCGTGCCGGTCGTGGGCCGCCTTCAGTCGCGCCGTCTCGTCGAAGAGGTGGGTGATCTCGGCGGGCGAGAGATCGAGCAGGTCGAGAAAGTGACGCATGGGTGGGGACCTCTCTCCAAGCCCACCCGGTGCCACGGGTGGGCTTTGTTGAGCCGTCATGTCTTGTACGCCAGCAGCACCTCTTCCAGGGTGCCGCAACCCTGCCGCATCTCCTCGTCGCTGAGCGTCAGCGCCGGCAGCAGGCGGATCACGGTGCCGTGGGTGCAGTTGATCAGCAGGCGCCGCCGCAGACACTCCTCCACGATCGGCGCGCCTTCCACGGAGAGCTCGATGCCGATGAAAACGCCCTTGACGCGCACCTGCTGGATCAGCGGGCAGCGCGACCGCAGCGCCTCGAAGCGCTCCGTGAAGTAGGCGCCGATGGCGCCGGCGCGGGCCAGCAGGTTGTCTTCCTCGATGGTCTCGATGGTCGCCAGGGCCGCACGGCAGGCGAGCGGGTTGCCGCCGAACGTCGCCGCGTGCGTCCCGGGCCGCAGGTGCTCGGCGACCGCCGCCCGCGCCACCAGGCCGCCGCACGCCACGCCCCCGGCCAGCGCCTTGGCCAACGTGAAGGCGTCGGGCTGCACGGACCAGTTCTGGTGCGCGAACCATTTCCCCGTGCGGCCCATGCCGCTCTGCACCTCGTCGAAGATGAGCAGCAGCTTGTGGCGGTCGGCCAGCTCGCGCAGCCCTTCCAGGTAGCCGGGCGGCGGCAGGTTGACGCCCCCCTCGCCCTGGATCGGTTCGAGCAGGATCGCGCACGTCTCGCCGTCGATCAGGCGCGCCACCGCGCCCGCGTCGCCGAACGGGGCGTAGCTAAAGCCGGCCAGCAGCGGCTCCAGGCCCTGGTGGTACTTGGGTTGGCCGGTGGCGCTGAGCGCGCCCAGGGTGCGGCCGTGGAAGCTGTTGATCATCGTCACGATCTTGTAGCGGCCCGGCTTGCCGTGCAGCCGGGCCAGCTTGATCGCCGCCTCGACCGCCTCGGCGCCGCTGTTGCAGAAGAAGCAGCGGGCGTCGAAGCCGGTGCGCTCCACCAGGGCCTTCGCGAGCTGCCCCTGTGCCTCGGTGTACCAGGTGTTCGGGACGTGAATGAGGCGGCCCACCTGGTCGCGCACCGCCTCGACGACGCGCGGCGGACAGTGGCCGATGAGGTTGCAGCCCCAGCCGGGGAAGAAATCGAGGTAACGGTTGCCCTCCGCGTCCCAGACATACGAGCCCTCGCCGCGGACCAGCGCGACGGGGTAGCGCGTGTAGTTGCCGATGACGTATTTTGAGAATTGCTCGATGATTGCCCGTGAGGCGAGATTGGTCGGGAGGGTCATGGGGGTTGCCGGAGGTTTGGGGGAAAGAAAGAAGCCCACAGGCCGTGGTTATAGGGTAGCGTGTCTAGTTCCCGATCACGTAACGTCTTCTTCAATGGGTCCACGCCCTGTGGGCCGGGCATTCTCCTAATTCAAGCAGATCCAAAGCGCAAACGTCTTAACTCATGAGGGAGGCGGTCAACATTTGGTCCTGCCCGTCAAACTCCGAGGGCGATTTCCGTACCGACGCCGCGGTCGGTGTAAATCTCCAGGAGCAGCGAGTGACGCAGCCGGCCGTCGATGATGTGCGTCTTGCGGACGCCGGCGCGGAGGCTGTCGAGGCACGCCTCGACCTTGGGGATCATGCCCTCATCGATGACGCCGCGGCGGATCAGCTCCTGGCAGCGCGGCGGGTCGAGGCTGCTCAGGAGCGAGCCGGGGTCGCGGCGGTCGGCGAGGATGCCGGGCGTGTCCGTGAGCAGGACGAGCTTCTCGGCGTGCAGGTGGGCGGCGACGGCGGCGGCGGCGGTGTCGGCGTTCACGTTCAGCCAGGCGCCGGCTTCATCGACGGCCAGCGACGGGATGACGGGGACGACGCCCGCGGCGCAGAAATCCTGAATCAGCGGCGTATCGACGCGCGTCACCCGGCCGACGCGCCCGAGGTCGATCGGCCGGCCGTCCTGGCCGGGGAGGGTGAGGCGCTCGCCGGTCAGGTACTGGAAGGAGCCGAGGTGCTGGCCGACGGCGCGGCCGCCGAGCTGGCGAATCTGCGCCTCGATGCCCGCGTTGATTTCCTTGAGCAGGACACGGACGACAATGTCCAGGGTGGCGTCGTCGGTGTAGCGCCGACCGAGGACCTTGCGCGGCCGGAGTCCGGCCACCGCCATGGCCCGGTCAATGGATTTGCCGCCGCCGTGGACGAGCACCGGCCGCATGCCGACGGTTTCCATGAAGACGACGTCCTGGAGCGTCGCGCGCAGGGCGTCCGGGTCTTCCATGGCACTGCCGCCGAGCTTGATGACCGTCAGCCGATCGCGAAAGTTGCGAATGTAGCTGAGGGCCTCGATCAGCACTTCCGCCTTGCGGATGGCATCGTCCATCGGCATGATTCGCTGGAACGCCGGGCCGTGAAGGGTGGGAGAAGACTGGCTGGGGCGCCTGTCGAGGCCTTCACGGAGGGGTCGGATAAAAAAGTGATTGTAGATGGCTCCCAGCGGGTGTCAATGGAGATGATGAGGAAGTTTTGCGGGCGGAGGCGTTCCGGAGGTGGCCAGACGTGCGGGGGAGGGAGGCTTGTGGGGACAAGCCGGCAGCCTGTCCCCACGAGGCCTCGGCGCAACTTTTTGTTAGATTTCGCCTCCCGCGAGGGTATTCTCAGTAGCGTATGTCGCACGACTCCGAGTCGCGGACGGGTCATACGCTCGAGTGGATCCTCGCCGAGCCGGCGAACCCGCGCGCCTGGGAGCGGTTCGTCGAGCGCTACGGGCGGCGGATTTACGTCTGGTGCCGCGCCCGCGGCCTGCAGACCGCCGACGCCGAGGACGTCACCCAGGACGTCCTCGTCCGGCTGACCCGCTACCTGCACACCTACGACCGCGGCCAGGGCCCCTTTCGCGCCTGGCTTCGGCGGGTGGCCGAGAACGCCTGGGCCGATCACGTCGAGCAGCGCCTCAAGGGGGGCCAGGGGGCGGGCGGCTCGGGGCCGCTCGACCGGCTGCAGGCCGTCCCGGACCGCCGCGGCCTGGGCGACGAACTGGAAGAGGAATACCTCCGGGAGATGCTGACCATTGCCCAGGCACGACTCCCGGTGTCCGCCCGCGACTGGCGGGTCTTCTGGGCGCTCGCCGTCGAGGGGCGCCCCGGGCGTGCGGTAGCCGAGGAGCACGGGCTCACGGCGGCCAACGTGTACGTGATCAAGAACCGGGTGCAG
The DNA here is from genome assembly GCA_038227745.1 of Gemmatales bacterium. Classification (GTDB taxonomy): domain Bacteria; phylum Planctomycetota; class Planctomycetia; order Gemmatales; family Gemmataceae; genus DASPXY01. Next base: position 3,415 of record JBBRPS010000109.1, on the reverse strand, counting down.
AAGGCACTCCGCGCCGAACTGGAGCGGCTGGAGGCACTCTGGCAGGCGTGAAAGGGGGAGCGATGCGCTGCCCGTCCGACGATCTGCTGGGCGCTCTCCTCGAAGACCGCCTCCCCGAAGACGGGCGGCCGGCGCTGACGGCGCACGTGGACACCTGCCCGACCTGCCAGCAGAGGCTGGACGGCCTGGGCAGTGCGGATGACCTTGCGTGCCTGCTGCGTCCGGCCAGCCCCGTCCCCGACTGGGAGCCCGCCGGGGCTTTCCTGCTGAAGCTGAAAGAGACGCCGGCCGCGCTGAACGGGGAGACCTGCCCTTGGTCGGCGCCACCCGCCGGTCCCTGCAACGTGCCCGGCTACGAGATCCTTGGGGAACTGGGGCGGGGCGGCATGGGCGTCGTCTACCAGGCGCGCGACACGAAACTGGGGCGCATCGTCGCCCTGAAGATGCTCCGCGCCGGCAGCGCCGCCGACGCCAGCCAGCGGGCCCGGTTCCGCCTCGAAGCCCAGGCGGCGGCCCGGCTGCAGCACCCGCACATCGTGCAGATCTTCGAGGTCGGCGAGCACGCGGGCGCGCCCTACTTCGCGCTGGAGTTCTGCCCGGGCGGCAGCCTGGCGAAGAAGGTCAACAGCCAGCCCCTGCCCCCTGCCGAGGCCGCCCGCCTGGTCGAGACGCTGGCCCGCGCGGTGCAGGCCGCCCACGATCACCAGGTCGTCCACCGCGACCTGAAGCCGGCCAACGTGCTGCTGACCGCCAACGGCACGCTGAAGGTCGCCGACTTTGGCCTCGCCAAGCGCCTCGACGCCTCGACCGCCGAGACGCGTGAGGGCCAGATCCTCGGCACGCCCTGCTACATGGCCCCCGAACAGGTGAGCGGCGACCCCGGCGCCATCACGCCGCTGGCCGACGTCTACTCCCTCGGCGTCATCCTCTACGAACTGCTCACTGGGGCGCCGCCGTTCAAGGCGCCGACGATCCTGGAGACCCTGGCGCTGGTGCGGTATCAGGAGCCCGTCCCGCCCGCCCGGCTGCGCCAGGTGCCGCGCGACCTGGACACCGTCTGCCTGAAGTGCCTGGAGAAGGATCCGCACCGCCGCTACGCCAGTGCCGAGGAACTCGCCGACGATTTGCGCCGTTTCCTGCGCGGCGAGCCGATCTGGGCTCGAAAGACCGGCCGTTTGCGGCGCGCCGCGAAGTGGGCCAGGCGCCATCCCGCGGCTGCGACCCTGCTGTTCGTGACCGGCGTGGCGGCCCTGGCGGCGGTCGGCCTGCTGGTCGGGCTGATGTACGCGGGGGAGTTGCAAGACGCCCTCGCTGTGGCCGAGCGGGAGAAGCAGACGGCGGAGGGCGAGCGCGCCCGCGCCGCGGCCCTCGAAGCGCGGGCGCGGTACGCCGCGGATCTGCACGAGGCGCAGCTGGCGTGGGAGACGGGCGGCGCCCGCGTCGTGCTGGACCTCCTGGGCCGGCACCGGCCGGGGCCCGGGGGCGACCTCCGCGGCTTTGAATGGTACTACCTGTGGCGGCAGTGTCACCTCGACCGCTTCCGCCTGCGCGGGGACATGGCCCGCGCCCGGTCGCTGGCCCTGGCCCCTGACGGAAGACTGCTGGCCGTGGGGTGCGAGGACGGGACCGCGTACCTGTGGGACCTCGACCGCAAGGCGGTGACGTTCCGCATCCAGGCCCAGGCGGCGCCGGTCCGCGCGGTGGCATTCGCGCCCGACGGCAAGGCGCTGGCCACGGCGGGCGGGAAGGTCGGACGCGGACACGGTCCCGCCCCGGTCAAGCTCTGGGATCCGGGGACGGGGAAGCAGCTCGCGACCCTGGACGGCCACACCGAGACCGTCAACGCCATCGGCTTCGCGCCCGATGGCCGCACCCTCCTGTCCGCCGGCGAGGACGGGACGGTCAGGGTGTGGGACGTGACCGCCGGGAAACGGACCGCCGTTCTCTCAATCTGGAAGGGCGAGCAGGTGAAGAGCCTGGCGGTGTCCCCCGACGGGAGCCGGTTCGCCGCCGGGACGGTGAACGGCGGGCTCGGCCTGTGGGGACTGGCGTCCGGCAAGCGGCTGCAGCACCGCCGCCGCCACGACGGCCCGATCTGGTCGGTCCGCTTCTCGCCCGACGGGAAGTTGCTGGCGACGGGCGGGTACGACGGCGCCGTGCGCCTGGCGGAGGTCGAAGGCAAGCAGGTCTACTTCCTCGGGAGGCACACCGGCGGCGCGCTCGCGGTGGCCTTCTCCATCGACGGGCGCGCCCTCGCCAGCGGCGGAGGGGACGAGACCGTCCGCGTCTGGGACGTCGCGACGAAGAGCGCCCGCTTCGCGCTCAAGGGGCACAGGGCGCCGGTGCATGGCGTCGCGTTTGGGCCGGACAACACCCTGCTCACCGGGGGGCGCCTTCCCGGGGAGGCTGGCCGCGGCGAGGTCAAGGTCTGGGATGTGGGCACCGACCCGGGGAAGGAGGTGCGGCGGCGGCACAGGGGGTTTGTGCTCGCCGCCGCGTTCTCTCCGGACGGGAAACTGCTGGCGACGGGCGGCAGCGATGGCACGGTGCGACTCCACCGCGGGCAAGGGGTGAAGGAGGCGCCGGCGCTGACGGGGCACACGGGGTCGGTCTACGCCGTCCTCTTCGGCGCCGCCGGCACCAGCCTGATTGCCGGGGGCGTCGCCCGGGACGAGGGGAAGAGGCCGGCCGGTGAGATTCGCGTGTGGGACCCCGGGACGAACGAGGCCCGGGCGCACTTCCGGCTCCCGAGTATCGTGTACTGCCTGGCGCTGTCCCCGGACGGCAAGGCGCTCGCCGCCGGCGGCGCCGACGGGAAGGTGCGGCTGCTCGACCCGGCGACCGGAGCGGTAACGGCCACGCTGGCGGGGCACCAGGGCGAGGTCCGCTGCGCGGCCTTCTCGCCGGACGGGAAACTGCTGGCGACGGGGAGCGCCCTCTCTCTGGAGGTCAGGCTCTGGGACGTGGCCGGCCGGCAAGGCGTCGGCGTGCTGAAGGGCCACACGAGCACGGTCTGGGGGCTCGCCTTCTCCCCGGACGGGAAGGTGCTGGCCACCGCGAGCGGCGATGGCACGGCGAAGCTGTGGGACGTGGCGGGGCGGAAGGAATGGGCGACGTGCCGGGGTCACAACGGCCCTGTCCACGCCGTGGCGTTCGACCCGGAGGGGAAGCGGCTGGCGACGGCCGGCGGCGATCACACGGTGAAGCTGTGGGATACCGCCACGGGGCACGGGCGAGCCACCCTGCGCGGGCACGCCCGGGGGATCTGGTCGCTGGCCTTCACCCCGGACGGCAAGGTGCTGGCGACGGGGGACGAGGAAGGGGCCGTGGTCCTCTGGCGTGCGGCGACGGCAGAGCAGGTCCGGGCTGGCGGAGATTGACGAGCCGACGCGCCTGCAGTCGAGAATCACCCTTT
>JBBRPS010000108.1:0-17248 GCA_038227745.1 Gemmatales bacterium | reverse complement strand
AACCTCCTCGACCGCGAGACGCGCCTGCTGGAGTTCTCGGCCCGCGCCCGCGGCCTCGACGCCCACTACCAGCGTGCTCTGACCATGCTGACCGCGCCGACCTTCCGCCGCGCCTTCGACCTGGCCTCCGAGCCGGCGTCGATGCGCGACCGCTACGGCCGCACCACCTACGGCCAGGGCTGCCTGCTGGCGCGCCGCCTGGTCGAGGCCGGCGTGCGCTTCGTCACCGTCTACTTCGCGGCGACCATCGGCGGCCAGAGCACTGTCTCCGGCGGCTGGGACACGCACGGCTTCAACAACAACCCCATGTACCCTGTCCTCGACCGCTACCTGCTGCCGATCACCGACCACACGCTGCCGACCCTGCTCGAAGACCTCGACAGCCGCGGCCTGCTCGATGAGACGCTCGTGGTGTGGGCGGGCGAGTTCGGCCGTTCGCCGCGCATCAACGGCATGGCGGGCCGCGATCACTGGCCGCAGTGCTACACCGTGCTGATGGCCGGCGGCGGCGTCCGGCGCGGCCACGTCCACGGGGCCAGCGACCGCAGCGGCGCTCACCCGGCACGCGACCCGGTCCGGCCCGAGGACCTGTCGGCAACGCTCTTCCACCTGCTCGGCATCGACCCGCACACCGAGGTGCGCGACTCGCTCAACCGCCCGCTGCCGATCAGCACTGGCTCGGTCATCAACGGCGTCCTCGCCTGAGCCGCGCCGTTGAGCCCGCCGTCCCGACCTTTTCTTGACGGGGCGCGCGCTGTCGTGCGTCAGAAGCCGCTCACCTCGATCATCTCGCGGATCTGCCGCAGCAATCCCTCCGCGCGGCCCGGCACGGCGATGCACTTGTCGAGCGCGCCGTAGTGCGCCTCCAGGCACTGGAGCAGGAGGCTGCGGATGGCGTCCTCGTCCGGCCCCGCCGGCAGGCTGCTCTTCGCCCGCACGCCCTCCAGATCCACTCTTTTCTTCTCGAAATAGTCGAGGATTTGCGGCATCGTCCACTCGCCGCGGCGGATCGACTTCAACTGCTCGCGGTTGCGCTGCAGGTCCAGGTCGCCCTCCAGGAGGATCTGCTCTGCCTCCCCCAGCAAGCGCACCACATGGTAGGCGAACTTCGAGTCGTAGCCGTGCTTCTCGACCACCTGCGCCCGCTTGCTGCCCTCGTCCGGCGTCTTGGTCTGCATCTTGTGGACCTGCGCGTAGGCGTAGCCCTTGAACTTGTCGCAGACGCCCTGGTGCAGGAACTTCTTGCGGTGGTCGCGGAGGATCTGCCCCACCTGCGTGATGTGCTGCACCATCGTCTCGTGCGTGAACAGGCTGTCAATCATGTTCGGGTTGCATTCCATGCACAGCTGACAGTATTTGACGATGTTGTAGATCTGCAGGTCGTACTCGCGGCCCTTGCCGCCACGGGCGCTCGGGTCGAAGACGTGGTGCTGCTGGAACTGCCCGAAGTGGCTCTTCGGCATCCCCTCCTTGTACTTGCCGAAGCCCCAGACCGCCCCCGCGAGGTGCGGGAAGACGACCTCCTTCGGCGGGATGCAAAACCCGTACAGGTCGAAGTCGGACTGCACGCCCTCGTTGTTGGTGTCCGCGACGCCGTAGGCGTGAGAGCCCATGATCGTGAGATAGTGGGTGTTCGCCGCGAGCCAGTGCGGTGGGCGGATCAGCTTCTGCTCGACCAGGTGCTGGACCAGGTTCATGGCGGTCCCCTGTCTACTTCGCCGAGGCCGACGGCCCGTCCAGGAGCACCTTCCGCGCCGGCTTGAGGTGGGCGTCGTCCAGCTTGCCGACGGACCAGAGCAGGCCGCGCGCGACGAGGTCGAGGTAGCGGGCGTCGCCGACCGTCGCGTTGTTGTGGCCGAGCGTCGTGGCGAAGACCTTCGTTTTGCCCTTGTAGATATTGGTCCAGGTGACCACGCAGTCGTCCACCCTGTCCTTGCCGCCCTTGGCCCGGTACGCTTGCTTGCCGCGGGCCAGTGGGTGCGCCGTGTCGAGCAGTTTGCCGGTGAAGTTGTTGTACAGCTCCTCGTTGATCGTGTTCCAGTCCTTCAGGCCGCGCGTGATCGAGCTGGAGGGGTCGGTGTAGGTGACGGCGATGGGCTGCTGCGGGCCGTGGCCGGTGCTCGCCAGGCCGGTGAACTCGAACCAGGGCGTGGTCGTGTTCGGGTAGCCCTTGGTTCGGTAGCTGTGCATGCCGCAGTGGAGCACAACGCCCGGCAAGCCCTGGCGGTGCGGCTCGATGATGCGTTCGATCGCCGTCAGATCCTTCACGTCGGAGGAACACTCGTCGTGGACGATCACGTCGAAGCTCCTGGCCCAGTCGGGCTTGCCGTAGACGGGGTTGAGATGTTTCGTGCTCGTGTCGGGGTCGTAGGCAATCGCCCACTGCACGTTGGCGCGGGCGGAGATGCCCTTGGTGAGGATGTCCTTCTGTTTGGCGTAGTCGTGGCAGCAGCCACCGATGACGAGCAAGGCGCGGACCGGGCGGTCGCCGTCCTGCGCCAGGGTAGCGCTCGACGGGATGAGTCCGAGCAGCGACGCGGCCAGCAGCGCGAGGGCCGCCAGGGGCAGGGACCAGAGTTTCGGGAGGGTCATGGGAGGGACTCCTGGATCGGCAGGGCCGGCGACCGCTGGGAAACGAAGACAGTCGCTGCCGTGACGCGGCACCGCCGTTCGGTCGTTATACTATAATCACAGTTTGCTCACCGCCCCGCCTCGGACCGTGGGACCATCCCCACCTCACCCCGACCGTCAGGAGAGACCGCCGTGCCGTCAACGCCGTCGCGCCGCCCGTTCCTCGCCGCCCTGGCCATGCCCCTCCTGCTGGCGTGGTCCCTCGCCGCCCCGGGCCGGGCCGGCGCCGCGGACTACGTCTGGATCGAGGCGGAGTCGGTCGCCAAACCGCCCCCCGGCTTCAAGGCTGCCGGCTGGGGCCACCAGCACTACCTGTCCGGCGAGCGCTGGCTGTTCGCCAGCATCGACGGCAAGGACGCCGAGAAGCTGCCCGCCGAGGGATTGACGCTCTCCTATCCGTTCACCGCCCGCGCAGGCGGCAAGCACGAGGTCTGGGCGCGCGTCGGCTACGAGTTCGTTCGCTCGCCGTTCCGCTGGCGCATCGACCGGGGCGACTGGGGCGAGGACACGCCCGACCGCCTCACCACCGACCTGATGGACATTGCCGAGTGGACCGAGGTCGCGTGGGTCCAGCTCGGCACGGTCGATCTCCAGCCCGGCCAGCACACGCTCGAAATCCGTTTCGACCGCCGCGTCCTCAAGGGCAAGAAGCAGCCGGAGCGCATCCTCGCCGGCCTGGACTGCTTCTGCCTCAGCAAGGAGCCGTTCCACCCCAACGGCCGCCACAAGCCCGACGAGGACTGGCAGACGAAGGAGGACAAACAGGCCGCCCGCCACGCCTTCACGCTGCCGGCCAGCGCGGTCGAGGCGCCGCGCACCGTCCTGCCCCTCAAGGGCGCCTGGCAGATCGCCCGCTGGGACGAACAGGAGATCAAGGATCGCGATCGGCCGGTGAAGGAGCTGCCGGCGGCGTACGAGAAGCTGTTCTGGAAGAGCGTGCAGGTGCCGGGCAACCGCGACAGCGCCCGCCCCGACATGCTCTACTGCCACCGCTTCCTCTACCGCACGCGCATCGACGTACCCGCCGACCTCCAGGGCCGCTCGTTCGTGCTGCGCTTCCCCTCGACGGCCATGATCGCGTCGGTGTTCGTCAACGGCCGTTACTGCGGCGGCAGCACCGCCCCCTGCGCCGCGTGGGACGCCGACGTCACCGCCGCCCTCAAGCTGGGCGCCGCCAACGAGGTCGTCGTCGCCGTCAAGGACTGCTACTACGCCCTCGCCCAGACCGGCGACGGCAAGGGCAAGTCGGTCCGCTACCTGTTCAACTACCCGGTCAACCGCTTCTACAACGACGGCGGCCTCGGCCCGACCCGCTTCGCCGACTTCCCCGTCCTGTACCAGGTTCGCGGCGCCGGCCTCTTCGAGACGCCGACGCTGACCGTCGCCGGCCCGGTGTACGTCGCCGACGTCTTCGCCAAGCCGTCCGTGGCACGCAAGGAACTCACCCTCGAAATCACGCTGCACAACCCGACGGCGAAGCCGCTCACCGTGCGCCTCGACAATGAAGTCATCCCCGTCGGCGGCGCCGCGGCGGAGAAGAACTTCCGCGGCAAGGAAGTCACCGTCCCGGCCGGCGGCGAGAAAGTCATCGAGCTGACGGAGAAGTGGGAGAACCCGCGGCTGTGGTGGCCGGACCGGCCGCTAATGCAGGAGGTCTTCACTCGCCTCACTCTCGGCGACCGGACGATCGACCTGCGCAAGACGAAGTTCGGCTTCCGCGAGTGGGGCTGGAAGGGCATGACCTTCACGCTGAACGGCGTGCCGTGGCGCTTCCGCGCCGACCTGCTGCACAACGGCAAGGTGACGGACAGGGTGAAGGCGGCGGCCGACTGGAAGAAGGCCGGCATCAACACGGTCCGTTACTGGGGTTACGAGCCGTGGGTCGGTGCCAGTCAGGAGGAGACGCTCGACTGGTACGACTCCATCGGCATGCCCGTCCGCCGCACCGGCACCTTCGACGGCCAGGTCGCGAGCTACCTGCTCGTCGAAGGCAAGGACGGCAAGACGGTTGCCCGCAAGGCCGTCTTCGACAACTGGATCAACCAGCTCAAGGCGTGGGTGAAGGCCGAGCGCAACCACCCGTCCGTCTTCATCTGGTCGCTCGAAAACGAGATCACCTACATCAATATCCGCAACTTCGGCTGGCTGCCGTTCTGCGAGCCGGAGATCCGCCGGGCCGCCGACACGGTCATGAAGCTCGACCCAACGCGGCCGGTGATGGTGGACGGCGGCGACGCCCTGACCGACCGCTCGCTGCCGGTCTACGGCAACCACTACAACGAGGCGAACTTCCGCCACTATCCCGACGAAGCGTACACAATGAAGATCGCCTACAGCCGGAATAAGACCGACCCGCGGTCGAACCCGTGGCCGATCGGCGATGACCGGCCGCTGTTCCTGGGCGAGAGCTTCTTCGCAATGGGCCACCCGCCGGCAGCGTACTCGGCGGTGATCGGCGAGTCGGCGTTCCTGGGGCGCGCGCAGGCCGAGGCCGGCGTGCGCCTGTTCGCCAAGATGCTCGCCGAGGGCTACCGCTGGCACGGCATCGCCGGCTTCCATTTCTGGATGAGCGGCGACGGTCCGGACAACCGCCACTACAAGGCGTTCCAGCCGGTGTGCGTTCTGATGCGCGAGTGGAACACCACGTTCGGCGCAGGCCGCGAGGTGAAGCGCACTCTGAAGGTCTTCAATGACACGCGCTTCGCCGACCCGATCGAGCTGCGCTGGCAGTTCCTCGTCGAGGGCCGCAAGGCCGCCGAGGGGACGCAGGTCTTCAGGCTCGCGCCGGGCACCGCCGAGGTGACGAACGTTTCCTTCCAGGCGCCGCAGGTCGAGCGGCGGACCAGGGCCGAGTTCATCATGACGTGCAGCCGCAGCGGTCAGGAAGTGTACCGCGACGCGGAGCCCTGCGCCCTGATCCCCGACAACGTGCCGCGGCCACAGATCGCGACGGACGACCTGCTGGTCCTCGACCCGAAGGGCGTCGTCAAGGCGCGCCTGGGGCGGCGCGGCATCGCCTTCCGTGAGGTGAAGTCGTTCGACGCGCTGCCGTCCCGGGTGAAGGTGCTGATCGTCGGCCCCGACGCCCTGAGCCCGCGGCAGGCGACCGACCCGCGCTGGGTGGCGCTGGCCGCTTCGGGCGCCCGCGTGCTGGTGCTGGACCAGGAGAACCCGCTGCACTACCAGGCAGTGCCCGCCGACCTGCACCCGACGGACCACACCGGCCGTATCGCCTTCCCGGAGGACCTGGAGCACCCCGCCTTCGCCGGTCTAGACGGCGGCGACTTCTTCACCTGGTCCGGCGATCACGTCGTCTACCGCAAGGCGTACAAGAAGGCCTCGCGCGGGGCGCGGTCGCTGCTCCAGTGCGACGACGAGCTGTCCTGCTCGGCGCTGAGTGAATGCCCGGTGCGCGACGGACTGTTGATGCTGGGCCAGCTCGACTTCGGGGCCAAGCTCGCCACGGACCCGGTCGCCCAGCGCCTCTTCGACAACCTGGTGAACCACTGCGTCACCTACCGGCCGATGGCGAAGGCCACGGTGACCGTGCTGCCAGACGGCGACCTGCGTTTGAAGCTCCTCGACACCGCTGGGCTGAAGCACACGCGGCAGGGGGATGTCCTCGCCGCGGTTTCCGACCCGAAGGCGGAGGTTGTGATCGCCGACGCCTCCCCGGCGAACCTGGCGCGGCTGGCGGCGGCGCGCGACAAACTACAGGCGTTCGCGGACCGCGGCGGCTACCTCATGCTGTGGGGCCTCACTCCCGAAGGCCTGGCCGATTACAACAAGCTCGTCGGCTTCAACCACGTCATCCGGCCGTTCCGCATGGAGCGCGTCACGCTGGCGGCGAAGCGCGACCCGCTGCTCGCCGGCCTGACGGCGCGCGACGTCGTGCTGGAGAGCAGCGAGCGGATTTATCCCTGGTCGGGCGACCGCTACCCCGGCAAGGACGGCTTCACGTGCGTCGTGGACCTGGACGACATCGCCCCGTTCGTGAAGTCGGCAAAGCACGCCCACGGCTGGTCGCAGATGACGAACGGACTCACCTCCGCCGACAGCTGGAAGTTCATCTTCTATCACGACCTGGTGAAGGAGGGCGCGAAGCCGAGCTGGTCCGCCGAGCTGCCGAAGGAGGAGGAGATCACCGGCTTCTCGATCGTCCTCAACACGCACTACCACCTCATCAGCAAGCTGCGGCTGATCTTCGATGGCGACGAAAAGAGCGCGGTGACGCTCGACCTCAAGCCCGGCGCCGAGCTGCGGCAGGACTTCAAGCTCAAGCCGCGCAAGTTCCGGCGCATCACGCTGGAGCCGGCCGCCATCGACAAGGTGGGCAAAGCGCCGGTGACCGGCGTGGACAACGTCTGGATCCACGTCAAGCGCGACGCGGACTACCGCAAGCGCGTCGTGCCGCTGCTGAACATCGGCGCCCTCGTGAAGTACCGGATGGGGACGGGCGGGATTGTCCTCAATCAGCTGCGGGTCTCAGCGACGGAGGCAAACCCGGTCAACGCGGAGAAAAAACAGAACATCGTGGCGACGGTGCTGCGCAACCTCGGGGCGACGTTCGCGGCGGAGCGACTGGTGCTGGCGGGCGGCAACATGAAGTACAGCCCGGTGCCGCTGGACGAGAAATGCACGCAGTTCCTGACGGCGGACCGCGGCTGGATCAAGGGCGTGCCGGATCTGGGGCAGCTGCCGGTCGGCGAGCAGAAATTCGCGGGGGTGCCGTACGCGATCCGCGACTTCCGGACGTCGCCGCTGCCGGCGTGCATCATGCTTGCCGGCCCCGGCGTCAAGGGCGACATGCCGCGCGCGGTCGAGGGCATCCCGGTCGGCCGCAAGGCGGACCTGCTGTTCTTCCTGCACACGTTCCACCCGACCAAGGAGTGGGCGCCGCCGCGCGGCAAGGAGAAGGAGGCGCCGCCGACGGTGTTCGAGTACGTCGTGACCTACGCGGACGGCACGAAGGCGACGGCGTCGGTGCGCTACCGGCGCGGCGTGGGGAACTTGCTGGCGAGCGAGCCGAGCGGGCTGCCGGAGGCGTCGGTCGCCTGGGCGGCGCCGCTGCCGAAGGACGCGAGCCGCCAGACGGTGGTGTATCAGATGAGCTGGGTGAACCCGCACCCCGGCAAGGCGATCGCGAGTCTCACGGTCCGTTATGACGAGAAGACGGGGAACGCTTACGGCGTGCCGGTAGTGTTAGCGGTCACGGCGGGGACCGCGGCGCCGTGACGGCCTGTCCTGCTCCCCTCTCCTCAGCGGGGAGAGGGGAGCAAGGTGTCTCTCAGTTCGCGGGCGCGGGGAACTGCTCGGCCAACTCGCGCACCTTGCCGCGCACGCGCTCCTGCACCGCCTTGTCCTCCGCGGCGGCCAGCACCTCGCCGATCCAGCCGGCGATCGTGCGCATCTCCGCCTCGCGCATGCCGCGCGTCGTCAGCGCCGGCGTGCCGAGACGGATGCCCGAGGGGTCCAGCGGCGGCCGCGCGTCGAACGGGATCTTGTTCTTGTTCACCGTGATGCCGGCCCGGTCCAGCGCCTCCTCCGCCGCCTTGCCCGTCACGCCGCGCGACGCCACGTCCACCAGCAGCAGGTGGTTGTCCGTGCCGCCCGAGACGAGGCGGAAGCCGAGCCGCTGCAGCTCGTGGGCCAGCGTCTTCGCGTTGCTCACCACCTGCGCGGCGTGGCCGCGGAACTCGGGGCGCAGCGCCTCGCCGAAGCCGACCGCCTTGGCGGCGATCACGTGCATCAGCGGCCCGCCCTGCAACCCCGGGAAGACCGCCGAGTTGATCTTCTGGCCCCACTCCTGCTTGCACAGCACGAAGCCGCCGCGCGGCCCACGTAGCGTCTTGTGCGTCGTCGAGGTGACGAAGTCGGCGAACTCCACCGGGTTGCCGTGCTGCCCGCCCGCGACCAGCCCGGCGACGTGCGCCATGTCCACCATGAACAGCGCCTTGACCTCGGCGGCGATCTCGGCGAAGCGGGCGAAGTCGATCGCGCGCGGGTAGGCGCTGGCGCCGGCGACGATCAGCCGTGGCTTGTGCTCGCGTGCCAGGGCCACCACCTGGTCGAAGTCAATGCGCTCGTCGGAGGCACGGACGCCGTAGGCGGCGACACGATAGAGCTTGCCGGAGAAGTTCAGGTGCATGCCGTGTGTCAGGTGGCCGCCGTGCGCCAGGTCCATCGCCAGCAGCTTGTCGCCGGGCTGCATGCAGGCGAAGTACACTGCCATGTTGGCCTGGGCGCCGGAGTGCGGCTGCACGTTGGCCCGCTGGGCGCCGAACAGCTTGAGCAGCCGCTCGATGGCCAGGCGCTCGACGACGTCCACGTATTCGCAGCCGCCGTAGTAGCGCTTGCCGGGCAGGCCCTCGGCGTACTTGTTCGTCAGCACACTGCCCTGGGCGGCCATGACCGCCGGGCTGGTGTAGTTCTCCGAGGCGATCATTTCCAGGCCCTGCTGCTGGCGGCGGCGCTCGTCCTGGATCGCCTGCCAGATGTCGGGGTCCGCGGCCTTCAGTACGTCCATCGCTCACCTCGCTGAGTTGGGATAGTCGCGGGAGTCGCATTCCCCCCCTCGCCCCGCGCCGGCGCAGTCCGCACCGGCGGGGCCGCTACCATTCTGCTGAAAAGCCGCCTGCTTGAGAAGGCAACTTTGCTGGACAGGCCCGCGCCCCGTCCCCATGATAACCAGCGAGAAACGCTACACAGGATCGACATGGCCACCCACACCATCCACTGGGACGAGGAGCTGGATTCGGCGTGCCGGGGCGGCGCGGTGACGGTCGGGAACTTCGACGGCGTCCACCGCGGCCACCAGGCCCTCGTCGCCGAGCTGCGCCGCCAGGCCGACGCCCTCGGCGGCCCCGCGGTGGCCCTCACCTTCGATCCCCACCCCCTGCAACTGCTGCGGCCGCGGCAGTTCCAGCCGATCCTGACGACGGTGGCCGACCGCGCCGAACTGCTGCATGCCTACGGCGCCGACCACGTGGTCATCGTCCACACGACGGCGGCGTTCCTGCAGTTGAGCGCCCGCGAGTTCTTCGACGGCGTGCTGCGCGGCCGCCTCGACGCCCGGACAGTGGTGCCGGGGTTCAACTTCGGCTTCGGACGCAACCGCGAGGGCAACGTCGAGACGCTGGCCGGGTTCTGCGGGGAGGCGGGGCTGGGGTTCGTGCTGGTGCCGCCGCTGGAGCTGGAGGGCAAGCCGGTGTCCACGAGCCGCGTCAAGGGGGAATTGCAGCGCGGCGACGCGCGGCACGCGGCGCTGCTGCTGGGCCGGCCGTATCGGCTGCGCGGGACGGTTGGGACGGGGCAGCGGCGCGGGCGGACGATCGGCTTTCCGACGGCGAACCTGGAGGGCGTGGAGACGCTGCTGCCGGGCGAGGGCGTGTATGCGGTGGGCGTGCGGCACGGGGAAGCAGCCTGGCCGGGGGCGGCGAACGTGGGGCCGAACCCGACGTTCGGCGAGCAGGCGCGGAAGATCGAGGTGCATTTGATCGGCTTCGAGGGCGACCTGTACGGCCAGGCGCTGGCGGTGGATTTCGTGGAGCGCCTGCGCGACACGCGGCCGTTCGCCAGTGCGGCGGAACTGGTGCGGCAGCTGAAGGCGGACGTGGAAGAGGCACGGCGGCTCGCGGCGCCGGGCGCGAGCGAAGCACACTGAGCGACTGTCGAGGCAAATGGGTATTCCTCCGGCGCGGAAGGTCGTCACACAAGCCCGACGCGCCAGCGAGGGAACTCCTCGCTGGCGCGTCGGGCTTGTGTAAGAGGTCCCTCGCTGGCGCGTCGGGCTTGTGTGCAGCGAGCGGCGGGGCTCGCCGGTCTTCGAGGATCCAAGGTGAGCAATCTGCGCATCGCGGCCCGTGCCGCCGGACTGTCCCCCACCGCCGTCAACCGCGTCCTGCGCGAGGTGCGCCAGTTCCAGGCCGAGGGCGGCAGTGCCGTCTCGCTGATGCGCGGCCAGCCCGACACGCCGACCCCCGCCCACATCGTCGAGGCCGTGCAGCGGGCGCTGCGCGACGGTCGCACCGGCTACCCCGACAACCAGGGCGAGCCGGGCCTGCGCCAGGCCGTCGCCGAGAAACTCGCGCGCGACAACGGCATGATATACGACCCTGCCCACGAGATTCTCGTCACCGACGGGGCCACCGCGGGCGTGTGTACCGCCCTCGGCGCCCTGCTCGACCCCGGTGACGACGTCCTCCTGCCCGACCCGATTTACGATGCGTACGCCGCCCCGGCCGCGCTCTGGGGCAGCCGCCCGGTGCGCGTCCCCTCCACGATCCGCGCGGGGAGGTTCACCTTCGACCGCAGCGCGCTGGAAGCCGCGCGCACCCCGCGGACGCGCCTGCTCCTGCTCAACACGCCCTGGAACCCGACCGGCACCGTCTTCAGCGCGGAGGAGCTGCGCGCCGTCACGGACTTCGTCGAGGCCCACGACCTGTTCCTCCTCAGCGACGAGATTTACGAGATGCTGATATACGACGGGCGCCGTCATGTCTCGCCCGCGAGCCTGTCCTCCGAGGCGCGGCGGCGCACGGTCCTCGTCAACAGCCTGTCAAAGACTTATGCGATGACGGGCTGGCGTGTCGGTTACTGCGCCGCGCCGGCCGACGCGATCGCGGCGATGCTGCTGGTGCTGCAGCAGTTCAGCCGTGGGCCGGCGACGTTCGTGCAGGACGCCGCCGCCTGCGCCCTGCGCTCCGATCAGGAGTGTGTCGGGCGGATGCGAGCCGAATACCAGGCTCGGCGCGATCTCGTCGTCGGGCGGCTGCGCGGACTGACCGGCGTCGAGCCGCTGGTGCCGGAAGGCGGGCTGTTCGTGATGCTGGACGTGCGCGGGCTGGGCCGGCCGTCGGAGGAGGTGCGGCGCTTCCTGCTGCGCGAGGCGGGCGTGGTGGTCATCGACGGGGCGGCCTACGGGCCGGGCGGTGAGGGCACGCTGCGCGTCTCCTTCGCGGGCGGCGGTGAGGGGTTGGAGGGCGGCCTGGATCGGCTGCGCGATGGGCTGGGGCGCCTCGCCGTCGCGGCTTCGCGTTGAAGACCCACGGGGCGCGGCCCGTGGGCTTGTGGACTTGTTCACCAGCGCATCACCGCGGTGCCCCACGTCAGGCCGGCGCCGAAGCCGCTCAGCACGATGAGGTTGCCCGGCTTGACTCTGCCCTCGCTGACGGCCTCGTCGAGGGCCAGCGGGACCGAGCCGGCCGACGTGTTGCCGTAGCGGTCGAGGTTGTTGTACACCCGCGTGCGCGGGATGTGCAGCACGTCGATGGCGGCGTTGATGATGCGGATGTTCGCCTGGTGCGGGATGTACAGATCGATGTCGTCGGCCTTGAGGTTGCTCGCCTTGAGGACGTCCTGGATGGTGTCGCACAGGATGGCGACCGCCCAGCGGAAGACGGCCTTGCCGTCCATGTGCATGTAGTGCAGGCCCTTGTCGAGGAACTCGGCCGTGGGCGGCATGCGGCTGCCGCAGGCGGGGCGGCTGAGCAGGTCGCCGCCGCTGCCGTCGGCCCCGAGGCTGTAGCTCACCAGGCCCTGGTCGGGCCGGCCGCGCGCCAGCAGCACCGCGCCCGCGCCGTCGCCGAAGAGCGGATACGTCTTGATGTCGTTCGGGTTGAGGATGCGCGAGTTGCAGTCGCCGCCGATGATGAGCGCCAGGTCGCTGGCCCCCGAGACGACGTAGGCGGCGCCGGTGATCAGGGCGTACATGAAACCGGCGCACGCCGCCTGCAGGTCCACCGCGGGGCAGTTGAGCTTGAGGCGGTCCTGGACGAGGCAGCCGGTGGACGGGAACGACATGTCCGGCGTGAACGTGGCGATGAGGAGGAGGTCGATGTCGGACGGCTTGACGCCGGCCTGGTCGATGCAGCGGCGGGCGGCCTCGTGGCACAGGTCGCTGGTGGCCTGGTGCGGCAGGGCGTGGCGGCGCTCGTAGATGCCGGTGCGCTTGACGATCCAGTCGGAGTCGAAGCCGAAGCGCTGCTGGAGGTGGCCGTTGTTGACGACGGCGTCGGGGACGTAACTGCCGGTGCCGACCACGCGGACGCCGGTCAGGCTGCGGCAGCGCGGGCGCGCCGGCGGAGTGCGTTCATCGCTCATGGCAATCTCGACCGCGTAACGGAACTCGTCGGGGGGGCCAGGTCGGCCCGGTCCTCTGAGGAAAGTGGCAGTATACAGGCGCCGCAGCGCTTCGGCTATCGACGAGGCTTCTCCCCTCCCCTCGAAGCGGAGGCGCGGGGGCGAAGAGATACTGGACGCGGGGTGATCGGATACAAGCCCGAAGCGCAAGCGAGGGACGGTCCCTCGCTTGCGCTTCGGGCTTGTATCCCCGCAATCCGCTCTAAACTCACGGCAACTCGGCCACGTGCGTCAGGTAGTGCAGCAGCGCGCACACCGCGTGCTGGGTGTAGTCCAGCCGCAGGTTGCCGTCCTGGGGCGAGGCGTGGAAGGCGCCGACCACTTCGCGCTGATACCACTCCGCGAAGTGCTGCGTGTTGCCGCCGGTGTACTGCAGCGTGCTCAGGAACTGCAGCGAACGCTCCAGGGCCTCGCGGCAGCGCTGGTAGTGCCGGGCATTGCCCGCCTGCCGCGCCACCCGGCACCCGTCCGCCAGCGCCTCGGCGCAGCGAGCCGAGTCGATTTCCGGCGCCTGGCGCACCGCCTTGCCGTCGGCCCAGCCGCGGAAGCCGCCAATCCAGGTCGGCGCGTCCGCGGCGTCGGCCAGTTGATACTGCAACCCACATAGCCACTCCGTCATGTCCACCACGGCGTCGGCGAACGGCCGCTCGCCAGTCGCGAGGTAGGCGTCGGCCCACGCCGCCGTCAGGGCCGGCACCGGGGCGAGGGCCTTCCGCTCCCGCCAGCGCGGGTGGTAGTACGCCAGCGCCTTGCGCAGCACGTCCGCCTTCCACGGCGCCGGCCGCAGCCGCAGACCCCGCGCCAGCCCGCACAGCGCCTCGGCCGCACAGGCGTCGGCGCCCTCGCCGGCTCCGGGGCCGTCCTCGGCGCCGAGCGAGCCATCGGCCCGCTGCCGGCCGCGCAGATAGTTGCAGAGCTGATCGCCCTGGGCCAGCAGGTCGGCCGCGGGCGCGGGCAACTCGTGGACGGCCTGCACGAGCAGGCCCGCGGCCGCCAGGCGGTTGACGGCGGCCGGCGAGAGGGTGGTCTGGCGCACCTGCGGGTTCTTCGGGTCGTCGGGGGCGGTGGCGAGCAGGAGGGTCAGCAGCGCCCGCGTGGCGCAGGCGGCGGCGCGATCGTCGTGGAAGAATCGGCCCGCCCGCGCCAGGGCCAGGGTGGCACCGGCCTCGCGCAGGTAGAAGTCGTACTCGGTCCGCAGCCGCAGGGCCGGCGTCGAGACGTAGGCAAAGCGGCCGTTGGGCTGGGCGCAGCGCTGCAGCCAGTCCGCCCCGCGCTGGGCGCCGAAGTACAGTTGCTTCTGCGGCAGCGAGAAGCGGGCGACGTCATGCCCGCCCGGCTTCGCCGACGCCGTGGTGGCCGGGGTGGGGGGCGCCGCAGTCGCCGGCACGGCTGGGCGCTCCTGGCCGGGGCTCCGGGAGAGGACGAGCAAACCGCTGCCGCCGGCCGCGACGAGGGCAGCGATCCAGGCTATCCGTCGGCGCATCGTTCGGGCCTCCTGCCCTCGAGAACAGCACGGGCGGTTTCCTTCCCCGCGGGCCGGGCAGGTCGCTGTCGGTCCGCCGGGGGAGAAGGACTCCCGGCCCCGCCGCTCGCGACCCCGTTGCCGGCTGGCGAATGATCCCTCGTTATACCCCGTTTCAGGGACCGGGATCAAGACAGCCGTGGTCCTGCTCCTCGGCGACGTCCCGGTCGTGCTCTGGCGGCACCCGGGGCGGGTTCGCCGGCGCGCGCGCCAGGACGTAGACGACGATCACCGCCTTTGCCAGCGGCCGGTTCGGCGGCCAGTGGTAAACGGGGGTGGCGCCCAGCTCAAGGACTTCCTTCTCGGAGGGGAAATGAGGCTGGTCTCGCGCCGGTTCATTACACTCCTTGCTCTTGGAGACGACGTGATAGTTCACCGGGCGGTGGCCGGGCGGGGCCGTCTGGGGCTCTCCTTCGCGGAACACGTAGCCCGCGTAGTAATGCGCCCAGGCGTGACGGTCGAAGATGGCGTCTCCCGACTGGGCGTGTTCGGCGAGCCACAGCCCGGCGGCGCGGTGCCCGGCGCGCTTGCCGTGCAGCGTCTGCAGCGTCTTCGGCATGGCCGTCCCGGCGAAGGTCACAAGCAGCGCCGTGGACAGCAGCGGCGCGCCGCCCGAGAGCAGCCAGCGCAGCTTCGGCCAGCTCGGCAGGCGCCCGCGCGCTTCCAACCAGGCGCGCAGCCGCCACGGCAGTTCCCGGACGCCCACGACGGCCGGGTAGATGCCGCACAGCACCAGGACCTGGATGTGCCGATCCGACAGGTAGCCGACGATTACCGCCAGGCGCCACAGAACGAGGGCGTGCAGCAGGCACAGGATGAGCAGGACCCAGGCGCCGGGCACCTCTCGGGTCAGGCGGCGATACCACCACATGCCGAGCAGTGCGGGCGCCCAGGCGATGTAATGGAAGCCGTTCACCAGCTCGGCCCCCAGGCCCCACAACCCGCGCACCAGCCGGACGAGCCGCGGGCCGTCCGTGCGCAGCACCACCGCGAGCGGCGGCGTGCCGGACGCCGTGAAGGGCGCCAGGGCCGAACCGGCACCTGCCGGCTGTCCCCCGGCCCGCGGCGGCGTCTTCGACCCTCCCATGAGCTGGTGGGCCGCCGGCTTGTTCGTGAGGCCGTGTATCGCCAGGAAGTAAGGGCTGCCGGCGGCGAGGGCCGCGAGCGCCAGGCTGACCCCGCACGCGGTCGTCTCCCGCCACGGCCGCCGCCAGGCCGTGCTCGCCTGCAGACCGAGGAGGACCAGGCCGGTCGCGACGAGGAGCAAGGCCCCTTCCGGCCGGGTCATGTACGCCAGGCCGCAGAAGACGCCGCACAGCGCGAAGCGGCCGCGGGAACGGTCCCGCAGGGCCTGCACCGCGAACAGCAAGGCCGTCGCCGTCAGCAGCAGGAACAGCGCCTCCGACAGGCCATCGGAGAGGATGTGTCCGCTCACCGGCAGGCACTGGAACAGCAGCGTGGCCCAGAACGCGGTGGCGCGGTCAAAGAGCCCCTTGCCCAGGTAGTACATGGGCACGACGAGCAGCACGCCGGCCAGGGCGCTGGCGAGTTGGGCGCTGAACTGCATCAGGTTCACCCTCGGCGCCTGGACGAACGCCCGGACCGGCCAGGACACCGCGAGGACGGTCAGCGGGTAGCCGGGGTGCTGATGGTTGTGGCGCAGCACCTTCTTCCAGCGCCCGGTCTTCTCGAACTCGAGGGCGTAGCGGATGAAGCCGATGCTGTCGCGGGCGGCGACCTCGGTGTGGCACAGCAGCCAGCCGTGCAGGCCGAGCGCCGCGGCCAGCAGGAGCGCCAGCAGGCCCAGGTCGCGCCGGCGCCCGGGGGCTTCGCCCCCCTGTCCCGGTGCCCTCACCGCAAGCACTTCCATCGGCCACCTCGCTTCTCTGGGACCTCCCGCCCGTCGGCAAGGCGGGCGTCGGCAACCTTCCAGGCGGCGGGATGGTAGAGGGATTCGAGACCGGCGTCAAGGCGGCTCGGGCGCGGACGGCGGGCGGCCAAACTGGGCAAACCGGGCAAGGGAAAGAACGCTGCGTCCGCCCGGAGGGCGTGGGGGTTACGAAACTTCCGGCGGCTCGTCAGGTTTAATAGGCGAGGCAGCTGCGCCTCCGGACCGCCCGCGTGGCCCCTGGCCGAACCCTCCCCCCGAGGAAGTATTCATGAAACGCCTCCGCACCGCCCCGCTGCTGCTGCTGGTCATCGCCGTCGGTCCTGCCGCTCTGCCGGCCGACGCCCCCGTGAAGCGTACCGCCAAGGAAGCCCTCCAGCCCTTCAACGTCCTGATCGGGCCCTGGCGCGGCACCGGGGTCCCTTCCGGCACGCGCGCGGAGCAGCAGCGCGGCTTCTGGTCCGAGACGTTTAGCTGGGAGTGGCAGTTCAAGGGCAGCGACGCCTGGCTCAAACTCGCGGTCGCCAAGGGCAAGTACCTCGACGGCGGCGAACTGCGCTACGTCCCGGACCGCGACCTCTACCGCCTGACCGTTCGCACGACCGCCAAGGACACCCTGACCTTCGAGGGCCGCCTCAAGGAGCACGTCCTCACCCTGGAGCGCGCCGACGAGAAGAAGAACGAGAAACAGCGCTTCGTCATCACCCTGCTGCACGTCGAGCGCCACCTCTACCGCTACGACACGAAGCCCGCGGGGCGGTCGCTGTTCAGCAAGGTCTACCAGGTCGGCGCCACGCGCGAGGGCGTCGAGTTCGCCAAGGGCGATGGCCGGCCGGAGTGCGTCGTCAGCGGCGGCCTCGGCACCATCGCGGTCGCGTACCGGGGCGAGACCTACTACGTCTGCTGCGGCGGCTGCCGCACCGAGTTCAACGCCGACCCCGCCAAGTACATCAAGGAGTATCAGGAGAAGAAAAAGAAGAAATAAGGCCGCTCGTTTAGAGCGGTTTGCACTCGGGTGCAGCGGGGCGCTTTGGAGTGCGGCGCTTTGCGCCGCTTTCTCTTTTTTT
>JBBRPS010000107.1:0-17290 GCA_038227745.1 Gemmatales bacterium | reverse complement strand
GGCGGCGACGACCTCCGCGCGGACCTGTTCCGCGGACGCCAGGGCCAACGCCTGCACCTCGCCGCGCAGGGCCGTCTCGTCGCGATTCTTCCGCCAGTCCTCCCAGGCGTCGCCGGCGATGTTGTAGAGCGCCTCGCCGCCGGGCACGAAGTCGAGCAGGAACTTGCCGCCGTTCTTCACGACGGCGCGGGCCACGCACTTCAGCAGCTGGAACATGGGCAGACTTTTGATTGGGGACGATGGAGCGTCATGGAGTGATTCGCTCGCACTGGTCGGCTATTGTACCCCGCGGAGAAAGCGGGCGAAAGGGCCCGGCAACAGGTCGGGCGCAGGACAGTGCCATTCGTCCCAGGCAGTGCTTGTTCCCCAAACCGCGTACAGCGCACCGCCCTTCTGGAGTCGCCGGGCCGACCCTGCTAGAATTGCGGGCGCAGAAAGGTGTCAGGAACCGTTCTCCTGAAGCCAGGGCGAGGGGCGTGGTGTTGGCAGAAGGGACTGTCTCAAAAGGGAAGGGAGCACGGGGGCAGGAAGACCTTCCCCGTGCGCGACGCACGCCGGGAGGCAGACCCTGTGAGAAAGGTGAAAGAACGGTCAGAGGCCGTCCCGGGCTCTTGTCTCCAAACCACTTGCGCCGGAGAGGATCCTTTCACGGTGACCGAATGGGGTGACAGAATCCTCCCCGGCGCCGACAAAGTCCCAGGCAGTCCTTGTTCCCCAAACCGCGTGCAGCGCACCGCCCTTCTGGCGACCCGATCCAGGCTCACCGCCTGGATGCGGCGGATCATGGCCAGCGCCACGCCGAACTGCTCCGACGGGCCGTAGCGGAACAGCAGGGCCGTCTGCGTCTCGGCCTGCTGTTCGCCGGCCTTGACCACCGCGAAATAGAAGAGGGCTGCGGACCCCGACCGTGGGGACGAGCTGGCAGCTCGTCCCCACGGTGGCGGGCGAGGATCTCCGCCCGCGCCTCGGGCGTGAAGGGGGCGGGCCGCCGCAGGACCTCGTAGAGGTACGGCTGGCTCGCGAGGCGGTCGGCCGGCACCGGCATGAGAGCGGAGCCGGTCGGGGCGCGGGCGGCAGCGGTGGGGGCTGTGGGGCAACGGGCGCTTCGGGGAGGAGGCCGCGCCTCTTCGGAAAAGGGGATTTATGCCTCTCGAATTCCTCCCTGAGCATAGTATAACCGTGACGGGCCGGGCGGCAGGACAGAATCGCGGGGGCGACCGGGCCGTGTGGCCATCTCTCCCGGTTGTGCCGTGGGCGCCGGCCGGAGCCGCCGGACGCCTCGCCGCTGGACCGGCTGCTGCCCCACGTGCGGCAGCTCCACGGCGCCGACACGCTCAACGACGATTTCTCGATGGTGCAGGTCGTTTTCTGAACGCGCGGCCGGGGCCAACGCCCGCGCCTGGAGGACCCCGTGTGAAGCCGCCAGCCTCGCAGCCTCCCGCGTCCTCGCCGCCTCCCGCCCTGTGGGAGCCGGCGACGCGCTTCTACCGCCAGCTCATCATGGCGGCGATGGGCCTGCTCGTCCTCGTCCTGGCCGTCCACCTCCTGCAGCTCTTCGCGACCGTGCTGCAGCAACTCTTCATCGCCGCCTTCCTCGCCTACGTCATCCTGCCGGCGCACCGCTGGCTGGTCCGACACCGCGTCTGGCCCGTCCTCTCCTTCCTGGTCATCGTCCTGGTCTTCCTCGCCGGCGCGTTCGCGCTGGGCCAGATGATTTACTACAGCGTCGAGGACCTGCGGAGGAAGATGCCGGACTACGAGGATCGCTTTACGGGCTTTTCGCGGAAGGTGACGAAGGACATGTTCGGCGTGGAGATGGACCCGCTCAGTGCCTTGCGCGTGGAGCACGCGAGCGCGGGGGACGTCGGCCGCATGGTCCGCTCGGCACTCGGCACCTTCGTCGATTTTCTGTCGAACGCCGCGGTCATCCTCGTCTACCTGGTGTTCATCCTGGCGGAGCGCGGCGGCTTCGTGCGCCGCATCCGCGCCGCCTCCGGCGAGCTGCGGGCCGCCGACACCCTGGCCGTGGTCGATCGCATCAACGCCGCCATCGAACAGTACATCGCCGTCAAGGCGGCCGTCAGCCTGCTGGCCGGCGTCTTGACCACGGCGGCGCTCCAGGCGTTCGGCGTCGATTACGCGGTGTTCTGGGGGTTCCTGACGTTCGCGCTCAACTTCATCCCCTACCTCGGCAGCCTGGTCGCCACGATGCTGCCCGTGCTGCTCAGCCTTGTGCAGTTCGAGAGCCTGGCGCTGACGCTGGGCGTGCTGGTGACCCTCGGCGTGATCCAGAACGGCATCGGCTACGCGATCGAGCCGCGCCTGGCCGGCCGCCGCCTGGACCTCAGCCCGCTGGTCATCATCCTGTCGCTGGCCTTCTGGGGCTCGATCTGGGGCGTCCCCGGCATGATCCTCGCCGTCCCGCTGGTCGTGACCGTCAAGACGATCCTGGAGAACATCCCGCAGACGCGGCCGATCGCCATGCTGCTGTCGAACCAGTGACTGCGGACGAAAGCGCGGTTATTTGGCCGCGAGGGATGTTTTGGAGTGCGGCGCTTTGCGCCGCTTTCGCTTTTTCTTTCGTACCCTCGCGGCCCGGCAAGGAAAAAAGAAAAAGGGAAAGCGGCGCAAAGCGCCGCACTCCAAAACATCCCTCGCGGCCAAATAACCGCCGCGGGAGGGGAAAGGCGATAGGGCGGCGGCCGGTGTCAGGGCGTAACCTTGCCCTCGAGATTGACGCTGACGGTGGCGTTCTGGTCGAGGTTCGTGTGGATGACGAGCTGGCGGCGCAGGTCGTCGGCCTGGGTCGGCTGGCAGCGCAGGACGAGGACGTGGTTCTGGGCGGCCCCCGTGGGCAGCACCGCCGTCACGCCGTCGCCGACGCCGTCCACCTTGAGCACGTGGAACGGCCGCTGGCCGCGCACCTGCACCTTCTGCATCACCTCGGTGCCGACCTTGACCTTGCCCAGGTTCACGACGCTCGGCGAGACGTTCAGCGTCGCCTGGATGTTGCCCTCGACCACGACTGTCATGAACTGGCTGCCGCCCGGCTCGTTCGTCTTGAGGATCAGCTCGTGGTTGAGCGGCCCGGCGGGCGCGTCGGGCTTGAGGGTGACGGCGAGGCGGTAGCCGACGCGGCCGGCCTGGCGGCCCTGCCCCGGCTGGCGGTAGAGCTGCTCGACGACCACGTCGTACGGCGCCGCGGGATTGCGCACCACCTCGGTGATGCGCCAGTCGAAGTTGCCGGCGTATTCCACGTCGAGCGTCTGCGTCGGGGCCTGGCCCTGGCGGACGACGCCGAAGTTGAAATGGCCGGGGTTGAGGACCACGTCCTGGCGGGCGTTGGCGGTCACGCGCAGGGTCGCCGTCGAGACGTACTCGGGGCCGACGGTGACGTAGACGTTGATCGCCTTGGGGCCGGTGAAGCGTCGGCCGTCCATGGCGATGTGCAGCTGGGCCTTCTCCTGCGGCTTGAGCAGCTTGGTGCTCGGCGTCGCGGTGAGGCAGCCGCAGGTGGCGCGGACGTTGGTGATCTCCAGCGGCACGCTGTAGATGTTGTGAATGGTGAAGGTGTACACCAGCTGGGTGCCGCGCGCGACGGTGCCGAAGTCGTGGACGGTCTTGCCGCCGAAAATTTTATCCGCCCACGCCCCGCTCTGGGCGGAGGCCGTGCCCGCGCCCAGGGCCAGGACCGTCAGGGCCAACAGCGTCTTCCTCATGCTTGGCTTCCTCATCCGGGTCCAGAGCGCTTGCCCCGCTCGGGCGGGGCTGCGGGCGGCGCTCCTCAAAACGCACCGTCACGTCCGGACGCGGATTCTAGCGTGAGGCCCCGGAATGGTGAAGACAGGATTTCTTGTTGCCCGCGGCGGGGCCGTAGCCCCTAATGGGAAGCTGTGGATCTGTTGTGCATGCCTGGCGAACGGCCGGCGTAAGCCGGCTGGTGGCAACGACGTACCAGCCGGCTTACGCCGGCCGTTCGCCAAGAACCGCCTGGTTCCTGCACTGTAAACGGAGGAGGATAGCCATGACTGCGGACGTGACGGCGTTGGCGCGGACGGCGCTGATCGAGGAGCTGGAGGGGCTGCGCGACGGGGTACGGCAGCTCGCCGAGCCGCTCGCCGAGGACGTGCTGTGGCGAAAGCCGGTGGAGCCGGGCAACTCGGTCGGCCACCTGATCCTGCACCTGAGCGGCAACCTCAACCACTTCGTCGGCGGCCAGCTCGGCGGGACGGGCTACGTGCGCGACCGCGAGCGCGAGTTCACCGAGGAGCGGCCGCCGGCCAAGGCGGAGGTGCTGGCCAGCCTCGACGCGGCGGTGGCGACGTTCCGGCGGGTGGTGGGGTCGCTGACCGCGGAGCAGTTGGCGGCGCCGCACCCGAAGGCGCGGTTCGGCCCGGTGCTGAAGGCGCTGCAGCACCTGGTCGCGCACTTCGCCCTGCACCGCGGGCAAATGTCGTATATCGTGCGGCTGCTGCCGACGGGAGGGGACAAGGGGTGAGTTTAGCCGCGAGCCTCGGGCGAGCGCGCGCGCCCGAGGCTCGCGGCTAAACGAGGCGGGTTACTTGCCGCCCTTGACGGCGGGCGGGAGGGGGCGGTTCGGTCTCATGTGGACGATCTCCGGCCACCTCTCCTCGAACTTCCAGTGGACGTCGTTATCGACATCGTGGCACTTCTGGCAGAAGATGTCGAGCTGGTTGATCCGGTACTTGCGCGCCTGCGGCGTCTCGTTGGGCTTGGCCCGGTACGGGTTGATCGCGTCGCGGATCGCCAGGTTTCTCGGGTTGTCGGCGTGCTCGCCGCTCGGGCCGTGGCAGCTCTCGCAGCCGACGTTCTTCAGGTCCGGCGTCTTCGCCTCGGTGACGAAGCCCTTCTCGTAGCCGTAGCCGACCACGTGGCAGACAACGCACTCGGGATCGTACTGGCGGTTCTTCGGTTGGGTCGCCGTCACCACCAGGGATTTGTCGTAGGCGTGGGCGTGCTTGGAGTGCTTCCAGATCTCGTACTCCTTCTGGTGGCAGCCCTGGCACGCATCCGCGCCGACGTACTCCGACTTCTTGAAGGCGATCTGCACCGGGTGCTTCTTCTGCCGCGACTTCAGGAACTTCTCCAGGTGGTCGCCCGCCTTGACGGCTTCGGCGTAGTCCTCCATCAGTTCCATGACGGGGTTCTTCGCCTCCTGGCCCTTCGGCGTCTGGTACTCCGGCCCGATCCGAGTCAACTGGTAGCGCAGCTCCCACGGCCGGTCCGCCTTGCCCGTGCGCGTGGCGCCGACGACACCGACGTAGCGGCCCTTCTGGCCGACGCCGACGATCATCGTGTTGCCCACGAACTCCGGGATGCCCGCCGGCTCCTCCTCCTCGTTGAGGGTCAGGACCACGTGGAGCGCCGGGCAGTCCGGGTTTTTCTGGCGCTGCTCGGCGCAGAACTCGGCGCACTTCTTCGCCACGCGCGGCGTGCCCTGGTAGAGCAGCACGTTCACTTCCGCCTTCAGCGCCTGCATCTCTTTCAGAGCCTTCTCCAGGATCGCGGGCGTATTCGTGGCGAACCGCAGGCTCGGATCCTTGGCTGCCTTCTCGACGCTGGGGCTGATGAGGGCGACGACGCCGACCTTCGGCGCCCCGCCCTTGCCGGCGACCTCCCAGCTCATCACGGTTTCGTGGAACCGATCGCCCTTCTTCTCCCGGTCGAGCAGGTTGACGGCGACGACGCGCGGCGTGGGATTGTTCAGCGAGTAGCTGTTGAGCGCCTCGTCCAGGGGCATGCTCATCTCGTTGAAGCCGAAGCTGACGGCCGTGTAGTCCATCAACTTGAGGGCCTTCATGGAGGTGACGTATTTCAGGGTCGTCAGGGGCGTGCTGCGCTTGGGCAGGTCGGCGATGTCGCCGAGGTCCACCGCGACCACGGACCAGCCGCGCTCCTTGAGAGTCTGGAGGAAAGCGAAGCGGCGGGCCAGGCCGCCGTACTGCGGATTCGAGCAGCCGCACGGCTGCAGGTAGCCGTTCTGCTGGCCGGAGAGGACGAGGACGATGTCGGGCTTGCCCCAGCCGGGGAAGAGCCCGAGGTTGGTCGCCAGCGGCTGCTGTTCCTGCCCCTGGCCGCCGGGCGGCGGCACGCGCAGGAACAGCACCAGGCCAACGGCACAGGCAAGGACGGCCAGGGCGACGGGGGCCAGCCGGACGGCATGCTGGAACAGGCCGGGCGCCGGGGGCGCGGGGGAGGGGGGCGGCGGACCGTCGGGTGCGGACGCGAGTGGGCTCGGCGGGGCGGCGGCGGGGCGGGAGGGCACGCCGCCGGTGATCGCCCGGTCTTCTCTCTCCATAAGAGCGCTCTCCTCGTTTCCAGCGGGGCGGAGGAACACAGAAGGCAGTAGGCAGTCGGCAGCGAACGGTCACCCCCACGGGGCGCGGCCCGTGGGCTTCTTGGCTGCCTACTGTTCCTCGGGACAGGCGCCCGGCCGCTAACCCCTTTATTCCCTGTTTTCGGGTTTTCTGTCAACCTCGGCCTGCGGTGCCGATCACCGGGATGCGCATGACCCGGCCCTGCGGCCCCCGCGTGCGCAGAATGACGGCACTATCCTCGTGCAGCGGCCCCGGCTGGATGTCGGGCGGGACCGTCACCTTCATCTCGTAAACGTTCCAGCTGGCGTCACTCTCTTTCGGCAGCTTCTTCAGTTTGACGTTCAGGTTCAGGCCGGCAGGCGTGAAGCCCTGGTACTCGAGTTCCGTCCCCGGCTTCGACCACACCCGCGTCGTGATCTCGGTGCCGACCTGGGCCTTGAAGTTGCCAAGGTCGATCTTGCTCTGGTCGAGAGCGCCGACCTTGATCTCGCCCTGGACGTAGCCGCGGATGGTCGGAAGGGAGACCTCGAGCAGAGAACCATCTTCGTCGCGGATCGTCAGGGGGGCGGCCCGCTGGAAGGCGCCCAGGTCGAGCTGCTTGTCGCCCTTCTGCTCGTGGACGACGACCTTCACCTTGCAGGCCGAGCGGATGCGTGTGGGGATGTTCAGCGCCCGCAAGGTATCCGTCAACTTCCGGCATTCCTTGTCGTCCAGGCGCCGGGCCGTGAACTCGAAGCACGGGTCGGTGTTATGCACGGCAATCTTCAGGTCGCGCGTCGCGGACCAGCACACGAAGCCGGTCGGAGCGCTCGTCCCCTTCGCGGTCAGCACGCCGACATCCACGCGCTCTGGGGTGAAGTTCACCGGCAGGACGTAGGAGATATCGACGCGGAGGGTGGTGAAGAGGCGCTCGCTGGGCTTGCCGGCCGTGCCGGACCAGACCTTGAGGGTCAGGGTCGCCCGCTCGATCTCCGGGCGGCGCACCTCCCAGGACAGGCGGACGAGGCCGCGGCTACCTGGGGGAACGCTCAGGCCGTTGCCGTCCTTGTCGGCGAGCGGCCGCCAGGGGAAGTTGTCGTCATCCTTGCGGGCGCGGGTGATCGGGTCGATCTTCTTGATCTGCTGGTAACGGTCCCAGTCCTCCCCGACGAGGAGGCAGGCCTTGGCACCGGAGCAGCGGCAGTTCATCTCCCCCAGGCCCACCTCCGCGTTCTCCGACGATTCGTTCTTGAACTCGAAGTCGTAATGGCCGCCGTCTTTGCGGTCCTTCAGGACTTCAAACTCGGCCGCGTAAGGGGCAGCCTTGGGGTCGAGGGGCACGTTCGGCTCCCACAGGGCCATGACCCCCCTCAGTTCGCCGCGCTCGAGCTGGTCTTCAAAGCGGATGGGCGTGGTGAGGGGGCCTGGTGGGGCAACGGTCTGCTCGTCGGCGCCGCGGTTGGGGACGTACTGAGTGACCCAGGCAATCCCGGCGATGCCGGCCACGAAGATTGCCAGGGGGAGAACGATGCGGGAGAGCACCTTGCGCCGCGCGGGCGCCTTGGCGGCGGGGGGAGGTGTACTCGGCGCGGGCGCCGAGGTGGGGTACGGCTTATGGGACAGGAAGGAGTTCGCGAGCGGAGACGAGGTCGAGCCTTCGCGAACGCTTTCCTGGGGTGCGCCTTGAGCCGGTACGTCTTGCATGGCCGGGTATCCTGAATCAAGGGAGTAGGACAAGGGAAGAGAGGGCGAGTCGAGGGCGGGCACCGCCCCCTCCTGCCGGGCGCGAGTTATTGTAACCCCGGCACCAGGGGGGATGCAAGCCGGCTGTCGCGAGGTCCGCCCGGGGCTTCGGAACCCCGGGCGGGGCTATTCCCGGAACATTCATGGTACGTCTGGACGATTCCACATGTTCAGTTATAATAATAATGCTCGCTTCCGGAGCGCGACCGGAAGTGACCGAAGAACCAGACATTCCACCCATACCACCCCGTCACCGCTCTCCCTTGGCCGGGGTTTTGTCCGTAAGGACCTTGAACCTGAGCTGACCCCTCGGCTCTCTAATTAGATACAGCGGGCCGCGGCACTCTGATGACGCGGCCCCGATACGTTCGCTACCGTTGCTGTGCGGCGCTGCACCTGACCGGAGAAGGGTTCTCCGGCCGCCCGCACGGTTTTGTTTTTTGGAGGAGGTCGGAAAGGAGGCGGAAGGCGGAAGCAGGACCGAATCGTCCTCCTTTTCCCTTCTGCCTTGCGTCGCCGGCTGCCAATTATGCTCGACAATCTGCGCAATATCGGCATCATCGCCCACGTGGACGCGGGTAAGACCACGACGACCGAGCGCATTCTCTACTTCGGGGG
Organism: Gemmatales bacterium; assembly: GCA_038227745.1. Classification (GTDB taxonomy): domain Bacteria; phylum Planctomycetota; class Planctomycetia; order Gemmatales; family Gemmataceae; genus DASPXY01. The sequence goes on along the minus strand of JBBRPS010000107.1, from coordinate 8,612 downwards.
CTCCAAGCACAAGTCGGGCGACGTCGATGAGGGCAACACCACGACCGACTTCGACCCCCTCGAAAAGTCCAAGGGCATCACGATCAACAGTGCCGCCGTCACCGTCGAGTGGGGCGACACGCGCATCAACCTGATCGACACCCCCGGCCACGTCGATTTCACCGCCGAGGTCGAGCGCTCCCTGCGCGTCCTCGACGGGGCGATCGGCGTCTTCTGCGCCGTCGGCGGCGTCGAGGTCCAGAGCGAGACGGTCTGGCACCAGGCCAACAAGCACCGCGTGCCGCGCATCGCCTTCGTCAACAAGCTCGACCGCATGGGGGCGGACTTCTTCGACTGCATCGAGCAGATGAAGAGCAAGCTCGACATGGTGCCCGCGGTCTGCACCCTGCCCGCCGGGCAGAGCAGTAAATTCGAGGGCGTCATCGACCTCATCCGGATGAAGTTCTGGGTGCAGGACGAGACCGACGCCACCCACTTCCGCTACAAGTGGGACGAGATCCCGGCCCAGTATCAGGCCGAGGCCCAGAAGGGGCACGAGAACTTGCTCGAGGCCGCCTCGCACGCCGACGACGAATTGCTGGAGATGGTCCTCGATGGCAAGCCGGTGCCGGAGGAGATCATCCGCCGGGCGCTGCGCGCCGGCACCCTGTCCGGCAAGATAACGCCGGTCCACTGCGGCTCGTCGAAGGAATACCACGGGGTGCGGTTGCTGCTGGACGCGGTGCGCGACTACCTACCGTCGCCGATGGACCGGCCGCCGGTGCAGGGCCACACGCCCAAGAAGAAGGAAAAGGTCGAACGCAAGCCCGAGGCGTCGGAGCCGTTCTGCGGCCTGGCGTTCAAGACCGTCAGCGAGAAGCACGGCGACCTGGTGTTCGTGCGCATCTACGCCGGCGAGCTGCACCCCGGCGACACGATCCAGAACACGGGCGTGAACAAGCAGGAGCGCATCAGCCACGTCTACCGCATGATGGGCGACCGCCGCGAGCGGCTGGAGGTCGCCGGCCCGGGCGAGATCGTCGCGGTGGTCGGGCTGAAGCACACCTCGACGGGGCACACGCTCTGCGCCCAGGACAAGCCGGTCATCCTCGAGGAGATCCGCTTTCCCGAGCCGGTCATCGCGCAGGCGCTCATCCCGGCCAAGAACGTCGATGAGACGAAGCTGGCCGAGGCGCTGGGCAAGATGGTGCGCGACGACCCGACGCTGCGCAGCCGGACCGACCCGGAGACGAACCAGCTGATCCTGAGCGGCATGGGCGAGCTGCACCTGGAGGTCGCCGTCCACAAGCTGATGCGCGACCACGGCGTGCAGGTCGAGGTGGGCAAGCCGATGGTGGCCTACCGCCAGACGCTGGCCAGGCCGGTCGAGCTGGAGACGCGCTACATCAAGCAGTCGGGCGGCCGCGGCAAGTACGCCGTCATCGAAATGAAGTTCGAGCCGCTGACCAAGGCCCAGGTCGAGGAGTGGACCGCCTACCAGGAGGAGCAGGGCGAGAAGCCCGACCCGAACAACCTGTACTTCATGAACAAGGTTGTCGGCGGTGCGGTGCCGACGGAGTATATCCCGTCGGTGGAGGCGGGCTTCCGGCAGGGCTGCGTGAAGGGGGCCAAGTACGGCTTCCCGTGCGTGGGCATCCAGGCGAGCTTGCTGGACGGCAAGGCGCACGAGGTGGACAGCTCGGCGGACACGTTCAAGGCGGCGGCGTTGGAGTGCTTCCGCGACGTGCAGGCCAAGGCGGGCCTGGTGCTGCTGGAGCCGATCATGAACGTGATGGTGTACGCGCCGGAGCAGTACCTGGGGGCGCTGACGGGCGACCTCAACCGGCGGCGCGGCGAGATCCTGAACCTGAGCATGGACAAGGGCCGCTGCCAGTTGCACGCCTACGTGCCGTTGGCGGAATTGTTCGGCTACACGAGCGAGCTGCGCAACTCGACGAGTGGCACGGCGTCGTTCAGCATGGAGCCGAGCCATTACGCCTCGGTGAAGGAGGAACTGGCCGACCTGCGCGCGGCGAGCTAACCCGCGTCCTCTGGGCCGGTGAAAAAACAAGGCCGGCGGCCTCTCGTTGAGGCCGCCGGCCTTGTTTGTTTCCGCGGTGGCAGAAGGCAGGGGCGTGCGCGCCGCGGACCTGCTGACGGCCCTTCTGCGCGAGGCCCAGAAACCTCATCGGCCGTCACTGATGGCGGCGGAACCAGGAGAAGCGGTGCCGTGGCGGAGAGTCCAGGAAGTACCAGGTCTCCTCGGGGCTGCACGGGCAGGCCGTTGGAGGCCCCTCACCCTCGCGGGGCACGATGGCGTGGATCACTTGAGCCGGCGCTCCCGAGACGTTCACCTTGCCGGCCACAGACCCTACCGGCGTCCGGGTCAACCCCCTCCCACTGAAGATCAAGGTTACCTGAACGTTGTCCGTGGAGAGCTTACTCTCGTCGATGTCGATCTGGTACTGAAAGGGGGCCTTAGCGCTAATCAACCCGCCTCTGCCCACTTCGTTAATCCCTTGGACCGCCACAACGGTGAATGACAGGGTGCCATCGGCTTCCTTCTCCAGTTCCGGGATCGCGTCCCCTTGGAGCCGCAGAAGGGTGCCTGTGATCCTTGCCGCGCGGGCGCTTCCTGAGGCGAGCAGGACGAGCGCAAACGCCAGCGCACATTTTCTCATGACCGGGGTTCCTCTCTGTACCGAATTGAGGGAAGGGAGGTGTTAGCGTTCATCAAGCGCGAGATGGGCTTGATACAGTTCAAGATTGCACAGCAATGGCGAGCCGTCAAGCGCCGCGATCTGGACAACAACCAATAGAGTCTCCCCCGAATTGATTTTAACCTTCTTCAGCGCATTGTCGGTCGGATCCTTTCCGGGGTTCGCCTTGATCTGCCCGTTGTCGTGACGAACGTAGAAGTCGAGTTGGCGATACACCTCTTCGTGCTGTTCCTGATCGACCCGCTTCAAAAACGCGGCCCCGTCGAGCAGCTTCACCTTCACGCGGTCGAACACGAGTCGTGCATCGAAGGAGTTGTAATAGTCGTCGAAGGAGGGGGTTTCGTAAACGAGAAGCCCGCCTTTGGCCCCTTCCCTCAACCAGTCCTTCCAGATCCCCATCCTGCCTCGAAATCTCCCTTCCAACTCTTCCGTCTTGGCGTTGAAAACTTTATGAGCCTCGACGGGCTTGGGCAGGTTGATGCGGCCGGATGGGTAATTTTTTCGAGGGATCACGCTGGGATGGAAGAATTCGCGCAAGGCCGGCGGCCAACCCGTCACCAGGGAAAGAACGGCCGCGAACAGCAGAATCACAAAGGCGAGGAGCACGGCCCTGAGCAGGAAAACGGTTTCCGGGGTAGGCGGCTGCGGGCTGAAGAAAAGCTGGTACACCGAGTACAGGATGACCAGGAACATGATCCCCAGCACGCCGAGGCCGACCGGCGACCTCCCTCCCGGCGAGAGAGCGAGAAGAGCGGACAGGAATAGGAATAGCGCCAGGCAACCGAGGAACAGCAAGAGATTCGTCGGGCGCCGGAGTACCCTTCGGGTGCTCTGCTGACGCGGCGCCCTCGGCAGCGGTTTCGGGTTCGTCAGCGCCGTACTCGCGGCGCTGACGAACCCGCGGAGAGCAGTCGCTACTTCCGCGGCAGTTTGGTAGCGCTTTCTGGGATCGCGCTCCAGGCAGCGCATGCAGATCTTGTCAATGGCAGGGGGAATGCCAGGACGCCGTTTGGAGGGGCGGATCGGCTTCTTCGTCCGGGACAGCTCCTCAAAGGGCGCCTCACCGGTCAGACAGTGGTAGAGGACGGCCCCCAGGCCGTACACGTCGGTGCGGAAATCGACCGAGGTGTTCTTACCAATCTGTTCAGGGGCCATGTACGCGGGGGTACCCACGATGGCCCCACTCCGCGTCTGGCCTTTGTCGGAGTCGAGACATTTCGCGAGGCCGAAGTCGGCGATCTTGGCCTTCTCAGGGAGCAACCGCACTTCCTTCTTCCCGGGCAACAGAATATTTCCTGGCTTCAGGTCTCGATGCACCATCTTGTGCTGATGGACGTACTCCATGGCCTTGGCCAGCGTCTCGACTAGCTGGGCTGCCTGTGCTGGCTCGAGCGGGCCAGACGCCAGTCGGTCCTTCAGCGTGTGGCCTTCGACGTATTCCATGACCAGGTAAGGCAGCTGCGTGCCCCCGTCGGCGTACTCACCGCCTGTATGGACGGTGACAACGTTTGCGTGGATCACGCTGGCGGCCGCCTCGGCTTCTCGCTTGAACCGATCCAGATTGGCAAGGTGGAAACAGCCCTTCTTGATCACCTTGATGGCGACCGGCCTCTTCAGGGTGAGGTCAATCGCCTTGTAGACATCCCCCATACCCCCTCCCCCCAACCAGCTGTCGATCTGGTAGCCGGGGATGATGGGGTTGGGAGATCCTTGCGCCGAGGGTTCCCGGCACGGCCGCGGTTCGGGCGGTAGGTCCTGGGGGCCGGATTCTTGGGACATAGGGCGTCTCCTGTTCATTTCGCTGTCACAGAAGCGGGGGTCACGGCGTGCAGTCGGACAGAGGGGCAGGGCGTCCGTCGGGCTGACGGGGCTGCCTCCTCCAGGAAAGGAACCGTTATGTACACCTGCCTTCGCACCAGTATCGTACTCGTCCTGCTTGGCTTGGGGAGCGCCGTCCGGGGTGCCGGTCAACGAGGAGGACGTCCCCCGGCACTTCCGCCGCGGCCCGCCGCCCCTTCTCCCCGGCCCCTGGCCGCGCCGAGCATCCCCGCGAGAAAGCCGTTCGCCCCAGCGCCGCAGGCCCGACCCGCCCCTCAGGTCAAGCCGGCGCCGCAACCCCGGCCGGTGCCCCCCCTGCGCCATACGCCGGTGCCGCAGGTGAAGCCGCCCGCGGCGCAGCCGAAGCCCCCGCTGGGGGGGCCACAGCTGAGGCCGGTCCCCGCGCCGGGGAGCAAGCCGCCGGTCCCGACGCCGCAGGTCAGGCCAGGGCTCCTGCCCTCGGGGCACCCGCGCGCGGCGCAGCTGAACCAGACGCTCGATTCGCTGCGCGTGGGGGACAGCCGGCAGTATCAGCCGGTGCGCGGCAGGGACGGCAGGATCGTGCAGACATTCTGCAACCGTTTCGTCCACGACGCCACGAAAAAACTGGGCGCCCCGATCCCGCTCTCCGTCCGGGAGCCGTCTGGCCAGGTGAAATGGCTCAAGGCCAACGACATGCACGGCTGGCTGAGCAACTCCAGCAACGGCTGGAGGGGGGTGTCCGCCGCGGAAGCGCAACGGCTGGCGAATGAGGGCCGGCCGGTCGTGGCGGCTTGGCAGAATCCTAACCCGAAGGGCCACGGGCACATCGCGATGGTGCGCCCGGGCGCCTACTCGACCCACGACGGCCCGCGCATCACCCACGCCGGGGCCGCCCCTGCCAATGATACGACGGTGGCTCGCGGTTTCGGGCGGTCCCGGATGGGCGCCGTCCGCTATTTCTACCACCCCGGGCGCTAAAAGGGGCAAGGCGGGGGGGCGCCACCTCACGGTCTCGGAGACCGAAGGTTCGCCCTCCCGCCCGGGGCTCGTCCCCAGAGCCGGCCGGGCCTGGTGCCCTACTTTTTGGGAACCCGACTCAGCGCCCTGGCGCCCTTCTCCTTCTCGGGGAGGAAGTCGATGACGAACTCCAGGCCTAGCTCACGCAGTTCGTCGAGCGCCTCGGGGGTGGTGAGGCGGTCCAGCTGACACACCTGCTCGACCAGCAATTCCGCGAGCTTGCGCAGTGCCCGGGCCTTTTGTTGGCGCGCACTGGCGGGGGTGTAATCGCGCTCGGTCGCCTGTTTCAGTGCGGCGGCCAGCTCCTGGGAGTCCGCGGTTTCCCTGTCACCCAGCAGTTCCACGAGGGTGAAATAGACATTGCCCCTGTGCTGTTTCTGGTAAGCCTGCAAGGCTGCCTTCGCCCCGTCCAGGATCGCGGCGCGGTAGGCGTCGCGGTAGGGCTCGGACGCCTTGCGACCCGGTTTAACCAGATCCGGGAAACTGTCGGGATCCGCGAGCAGCGTCTCGCGGCCGCGCAGCCGCTTCCTTCGGAGTTGGTAGTCGATGGCGTGGTTGAAGACCGAAACCTTGAGGTACTTCCGGAAGCGTCCCTTCCCGGGCTTCCAATCGACGAACTTGCGCTCCAGAACCTTGTCGGCGAAGAACTCGCCGGCGGCCTCGCCGCCATCCTCTTTCCCGAGCAGCGCTCGGAGGTAACTGTAGATCGCCTTGGAGTACCGCTCCAGCAGGCGCACGGGGTGGGTCACCGCGCTCGCGGTCGTGTTGATCAAGCTGAACTGGGACGGTTCGGCGTCCGGTTGCGGGAGTGAGTCCTTCATGCAGAACCCTCAGCGAGGAAATGAACCGGGACTGAGCGCATTCTAGACGGCATTCTCCCGCGAATCAAGTTGTCGTCCCGGCACAAGGGGCGTGCCACAGGCGGGAGGCCCCTTCGGGTCCGGTGACGTGCCTGTTGAAGAGGAGTCCGCGGCACAATTCCCGCCAGCACCTTGGCCCACGCGGTTTTCCGAAAAAAGTTGGCGGCCCTGTCACACGAAGGCGCCCTCAACTGTGTAGCAGGGAGAAGGGGAACTCGGTGCGTTCTCCCACGGAGCGAGGAAGGGGTCGTTTCCACGGCATTGTCCGATCCTCCCCCACCCCGCGCTCCCGGCGGTTACCCGCAAAGTAGGTCTACAATAGTAAGGAGTGAACCGATGAACTTCACGTCGTGGATGTGGTCCTTGACCTTCAAACTCCCGGCCGCGTTCCGTGGGAAGAGAGGCGAACGGCCTCGGCAGGGCGGAGGCCTGGAGGTCGAGTTCCTGGAAGACCGCCTGGTGCCGGCGGCTTCCGCCAACGAGGTGTACGCGACAGCGCTCTACCATGGGGCGCTGAACCGTGGCCCCGATCCCGCGGGGCTGGCGTTTTGGGCCGGACGGCTCGACGCCGGCAGCCCCCGCCAGGGTGTCGTTGACGGCATCGTGAACAGCCCGGAGGCGGACGCCCAGCGCACGCAGGACTTGTTCCATGGCCTGCTGGGCCGCACGGCGAACTCCGGGGAGTTGAACTACTGGTCCAACCGGCAAGCCCAGGGCGCTTCCCCGGATGACGTGGGCATCGCGGTCCTCGGCTCCCCGGAGTTCTTCGCGAAGGTGGGCGGCGCCAACTGGGGATTCCTCAACAACCTGTACCGAGTGACTCTGAACCGGCCGCTGGACGAAAGCGGCCGGCAGTATTGGGGCGCGAAGTTGGCCGCCGGCGAGAATCGCGAGGCAGTCGCCCGTGCGATGCTGACTGCGCCCGAGGCCACCCGACTGGAGGTGGAGAGCACGTACGGGGAACTTCTGGGCCGCTCGGCGGGCAGCGCGGGAGACTCGTACTGGGCCGGCGTCATGAACGGCGCCGACACCGCCGCGCTCATCCGCGGGGTACTCGCCTCGGATGAATTCTTCCACGCCACCCAGGCCAGGGGCGGCCGGCCGCACCCTTCGGGGCCGAAGCCCCCGGCCGGTATGGGTCGGGCCGCGGCGAGGGTTCAGCAGGCCGACCTCTCCCTGGGCGACGCGCCAAACTACGACCACACGACGGGCGATCCGCTCGCCCCCTACGCGCCGGCGGACTGGCTGTCGGGCCCCGGATACTTCTCACCGCCCTACACTGCCCCCTACCAAGGGGACCCCAATCCCGGCGTGGGCGGTGACGGGGGAGGTGACAGCCCCTTCACCTACCAGTTCGGCGCGACCTTCGGGCCATGGAGCGCGAACTATGGCCCGAATGGCCTGGGGGCGGGGATGAACCTTGGCCCGGTCGGTCTCGGGAGTGACGGGACCGTGAGCGTGGGAGGGGCGCTGCCGCTGGCGGGGCTGGCGGGATTGCAGGGCTCGGTGGATTTCAGCCCCTACTCCACCACTCTCTGGGGCGGGGTCTACGCCGGCGTGCCGGATTACGCGAGCGTTTCGGCCAACCTGGGCTACACCACCCCTTACGGGTATGGGACAGCGGTCGACCAGCTCTCCAACGCGGCCTATCAATCCCCCCTGTTTGGGCCGATGTTCGATCCGAACACCTATTACAATCCCGCGATGAATTTCTTCTCCTGGTAGCTCCTGCAAAGACCGGCGTCGGAAGGCCGGGGTGGAGATCCACCCTGGCGTCTGCTACCCCGGGTGGACTCGCGGGCCGAGCGCTCGGCCCGCGAGTCACCTCCGGCGACGGGAAGAACTCAGGAATCGCTTCCGATCCTCGCCCTCCCATCCCCTTCGCCACGCCGAGGGCGCCCTTGGGCAGCGCAGGGAGAATCTGCTCCACGAGCGAGCTGCGCAACTCGACGAGCGGCACGGCGTCGTTCAGCATGGAGCCGAGCCATTACGCCTCGGTGAAGGAGGAGTTGGCCGACCTGCGCGCGGCGAGTTGAGCGCCTGTCGTCCGCGAAACGGTGAACGTGTTAAGGGGACGCAGCTCGAATAGGGCTGCGTCCCGAATGGCACTGTTTAACAATTATCAACCAGTTAAGAGAGGCGGCTGATGGAATTATGGCTGCCGGTCCTTCGCTGGCGGTCCGCGGCGCGCACGGCGAACGCCTCGGCCGACCCCAGGCCCTTGTCGTCCGCGCTG
>JBBRPS010000106.1:0-17337 GCA_038227745.1 Gemmatales bacterium | reverse complement strand
GGCCCCTTTCAGGACTTGGGGGGAAAATGGGGTCGCGTTCGCTCAGGACAGTGTAGGACTTCCCCCCGGCAGGTGCAAACCGTGTCGTGCGCCCAACTCCCCGGCGGAGAGTTCCTTTCTCTTGCTGGAGTGGTCCTCTTCCACTACACTTTTCATGTGAGCGGCGAAGAGCCTTCTCGCCTCGTCGGAGGTCACGTCCTGGACGTTGCCGAAGTAGGTTTCCCCGCCGGCTTTCGTGAACCAGTAGACGGACTTCCCGACCTTCTTCTTGCGGAGGGTAGGCTTGCGTGGCATGGGGGGTCTCCGGCGAAAGGGGTAAGAAAAACAACCTTGCCCATTATTCGCCGGAAGTCCAGATGAGTACGAGGTTAGCAGCGTTGGAGAGGTGCCAGAGCGGCCGATCGGGCCGGTCTCGAAAACCGGTGTGGGCGCAAGCCTACCGAGGGTTCGAATCCCTCCCTCTCCGCTTTCACTCCACGTCTGCGTGCCGCAAGTTGTTATGAATCAAGCAACTTGCGGCACGGAAAAGGCCCTCGAAAAACGCATCCTGGTGCACGTTTGGTGCACAAACCGTGCACAGGAGTGCGTCTCATGCCATCGCGTAAGCGGAAAGTCTCTCCGCGTTTCCGCGTCGGGAAGGTGTCCGTCTACCTGCACCACGGGGCCTGGTGGCTCTACTACCGCGACGGCGGCCAGCCCGTCCGCCGCAAGGTCGCGGACGCTCGTCAGGATGCCGAACAGATCGCCTCCCAGGTCAACGCCCAGTTGACCACCGGCGCACCGACGCTGCTGTCGTTTAGCCCCATCAACCTGCCCGAGCTGCGCCAGCAGTTCCTCGACTACCACGAGCACGTCCTGAAGTCCTCGGTCGGCACCGTCCGCCGCTATCGCGCCGCCACGCAGCACCTCGAAGACTTCGTCGGCCGGCAGCCTCGGCCGGCGGTGGCCCACGAAGTCAGCCCCGACGCCTTCGCGGCACATCTGCGCAAGATCGAGGTGACGCCGAACGGTCATCGGAACACGGCGAAACGCAAGTTGCGCGACAAGGGCGTCCAGTTCATCCTCGAAACCTGCCGGGCCATGTACAACTTCGCCGTCAAACGGCGGCACCTACCCCCCTATGCTGGCAACCCGTTCTCGGAATTGCCACTCGACCGGCTCAAGATCGAGGACGCCAAGCCGATCTTCGTGTTCGACGCCGCGACCGAACTCGCATTCCTCAAGGCGGCAGCGGACTGGGCGTTCCCGATCCACTTCACCCTGGCCAAGACCGGACTTCGCGTCGGAGAGCTGACCCACTTGCTCATCGAAGAGGTGGACCTGGAGAAAGGCTGGCTGCACATCCACAACAAGACGGAATTGGGCTGGCGAGTGAAGACGGGAAATGAGCGCTCCTTGCCGCTCTTGCCCGAGGTCGTCGCCGTGCTGCGGGCCGTGATCGGCAACCGCAAGTGTGGCCCGATCTTTCTGCGCGAGCGGCTCGCCGGCAAGATGCCCGCCCTGGAGGGCGACCGCCGCGAGTTGGAGCGCGTCTGCAAGGAGCGGCAGCAAGCTACCGGCCGCACCCTGTCCCGGGCCGAGGCGTTGAAGGTGGCGCGGCGCGTGTGGTGGGACGCCGGTGCGATCAAGGCCGACGCGGTGCGCAACCCCTTCATCCGGGTCATGAAGGCCATCGGCCACGCCGAGGCGACGTGCCCGAAATCGTGGCGGCACTCGTTCGCCACACTGCTCCAGGACGCGAACGTCGATCCCCTCATCCGCCAGCAGACGCTGGGCCACCGGCCGAGCGAGAAGACCGGGCTGGGCATGACGGGGAAGTACACGCACACCCGCCCCGAGACGCAGCGCCAGCAGATCGAACAAGCGCTGCTGCGGTGGGCGGATTCGCTCCGGTACGCTGGCGAGCGGATGTCGAAAGGGCCTCCCGACTGAGAGGTTAGGCGCGATCGCGTGGGGCGATTTTGGCTCTCACGCAGCTGACTTCCGTCGATGGACAGGATGTCCAGGAGGCACATCTGGCTGCTGACCGGGGTGACGTCCTTTGTGGATTTGAAGCCCCGCGTGTCCAGGGTCAGCCGGTCAATTCTTATCGAGGAGAAAGGCGGAACGAGGCGCGTCATCTCGGGTTCGGTCCGTTCCCCAAGGTGTTCTCGGTCGGCAGCCCGGCTGGGCAGGGGTCTTCCTTTCCTGCCCCTGCCCAGCGATTGGACGCAGCAGGCAAATGCGCTTGACATCCCTCACCGACGTTGTAAAATACCACTGTGGATAACGTAGACTTTGTAAAACCGCTTTGACGGATTGATGTCATGGGCAACGCCACGTTACGAGTCGCAGAGGCGAATGCCCGCGACGCCCTGGCGACCAAACTGAAGACCGCTCGTTCGCTCACGGGCATGTCAACGCGAGCAGTCGCGGTGAGGGTCGGCAAACGCTTCCCGATCTCCCACGCCACCATTGCCAACTATGAGAGCGGCAGGTCCGTGCCGCCGATGGACGTCCTGGCGGCCTTGGCGGACCTCTACGGACGGCCAATGAACTGGTTTCTGGAGCGGGGGAAGGGCCTCACGGGGATCCGCTACCGTAACCTCAAATCGCGGTTGAAGGTCACGGACCTCCACCGCTACGAGGCGGAAGTGCAAAGGTGGATCGACGGCTACGTCGCTCTTGAGGTCCGCCTCAACCGGCCGTTGGCCCCGGCCGTCGCGAACTTTCCTGTCAAGAAGCAGGCCCCACCCGATGACCTCAGTCGTCAGGCTCGCCGTGAGTTGGAGATCTCCGAGGACGAGCCGATCCCGAGCGTCGTTGACGTGCTGGAGCGGTTTGGGGTTCGCGTACTAGAGAACCCGACCGACCTGCGGATCGACGGGTTGGCGGCGAAGTACGGGGATGAGCACGTCGTCGTCCTCAACCCCATCGTCTCGAACGACCGGACCCGTCTGAATGCCGCGCACGAACTCGCCCACGTACTGTTCGGCCATTGCGCGGCCGCTGAGGAGAGCAAGGCCGACGAGCAGCGGGCGTTCGAGTTCGCCTCCCACCTCCTCCTGCCGAACCGTCAGCTGAAGCGGGCGTTTGAGGGGAAGTCCGTCGTGCGGATGGTTCAGTTCAAGGAGCGATTCGGGATTTCCCTGGCGGCGATGGTGTACCGGGCCGAGAGCCTGGGGTTCGTCACAAAGCCGGAAGCGAAGCGCCTGTGGACGGAGTTCGCCCGGCGGGGTTGGAAAACGAACGAACCGGGCCTGGTGCGCCCCGACCGGGCAACCCGTTTCGAGCAGCTGATCGACGAATTGCTGCTCGACGGGCAGATGTCCCTCAAAGAAGTCTCGGACTTGTGTGGAGTGAGACCCGAAGCGATCCGCGAACGGCTCAACTACGCGATAGGCGTAAAAGAAGACACGGTCCCCCATCAGGACGAAGGGACAACCACCATCCCGTTCCCGCGGTAAAGGAGTGAACGGCACAGGAACGGACAACCCACGGAGTCACGCCAAATGGCGACCCGTCGACCGAGCCTCCGGCTCCAGAAAGACGAGCAAGAATCGTTGCGGGCTCTCTACCGCGAGTTCGACATCCCCACGGACCAGTACCCGCACCGGCCCGATGACCTGCAACGCCTGGTTTCCGCCTGGAACGATTTGACCGGGCGAAGCGAGTCGGCCTCCGACGTGCTCCACTACATGATCACCAGGCGCAAGAAGGGGCAGTGGGAGCACCTCGGGCGGAATGCGGGCGGAGGCTTCCACCACCAGCAGGTGGCGTTCACCGACGAGGAGATCGGGCACCTCGACGCGATTCACGAAGAGTTGCAGGTGGCTTCCGACAACTACGCCATCAACGGCGAAGCGGCCAGGCGGCTTCAGGAGGAGTTCGCCCGGCGCACAAGCCGAGTCGTGCCTCCGATGGTCCTGGCGGCGGCAATGATCCGCCGCCGAAAGGCAGGAGCCTTGGCCACGCTCAAGCCGAAGTCTGACGACCAGGATCTCGGCTTCTCGGACATCGACCAGGTGGCGAACTAGCGGGGCGGACATGAGCATGCTTCGGCCGCCGGTAAAGTGGCACGGGGGGAAACGGTACTTGAGCCAGCGGATCATCGTCCACTTCCCGCCCCACCAGACGTACCTGGAGCCGTTCGGCGGGGCGGCGTCCGTGCTCCTCAACAAGGCTCCGGCCCCCGTCGAGGTGTACAACGACCTGGACCAGCGGATCACCCGACTTTTTCGCGTCCTCCGCGACCACGGGGAAGAGTTCCGCCGGCTGTTGACGCTCACGCCCTACAGCGAAGCCGAGTTCGACCGGGCGAGTGAACCCACGGACAACGAGATCGAGCAGGCCCGCAGGGATTTCGTGCGGTGGCGGCTGTCGCTGGGCGGGCGCGGCGACTCCTTCAGCTTCACCCTCCACCGGGTCCGGCGTGACATGGCGGATGTAGTTTCCGGTTACCTTTCGATGATCGATGAGCAACTGCCGGCCATCATCGAGCGGCTGCGGCGGGTCCAGTTCATCTGCCGCCCGGCCCTCGAAGTCATCCGTACCTGGGACAGCCCGGAGACGCTCATCTACTGTGACCCGCCGTACGTCCACGAAACGCGGCACGAGGGCAGCCGAGACGTGTACGGCGTGGAGATGTCGGAAGACGACCACCGTGAACTCGCAGCCGCACTTAACGCCTGCAAGGCCAGGGTCGTCTTGAGCGGCTACCCATCCCCGCTGTACGACGAGTTGTACGCCAACTGGCGGACGGTGACGTTCGACATCGCCAATCACGCAGCGGGCGGTCGAAGGAAGGCCCGAAAGCAGGAGAAACTCTGGTTCAACTGGCCGGAGACCAGCCAGAATCAGCTAGACCTTGACCATTTCCCGAGCGATTGACCTCACTGGATTGCCCGTCTATCGAAAGCGGGCCACAGGTTCCTTCACCTGGGGAAAGCGGCATCTGTCCGGGCCTACACGACGTCACGTAGCAGGGTGATGCGACCTTGGGGTCCGTACTGTCGAACAGTGCGACCCCGGTCTGCTTTCTGGCTGGACAGGATGTCCAGGTGGTCACGATGTCCATCCTGACCACGTTTCCAGTTTCCAAGATAAGCCTGTCCTTTTCCACGCGCATACCCGCCCCACTCTCCACGGGCGCGAAGCCCTTGCCCGCAGTCCCGACCCGCACAGAGGCAAGCCCCCCGGTAGCTGCCGCGATAAGTTAACGGCCGTAAAAATAGCCGCACCGCCGCCTCGTCCGCCCCCCCACGCCACCCCCGCGGGACCGTAAAATGGCTCCTGCTCTGCTCAAGAGGGCCTCCTCGCCGCCCCGGGCGCCGGTAGACTACCCGCAGGCAGCCCGACGAAAAGGAGTAACGCCATGACCATCCGAGCCGAGTCCGACCACCCGGTGCATGAGCTGATCGCCGCGCGCTGGAGTCCCTACGCCTTCGCCACTCGCCCGGTCTCGAAGGCAGACTTGCTGTCGCTGTTCGAGGCGGCCCGCTGGGCGCCCTCCTCGTACAACGAGCAGCCCTGGTCCTACCTCCTGGCGACGAGGGAGGACCCCGAGGCGTTCGCGCGGATGCTGTCCTGCTTGGTGGAGGGCAACCGGGCGTGGGCCAAGGCGGCCCCGGTGCTGGCTTTGGGCTGCACCCGCCTGGCCTTCGCCCGCAACGGCCAGCCGAACGCCGCCGCCCTGCACGACCTGGGGCTGGCCTCGGCGAACCTCTGCCTGGAGGCGACCGCCCGCGGCCTGGCCGTCCACCAGATGATCGGCATCCTCCCCGACCGGGTCCGCGAACTGGTGGACGGCCGTGGACGGCCTGGTGCCGCCGCCAGTGCCGACGGGCCTCCTCGTCGCGGATCTCCCGCCACCGCTCGACCCGCTCGGGAGCCCGGTCTGCCCCGAGGTGCAGCTCGTCGTCGGCGTAGACCATCGCGGACAGTAGTCGCAGCCGGACCGAGATGCCTACGCCGAGGACGGCGTGGGCCTCCATGTCGTCCCAGTTGGCCACCCCGTCGTTCCGCTTCGGGCGGTGGCCCCGGCACACCTCGCCGAGTACGTCGGCCTCGCGTGGGTTCTCGAACCCCAGGTCGGCCCAGGTCGTGGTAGTGGCAGGCCAGGGCCAGGAAAAACAGCTCCCAGTCGTTGAGGAGGGCCAGGACCGGGTCGGGCAGCAGGAGGCGGGCGATGTTCTCGACCGTCGAGGTATGCGTCGGCGTGTGGTCCGTCCCGCCGGGAAAGGTCGAGATCGTGAACGGCAGGACCCGCGTGGCCTCGCGGATCAGGTGTTCGGCCCGAGTGGCGAGGGCGGGGTTTCGGGACCGAAGAACAGCTGCCAGCGGGTGTGCCGGGGCCGTCGGGGTCATGGTCACGGTCTCCTAACGTGGGGGCTTCAGTTGCCGGTCGATCGTCCGGCGGCACTGGTCTGACTGGCCGGGCAGCTCGTTCTTGCTTCTACTCTTCCTGGCCCCGGATGGTGGCGGGGACCGGGCGTGGTTGCCCGCCGGCGGGTTCATCAACGTGGGTCGAGGTGACGACCAGTGGGGCGTGCTGGTCGAACCGGTACTCAAGCGTCCGGGCGAGCAGGTCCCCGACGACGATGCCCCCGCGATGGTCCCGGACGAGCCGCCAGACGCGGTAGCCCTCCAGGATGGCACGCTCCCACTCGTGCAGCGAGCAGACCTCCACCTCGCGGCCCGCCACCAGCCCCTTGACCTTCTTCAGCAGGGAGTAGTCCAGCGTCTCCACGTCGGCGAGGCAGTTGTGCCTCGTGGCGTAGTCATGCACCACGGCGGCCACTGCCTCCTCGATCACCTTGGCCCGGCCGCCGTCTTCCACTTCCTTTGTCCGCGAATCGCTCCGCCGCTTGCACCCCAGATGTTCCCGCAGGACCGGCGACCAGCCCAGCACGGCGGCGTAGGCGAAGTGGAACACGTCGTGGAAGCGGTAGCCGTCGTCCTCATAGGCGTTGTCGGTCAGGGCGTTGCCTATCTGCCGTCCCTCCAGCCAGTAGGTCACCTCCGTCCTCTCGCCCTTCAGCACCTGTTCGATGCGAACCTCGAACCGACGCGGCAACCGCTCGCTGATCGGGCTGTCCTCGTCGAAGGGCTTGCGGGCCGGGCAGGATTCGGTTGGCCAGCGGTCCCGCGTCTTCGCCAGGTTGGCCGCCGCGATGTCGTCGAGGTCAAGGCCGAACTTGCTGGCCACGTCGGCGACGTACCACAGTAGGTCGCCGAGGTCCTCTTGCACCTGCTCGCGGAACAGCCGGTGGGCCGGGCCGTCGCGGAGGTGCTTCTTGAACTCGGTGAGCAGCGAGCCGACCTCGCCGGCCAGGCCCAGCAGGGGCACCAGGATCGCCGGCCCCTCGGGCATCTCTCCGGAGGGCGAGGACAAGAGGACGCGGTTCGTCAGGGCCGCCTGTCGCTGGTACTCTCGCAGGTCCATCGGGCCTCCTTCCAGCTCCTCGCTGGTGCTGCGGCCCTCCTGGCCTTCGTTCCGTTCCTTGCCGGGTCTCACGCGGGCCGCCCGGCATGACGCTGGGTTTCGGCGGCCGCCGCGTTGATGCCCCACTTCGGGGGGTACATGAAGCTGATGGGCGTCGGGCTAGGTCGGTAGGACTGCTTGATCCTCGTCCGGCCGCTGATGCCCTGGACCTCGGGGTGGGCGATGCGGGCGTACTTGTCCGTCTCGCAGAAGAGGTTCTGGCAGTCGATCAGCTGCAAGGGCCGGCCCCACAGGGAGCGGAACTCGATGCCCAGCCGCTCCAGCTCCGGCTCCTGGTGCTCGGCGACCCAGCGGATGATGTCCGCCTCGCTCAGGCCGCCCAGGCTCTTGAAACACTTGCGGATGCCGTCCCTGGCCCCCGGCCCCGGCACCACGAACTCCGTCTCCTTGAAGTCCGTGACCGTGCTGTAGTTGAAGTCGGTGGCGTACTGGTAGGCCAGGAAGTCGCCGATCATCGGATAGGACAGGATCAGCTCGAACGCCTGACTCATCTTGCGGCACTCCGCCAGGCGGCGGGGCAGATGGTCCTGCATCATCCGCCGCAACAGCTTCAGGTGGCTGCGGTGCTTGCGGCGGTCCTCGAAGTCGCCCGACCCCGACGGCATGATGTAGGCCGCCGAGTAGACCCGCTGACCGCCTTCCAGGGCCCGGTCCAGGACGGCGGCGTAGCGTTCCAGGTCGAACTCGCGGTAGGAGGGCGTGCCCAGCTCCCGCTCCAGCAGCTCCCACGTCTCGATCTTGTTGAACTGCTTGAACAGCAGGGTGCGGAAGACGACCTCGTCGGCCGACTGGTCGTGCCGGTAGATGACGTTGCGGATCAGGTACTGGCTGACACGGTCGGAGGCCCGGTAGGCGTTGCAGAACTTGTGCTTCGCCAGGATGGGGTCGGCGGTCAGCGGTTCGACGCCCTCGATCCGGCGGAAGAACACGGCCTGTCGCTCGGCGGCGAACTTCCAGTAGGTGGCGTAGACCTCGGACGGCTTCGCCGGGGCCATAGGGCAGATGAGGTGCGGCCCCTGCCGCTGTTCGCCCTGCGGCCCGGGCGGCGGAGCCTCCGCCGCCCGTGTCGCCTCGGCCCGGGAGAATAGGCCGGGGGCGTCGTCTGCGACCGAAGTTCGGCGAGATGTCGTCCTGGCCGCCCTGCCTGGTCGGCGGGGGGCCGACACGCGGAACCGGGCCGCATCGACGGCCTCGACGGCACGGCCCGCTGACTCGGCCACGGTCCCCTCGTTGTCGAGGTGGACCACGGGGTGCCGGGCTTCTTCCGCCATGGCCAACTCGTGGTAGGCCGGCACAAGCCTCGACCACCGGTCCAGCGACTCGCCGTCCCGCAGCGGGGTGGGGCGGCGGACCAGGAACGCGACCGCCGGCATCACGTCGCCCCACTCAGCCCGCTCGACGGCGATCATGGCCTCCAGCGACGTGCGGTCCGCCCCGCCGACGAGGCCGTAGGCCCAGGTGGACCACCAGAAGCGGTCCAGCACGACCCAGCGGCCCGCACGCAGGGCCGGCAGGACGCGGCGGGCGATGGCGTCCAGGTGGGCGGCGACGTGCAGCAGCTGGAGGCTGGCCGCCGGGATGTTCTCGACCCCGAACCGCCCCGGCTTGTGGTGCAGGTCGTAGACGTGCCGGCCCAGGGTGCCCGGCTCGCGGCCGGGGAAGGCCATCAGGTCGCAGGGCGTGCCCCGGCCCGTGAGCAGGCCGGCAACCTCCTTTGCCAGCGTGCTCTTGCCGACAGCGTCCGGCCCCTCGAACACGATCAGCTTACCCGACGTTGGCATGCTGCCCCTCTTCCACGGCCAGGGCCGCCTGGACTTCCGGGATCGCCCGGAGGGCCGTTTCCAGGTCCCTCACGTCCCGCTTGGCGACCTCCCCCCGCAGAGCCATGCCGACCGTGCAGGTGAGCTGCGTCAGCTCCAGGCCCATCTCGCGGGCCATGAACTTCCCGAGCCGGCACAGCCCGAGGTAGTTGCCGTAGGCCCGCTCGAACAAGAACTGGCAGGGGTAGTCCGCCTTCAGGGCGAGCTTGCCGCCTCCCAGCGGCATGAACTCCACCCGGTTGAGGCAGGGGAAGCCGCGACGCCGCTGGGCGGTGTGGTCGCGGGCCGGGTCGAACACGCTCGCGGCCATCGCCGTCGGGCGGCTGACGCCCCGCTCGGTGAAGTTCTTGATGATGTGCTCGAGCTGGTTGCCGTCCTCGGGGCCGCGGCCGAAGGCCACCAGCCGACCGAAGTAGGTGCCGTAGCGGTTCAGGGGGTTGCAGCGGCGGAGGCCGGGGTAGAACTCCCGGAACCTGGCGAAGAAGGCGTGCCGGTCCGATGCCCGCTCCCACCAGCTGATCGGGCAGATCAGGTTCGCGGTGGTCTGGCAGCCGTAGACGTGCCGCCGGGGGTGGAGCCGGCCCAGCTCCCTCAAGGTGTCGTCGAGGCAGGTGCGGACGGCGTCCGACTCCTGCGGCTCGTCGTGCTCGAAGCCGGTCAGGTGGACGACAAGCGGGGCGAGCCCGCGGACGCCCCGCCCCATCACCCGCAAGAAGGCCCGTGCCCAGGCCACGGACAGGTTCCTGTCCTCAATGAACATCGGGATCGTCCTCATCCTCTGTCTCCTCAAGGTGTCGGAAGCGGGCCCTGCCAGCGTAGCCGCGGCGGCAGACCCGCACGAAGCCGGCCCAACCGACGGTCGGGTCGTGGATGCGGCCGAGCCCCGGTGCCGTGCCGCGGAGAACGGTGCCGAACAGCACCTTCTGGGCGACGGCCACGCCCGGGTGCTCGACGACGACACCGGGCGTGGCCAGGACCGCGTCGCCGACCTGGATGTCGATGGCCCGGCCTTCCCAGTGCTCGTCGATGACGACCAGCTCCTCGGTGCATTCCACGCCCAGCAGCCGCGACTTGATCTTCCTGGGCGTCTCCTTGCGGAGGGCCGCCGCCCGGCCGCGATCCAGCAGCCCCACGCTGGCCTGCATGTGGGTGATAAGCGTCTCGTACCCTACACCCAGCCACCCCGCGACCGTGAAGATCTGATCCGCCGTCGCCGTCGCTGGCGTCCAGCCCCGGCGGGAAAAGCCGCGGACGACTGCGGCCTTGGGCATCAGCAGGAACCCGGCGAAGCAGTCGGCCAGGAACTCCTCGTCACTGTCGTCCCGCCGGCCGGCCTCCAGGTATTCATCGACGCGGAACCCGTGCCCGTACTCGTGGTGTCCCAGCTCGTGGCCGCCGGTGTAGACCTGCCGGCCCGCAGGCCGCAAGCTGGAGACGACCATCGCCGGCGTCGGGCTCCGGCTGTACATGCCTTCCATGCTGGGCAGGGCCTTGAACCACACATCGACCCCCCGCTGGCCCGCCAGGTCGAAGACGCTCAGGGGGAGGTGGGACGGGATGTCCGCGTCCCGGCGGACCGCGAGGGCCCGCTGGAGGGCGTCGCGGGCAAACCGTTGTTTGCGGGTCACGACTCCTTCTCCCCCGACCGCTTCAAGCTGGACAGCAGCTGCATCAGCCGGTCGAGATCCTCGGCCTTGAGCTTGCCGAGTTCGCGGGCGGCCAGCTCCGTCCGGTCGCGGGCGGGGTCGGCGGTTTCGGCCTCGACCAGCCAGTTGACGCTCACGCCGTAGGCGTCGGCTAGGGCGGCCAGCTCCTCGGCGGAGACGCTGCGGCGGCCGGCCTCCATCTCGGTGACGGCGGGCCGATGGACGCCCAGCACCTTGGCCGCCTGGCCCTGCGACAACCCAGCCTGCTCGCGGGCGGCCCTGAGCCTCGCGGCGATGGCCTGCCTCCTGGACTCCATTGCGTCCACGATGACCTTCCCGTTCCTGGAATGAGGTTGACGGGCGACCGCACCTCTGGTATGAAAATCATACCGGCGGTACGAGGTCGAGTCAACCCCTCCCTGTCGAAGAACAAAGGGGAAGCGACGCAGTCGCTCGTCGAGGCGGCTACGGAGCTTGCGTCACCGATCTTGGCTGTCTACCTTGTCGGGATGTTTTTCCTGGGGCGAGGTCATCATGAGTGCGACATCAGTGCCCGAGCAGGGCCAGCTGGTCGATGTGCGGCAGCGGCGTTACGTCGTCACCGAGGTCGAGGCCAGCACGCTGCCGGCCAGCCCCCTGAAGTCGGCCCGCCCCGTCCAGAACCTCGTCACCCTCACCTCCGTCGAGGACGACGCCCTCGGCGAGGAACTGCAAGTCATCTGGGAGCTGGAGCCCGGCACCCGCGTCCACGAGAAACTGGCCCTGCCCGAACCGACCGGCTTCGACCCACCCGCCCGTCTCGACGCCTTCCTCGACGCCGTGCGGTGGGGGGCGGCAAGCACCGCCGACATCCGCTCCATCCAGGCTCCCTTCCGCTCCGGCATCGAGATTCAGGACTATCAGCTCGACCCCGTGGTGCGGGCCATCCAGATGCCCCGTGTCAGCCTTGGAATCTTCGACGCGGTGGGGCTCGGAAAAACGATCGAGGCTGGCCTTGTCGCCCTCGAGCTGATCATCCGCCACCGGGCACGCCGCATCCTGGTCGTCTGCCCGGCCTCTCTCCAGGTCCAGTGGCGGGACCAGATGCGGGACAAGTTCGGCCTCGACTTCCGCATCGTGGACAGCGAGTTGCTGCGTCACCTACGTCGCAGCCGTGGCTTGCACGTCAACCCGTGGACGCACTTCCCGCGGTTGATCACCTCCATCGACTTCCTCAAGCGGGAGAGGCCCCTGCGGCTATTCCGCGAGGCGTTGCCGGCCGAGGGCGAGCCGGCCTACCCCCGGCGGTTCGACCTGCTGATTCTCGATGAAGCACACAACGTCGCCCCCGCCGGCCGGGGCCAGTACGCCACCGACTCGCTCCGCACCGAGGCCGTCCGCCTGCTGGCCCCGCACTTCGAGCACAAGCTGTTCCTGACGGCCACGCCGCACAACGGCTACCCCGAGTCGTTCTCGGCCTTGCTGGAGCTGCTCGACGCCCAGCGGTTCGCCCGCGGCGTCGTGCCCGACCGCCAGCAGCTCGGGGCCGTCATGGTGCGGCGGCTGAAGTCGGAGCTGCCCAGGCGGTGGGACGGTAGCTCGCGGTTCCCCGAGCGGAAGCTGGACGCCATCGAGGTGCCCTACACCCAGGCCGAGCGTCGCATCCACGCCGCCCTGCGTGAGTATGCCGAGTCGCGGCAGCGGGACGCCGGTGACGACGCGGGACGGACCGCGACGGAGTTCGTCCTCAAGCTGCTGAAGAAGCGGCTGTTCTCCAGCCCGGCTGCGTTCGCGGCGACCCTCGCCAAGCACGAGCAGTCGCTGCGGCAGGCCCGCAAGCGGCAGGCCGCGGCCCGGCCCACGCTGGGCGTGCTCAGGCGGCAAATCGACGCGGTCGAGCAGGAATACGCCGACGACGAGGAGTCCGAGGCCACCGCCGGCGACGCCGTCGAGACCGCCTCGCTGCTCTTCCGCGAACCCGGCCAGGAGGAGCGGGCCCTGCTGGACGAGATGCGGGCCTGGGCACAGGCGGCCTCGGCCCGGCCCGACAGCAAGGCCGCGGAGCTGATCCGCTGGCTGCACGCCACCCTCAAGCCAGGCGGCAAGTGGGCGAACGAGCGGGTCATCATCTTCACCGAATACCGGGCCACGCAGAAGTGGCTCCAGACGCTCCTGGCCAGCGAGGGGCTGGCGGGCAGCGACCGCCTGATGACGCTCTACGGCGGCATGGACTCCGAGGAACGGGAGCGGATCAAGGCGGCCTTCCAGTACGACCCGGCGGGCAGCCCCGTCCGCATCCTGCTGGCCACCGACGCCGCCAGCGAGGGCATCGACCTTCAGAACCACTGCCACCGGCTGGTCCACTACGAGGTCCCCTGGAACCCCAACCGCATGGAGCAGCGGAACGGCCGCGTCGATCGCCACGGCCAGCGGGCCAAGGAGGTCCGCATCTACCACTTCGTCGGCAAGGGCTACAAGCAGCGGTCCAGCGGCTTCACGTCGGCGGGCGACCTGGAGGGCGACCTGGAGTTCCTGTTCCGGGCCTGCGAGAAGGTCGAGCAGATACGCGAGGACCTCGGCAAGGTCGGCCCGGTCATCGCCCAGCAGGTCGAGGAGGCCATGCTGGGCCGCCGCAGTCGGCTGGACACCGCCGACGCCGAGCGGGGAGCCGAGCCCGTCCGCAAGCTGCTCAAGTTCGAGCGGGACCTCAAGGTCCAGGTCGAGCAACTGCTCGACCAGTACCGCTACACCCGGCAGGAGATGCGGCTGTCGCCGGAGAACATCCAGGCCGTCGTCGAGATCGCCCTGGACCTGGCGGGCCAGCCGCCGCTGGTGCCTGCCCAGGCGAAGGGCATCTGGCCCGACCCGGCCGGCAGGAGGGCCGCCTGCCCCGTCTTCCACCTGCCCGCCCTCAAGGGCAGCTGGGCCGCCTGCTCCATCGGCCTGGAGCACCCGCACACGAAGGAGGTCCGCCCCGTCGTCTTCGACCCGCAGATGGTCGAGGGCCGCGACGACGTGGTGCTGGCCCACCTCAACCACCGCCTCGTGCAGATGTCGCTGCGGCTGCTGCGGGAAGAGGTCTGGTCGCGGGAGGGCCGCAAGCGGCTGCATCGGGTCGCCGCACGGGTGGTGCCAGACCACGTCCTCGACACGCCGGCCATGATCGGCCACGCCCGGCTGGTGCTGATCGGCGGCGACCGCCACCGCCTGCACGAGGAGGTCATCGCCGCCGGCGGCTTCATCCGCGAGGGGCGGTTCGCACGCATGAACGTCGGCCAGGTCCGCGACGCCCTGGCGGCGGCCTTGCCCGACGAGCCGACCGAGGGCGTCAGGCAGCGACTAGTGGAGCTGTGGCCGAAACACTCCGCGTCGTTGATCAAAGCCCTGGAGGCCCGCATGGACGACCGTGCGGCGGCCCTCCAACGGGAACTGGCCGAGCGGGCCGAACGGGAGGTTCGGGACATCACCGCCATCCTGACGGAGCTGCGGAAGGCCATCCAGGCCGAGCTGGACGCCCCGGAGTACCAGCAGCGGGAGCTGTTCAGCACGCCCGAGCGGGAGCAGTTCGAGCGGAACGTGGACGCCCTGCGGGCCAGGGTGGTGCAGATTCCGGACGAGATCGAGAAGGAGACGGCGGCGGTCGGGTCCCGCTTCGCCGACCCGCAGCCCCGGCTGTTCCCTGTGGCCGTGACGTACCTTGTGCCGAAGCGGCTTGCCGGAGCCATGTGACGCGGCCGGCCAGGCCGCGAGGAGGTGTCCCTTGCTCATCGAGTACATGCACGTCCTGTCGCCTCGCGACGCCTTCAAGTTCCAGCGGCTTTCGGAGCTTGCGAAGGGGCTGGGGACGGAGGTCCGTTGGTTCCGCGGTAGCGACTCCCACGACGAGAACCTGGCGGCCTGGCGGGAAGCCTACGCCCTGATGGACAGGGCGGACGCCTTCTTCCTCCCCAACGCGGAGCCCCTCTACTCTCCCGAGTTCACCCAGAAGCTCCACGACCGCGTCGCCGCAGGGGCCAGGCTGCTGGTGCAGGCAGACATCAACGACATCGACCTCATGAACGGGTTCCTCGCCCGGTACGACCTGACCACGTCGCGGATCAAGATCGCCGACAGCGGCCCGGTGTTCAACCTTGGCCGCAGCCCGCACTCGTTCCGCGACGAAGGGCTGCTGGCTGGGGTGCAGGAGGTCGCCGTCCAGCAGGCGACTGCGATCTGGTCCAGCGGGGAGTCGTCCCCAGTCCTCGTCGCGTCCGACCGGCAACTGGCCATCAACGCCGACAAAGACCTCCCCTCCGACTTCTGCGGCCGGGAACTCGCCTGTATGGCCGTCTGGCGTGGGGGCAACGGGGGTGCCGTCCTGGTCGTGTCGGCCGGCCTGTTCTACGACCCCTACACCGGCCCGACCGGCGTCGAATGGCCCGGCGTCTCCGCGAACGAGCGGCTGGGCACCAACGTGATCCGCTTCCTCTGTGCGAAAGGCGGCCCGGGGCGGGCCATTCCATCCCCGGCGGAACCGTCTTGACGGGAGGGCAGGTCCATGTCCATCGCACGTCACCACGCCGAATGGCTCTCGCTGGTCGAGGTGTCCGGCCCGTTCCTGTCCATGCCCGTGCTGCTGCGGGTGCTGCCGCAGGGCCTCGACGGCCACGACCCCGAGCACTTCCGTGTGCTGCGTCTGGCCCACGACGAGTGGGAGGACGCGAGCCGGGAGGCCGCGATGCACCGGGCCTGGGTGCGGTTCGTCCTCACCCAGACGCTGGAGCTGCCCGACGACGTGCTGGCGGAGGGGCAGGCCGTCCCGCCGACCATCCGCTGCACCGTCGCCGAACACGGCGAGACGCTGCGGCCCGACGTGGCTGTCATGCAGGGCGACACGGCCCTGCTGCTCGTTCAGGCTTACCCTCCGGGGCAGAACCTCGACCGCCCCCTGGCCGAGCGGCACTGGAAGGCGTCGCCGGCCACGCGGATGATGGAGCTGCTGCACGCGACCGGCATCCGCCTCGGCCTGGTCACCAACGGCGAACGTTGGATGCTGGTGGACGCCCCTCGCGGCGAGACCACCGGCTTCGCTTCCTGGTACGCCTCGTACTGGCTCGAGGAGCCGATCACCCTGCGGGCCTTCCGCACGCTGCTGTCGGCCCGGCGGTTCTTCAGCGTCCCCGAGGACGAGACGCTGGCCGCCATGCTGGCCGAGTCCGCCAGCAACCAGCAGGAGGTCACCGACCAGCTCGGCTATCAGGTCCGCAAGGCCGTCGAGGTGCTGATCCAGTCGCTCGACCGGGCCGACCAGGACCACGGCCGCGAACTGCTGGGCGAGGTGCCCGAGGCCGAGCTGTACGAGGCCGCCCTCACCGTCATGATGCGGCTGGTCTTCCTCTTCTCTGCCGAGGAGCGGGGCCTGCTGCTCCTTGGCGACCCGCTCTACGACCAGCACTACGCCGTCTCCACGCTCCGCGAGCGGCTGCGGGAGGAGGCTGACAAGCACGGCGAGGAGGTGCTGGAACGTCGGCTCGACGCCTGGGTGCGGCTGCTGTCCACCTTCCGGACCGTCCACGGCGGCGGCGAGCACCACCGCCTCACCCTGCCGGCCTACGGCGGGCACCTGTTCGACCCCGACCGGTTCCCCTTCCTGGAGGGCCGCTGGCGGGGCACGAGGTGGCGTGAGACACCGGCCACGCCGCTGCCGGTCAACAACCGCACCGTGCTGCACCTGCTGGAGGCTTTGCAGGTGCTGCAAATCAAGGTGCCTGGCGGAGGGCCGGCCGAGGCCCGCCGGCTCAGCTTCCGGGCCCTGGACATCGAGCAGATCGGCCACGTCTACGAGGGCTTGCTCGACCACACGGCCCGCCGGGCGAGGGAGCCGTACCTGGGCCTGTCCGGCACCAAGGACAAGGAGCCCGAGGTCGCCCTAGCCGAGGTCGAGCGGTTGCGACAGCAGGGGGAGAAGGATCTGCACCGCGTCCTCAAGGAGGCCACGGGGCGGTCGGAGCCGGCCATCCGCAAGGCGTTGGCGGCGGCGGTCGAGGGATCGGAGTTGGCCTGCTTCCGCACCGCCTGCGGCAACGACGCGGAGTTGCTGGGGCGGGTGCTGCCGTTCGCCGGCCTCGTGCGGCGGGACACGTTCGGTTACCCCGTGGTGATCCCGCCGGGCAGCGTCTACGTCACCGAGGGGACCGACCGCCGCTCATCCGGCACGCACTACACGCCCCGCAGCCTGACCGACCCTATCGTGCAGTTCACCCTGGAGCCGCTGGTCTACGAGGGGCCGGCAGCCCTTCCAATGTGAGTAGCCCTTGTGGTAAGATGCTGGGGTACAAGGGGATACGCTTACTGCAGGAGGCGGCACCATGTTGCTGGATCAGGTTTTCGAGAAGTTCATCGCCAAGAGCCCCGTTAGCGTTATGGTCCG
>JBBRPS010000105.1:0-17368 GCA_038227745.1 Gemmatales bacterium | reverse complement strand
TGTAAGAGCGACCCGAGACGCCATTTGAGGCGGAAAGCATGGCAAGTCGCACGATCCTGATCACCGGCGCCAGCGGCGAGATCGGCCACGGGCTGATCCACCGCCTGGCCGAACAGGGCCGGGACCGCATCCTGGCCCTCGACCTGCACGCCCCCGAGGACGCCCTGCGCGCCCGCTGTTACCGCTTCCTCACCGGCGACATTGCCGAGACGAGCCTCCTGGAGAACCTGGCGGCGGCCTACGACCTCGACGCCATCTACCACCTCGCGGCGCTGCTGTCCACCAAGTCGGAGCGGCAGCCGCGCCTGGCTCACCGCGTCAACGTGGACGGCACCTTGAACCTCCTGGAACTGGGCGTCGGCCAGGCGCGGCAGCAGGGGCGCGAGATCAAGTTCCTCTACCCCAGCTCGATCGCGGTCTACGGCCTGCCGGACCTGGCGGCCAAGCGGTGCGCCGGCCGGGTGAAGGAAGACCAGTGGTGCGAGCCGCGCACGATGTACGGCATCAACAAGCTCTACTGCGAGCGCCTCGGCCGTTACTACGCCCGCTACTACCGTCAGCTCGACGCCCAGGAGACGACGGGCCACCTCGACTTCCGCGGTCTGCGCTTCCCCGGCCTCATCAGCGCCTTCACGGTGCCGAGCGGCGGTACGAGCGACTTCGTCCCCGAGCTGCTGCACGCCGCCGCGGCCGGCGAGCCGTACGCCTGCTTCGTGCGCGAGGACACGCGCATCCCGTTCATGGCCATGCCCGACGCGGTCGAGTCGCTGCTGTGGCTGGAGGCGGCGCCGCGGCAGCGGCTGACAAGAGAGGTCTACAACGTCGGCAGCTTCAACCCGTCGGCGGGGGAGGTCTGCGAGCGCGTGCTGCGGGCCTTCCCCGAGGCGCAGGTCATCTTCACGCCGGACCCGAAGCGACAGAGCATCGTGGACAGCTGGCCGGTGGACGTGGACGACGGGGCGGCGCGGGCGGACTGGGGCTGGAGCCCCGGCCACGACCTGGAGCGGGCGTTCGACGAGTACCTCATCCCGGCGATGCGGCGGCGCTACCGCGAGGGCGGCTGACAGGTGGTTCCAAGAACGTGCAGGGCGGGCTGGAAAGCCTGACCTGCGGGGTGTTGTCCGCTAGCTCCGAGGTCCGCGATCCTCCGGCCGGCTCCCCCACTGCTCCCCCACTGCTCCCCTTGTGCCCCCCCCGCGCTCGGGTAAACTACCCCATGTCCCGCCGCAGGCGACTTCGGTGACTGGGCGACGCCGAGGGGACCTCGGCGGGACACTTCTTCCTACCCGCGACGCCCCACTTTCTCCATCGAACAGGATGCACATCCCGAGCAACCGCCAGACGATGAACCTGCAGGAGTTCACGATGAACACCCCCGAGTCGGAGTACAAGCGCGTTGTCCGCCACGAGACCGGGCATACCCTCGGGTTCCCGCACGAGCACATGCGGAAAGCCCTGGTCGCGCGGATCGACCCCGCGAAGGCGTACAAGTGGTTTCTCGATACCTACGGCTGGGACAAGGCGACCGGGGACGCGCAGGTCCTCACGCCGCTCAACGAGGCGTCGCTCATCGGCACCCCGCCCGATCAGACCTCGATCATGTGCTACCAGCTGCCCGGGGCGATCACCAAAGACGGCCACCCGATCACCGGCGGGGTGGACATCAACCAGACGGACTACACCTTCGCCGGCAAGATTTACCCGAAGCCAGGTGTCGCGACCCCTTCACCCGTCCGCGTCGTCGGATGCCACTCGCATTAACTGCTGAAGGAGAATCCCCATGCGCGCGCGCTTCTGCCCGAAGTTGCTTCTGCTCGCCGCCGCACTTCTGACGGTGCCCCGTCCGGCCCTCGCCCAGTCAGGGTTCGACGACCCCCGCGTCATGCTCCAGGGCTTCTACTGGGAGTCCTACCGGCACGGCCACCCCCGGTTCCCCCAGTACGGTAAGAAGAAGTGGTACGACATCGTCCGCGAGAACGCCGGGACGATCCGCGACGGGCGCTTCGACCTCGTCTGGCTGCCGCCGCCCTCCTGGGCCGGTGAATTGAGCGCCGGCTACAATCCCAGGCAGTACTGGAAATTCACGAACAGTTACGGCGACCGGAACCAGCACCGGGCGATGCTGGAGGGCCTGCTCCAGGGCGGCGTCGAGCCGGTCGCGGACATTGTCATCAACCACCGCGACGGCGAGACGGACTGGGCCGACTTCAAGAACCCGGACTGGGGCCCGGACACGATCTGCCGCGACGACGAGGTCTTCACCCGCGGCCCGGAGAAGTGGCGGCAGATCCCGATCGACAAGCGCGGGGCGGCGGAGGAGCGCCCGAAGGAGTACACGCAGCACGGCGGCACGACTTACCAGTACCCCGACTTCCGCGATCTCGACCACACCAACCCGACCGTGCGCCGCGACCTCCTCAAGTACCTGCTGTCGCTGAAGAGCCTCGGCTACCGAGGCTGGCGTTACGACATGGTCCACGGCTACCACGCCCGGTGGGTCGCCCTGTACAACCGCCGCAGCGCCCCGACCTTCTCGGTGGGCGAGTACGACTGGGGGCGGCACGGGGAGATGCGCGGCTGGGTGTGGTCCACGGCGACGAAGCCGTTCGACCTGAAGACGTCCAGCAACGTCTTCGACTTCCCGGCGTACTTCGCGCTGCGGGACAACAAGGGGAATTACCGGGCGTGGTACGGCGCCGGCAACGGCCTCGGCGTCATGGGCGACACCACCGATGCGCTGCCGTGGAAGCAGCGCGCCGTCACGTTCCTGGAGAACCACGACACGGGCTACCGCACCGAGGAGGACGGCAAGCCGCAGAAGAACCACGAGGCGGACACCTTCCAGAACAACGCGGAGGTGGAGCAGGGCTACGCCTACGTCCTCACCCACCCGGGCGTTCCGTGCGTCTACTGGAAGCACTACTTCGACTGGGGACAGACCCTGCGCGACAAGATCAAGGCATTGATCAACGCGCGGAAGATGGCCGGGGTCCACTCCGGCAGCCCACTGGACCTGCAAAACAACGCCCGGGACAAGGGCGTGTACGCGGCGCGTGTCGTCGGCGGCAAGGGGGTTCTCTACGTCCGCGTCGGCGGCGATGACAGCGACTGGCAACCCGCGCACTCGAACTACCAGGGCTACCGGGAGTACGCTCAGGGGGCCGGGTGGAAGGTCTGGGTCGGCCTGCCAGGCAACCCGGAGTTGCAGCAGGCCCCGCGGCGGGAAGCGTTCCCCGTGCCGGCGTACCGGCCGGCACGCGAGATCGATGTCCCCGATGAGTGGCTGGAGTAACCGGGCGGGAGGACCGCGCCGACTCTGCGGCGCGGCCCTGGCGGTGCGCGTGTACTGGCGGGCAGATCGGGGTTTGTTTTCAACAAGGGGACCTCGCCGTGGTCAAAGATCCTCAGCTCTTTCGTGGAAACGACTCCCCGTCCCTCTCTGCCCGGCCAGGGGGCGACCCGGCCGCGGGCGGGGACCAGCTCTCCCCCCTCCTCGAGGAGCTGCGCCGGCTGGCGGCGGCCGTCGAGGCGGGCGTACAGGTGCTGTCGAAGGCGAACCCGCGCACCACGGCGCAAGGCGAGAGGGCGGCCGCCGTTTCCGGAGGTCGGCACCTCGTCTACGTCCACGGCATCTGCAAACACTCGCCCGGGTTCTCCGACGGCTGGTGGGACTCTCTGCACCCCTTCACCGACGCCTTCGGCGCCGGTACCCTCGACGACACGCGGCAAGAGGTCGTCTGGAGCGATCTGGTGAACGAGCGCGGGGTGGTCGCGGCGGCGGCCGCGCGCGGGGCCGACGGGCAGGCCGAATGGGCCGCCCGGATCCGCGGCGTGCTCGAGGAGCGCGCCGCGACTCACGCCCTGGATGCCGGCCCGAGCATCACCTCCCCGGAGCTGGCCGCCGACCTGTTCACCCGGAACCTGGGCGCCCGCGACGTCTCCTCCATTCAGGCCCTGAGTATCCCGGGCCTGGACTGCGTCGATGATTTCGCGGTCTACATGTTCGACGATGCCGTGCGCGCCGAGATCATCGAGCGCTTCACGGGTGTGGTCCGGCCGCTCTTGGAAGCGGGGGCCGAGCTGGACGTCATCAGTCACAGCTGGGGCACGGTCGTCGCCTACGAGGCCCTGCGCGCGCTGGAGGACGCCGGCCTGACCGAGCCGCGCGTCCGCAACTTCTTCACCGTCGGGGCGGCGCTGTCGATCTTCCTCGTCAAGCTGCGGCTGCGGGCGGCCAACCGCGACGGCCGCCGGCCCGCCCTGGTCCGGCGCTGGGTCAACCTGTGCGCCGTCGGCGACCCGGTCGGCGGCCGGCTCCAGGGACGGCCGTACCAGGTGGACGCCGAGTTCCTCAACCTGTCGAACCTCGGGTGCGGCCTGCTCGACGCCGCCTGCGCCCACAGCTCCTACTTCGAGTCCGACAATGTGGCCGTCAACCGCGACATCTTTGCCGCCTTCATCGACCGGCCGTGAGGGCCTTTTCACCCCGGGAGGAACAACCCATGGCCAAGAAACAAGCCCACGCCGGCGAACCGCCGGAGGGCGAGGATCTGTCCGCCGCCGTCCAGGTGTTGACTCAGGTGGCGCAGTCCCTGGCAGCCTCCGCCCAGCAGATGATGCAGACCATGCAGACGATGCAGGAGACGATGCATGCCCTGGCGCCGACCCCGCCGGGCGCCCCGGCCGCCGCGGCGCCGGCGGGGCAGATCAACGCCTGGGAGGATGACCCGGGAGCGCCCGCCGCGGACAACTCCCC
The DNA here is from genome assembly GCA_038227745.1 of Gemmatales bacterium. GTDB lineage: Bacteria > Planctomycetota > Planctomycetia > Gemmatales > Gemmataceae > DASPXY01. Next base: position 12,612 of record JBBRPS010000105.1, on the reverse strand, counting down.
GTCCCTGACGCCCATCAAGGTCCCCGTCCCGGTAAATCGCCAGCCCGCGCTGCCCGTGAAGGTCAGCGGCCCGAGCCCGGTCCCCGGACTCTACAACCCGGGCACCGCCGACTTCCGCTACTGGACGGCGCTGGAGGCCCTGACGCGCGGCGTCAACTTCTGGGGGCCGCTGCTGCCCCCCGGGACCGTCTGGACGACCCTGCACTCGCCGATGCAAGTGCAGCTCGTCGCCGGCCGAGACCTGAACGCGAACTACTCGCGCCAGTTCGGCCTGCGCTTCTACCAGCAGAAGGTCCGGGAGGTTCAGGTCTTCTCGGGGGAGAGCCCGGACGTGACCTGCCACGAGCTGGGCCACGCCATCCTCGACGCCGTGAAGCCGGAGCTGTTCGACGCCGCCAGCGCGGAGGTCGCCGCCTTCCACGAGTCGTTCGGGGACATGAGCGCGATCCTCAGCGCCTTGCAACTGGAGTCGCTGCGCGACAAGGTGCTCGCGGAGACGGAAGGGCACCTGAACGTGAACTCACGTCTGTCGCGCCTCGCCGAGCAGCTCGGCTGGGCGATCCGCCAGCTCTCGCCGACCGCGGTGGACCCGGACTGCCTGCGCAATGCCGCCAACCGCTTCTTCTACCAGGATCCCGGCGAGCTGCCGCCATTGACGCCGGCCAGCCAGCTCGCCTCCGAGGCGCACTCGTTCTCGCGGGTCGTCACCGGCGCATTTCTGGACGCCCTGGCGCGGATGCTGACCGCGGTCGGCCCGGCGAACGCTGCCAACCTGCTCACCGTCAGTGGGCACCTGGGCCAGTTGCTGGTGGACGGCGTCCGCCTGGCTTCGGTCACCGTGGGGTACTACAGCCAGGTGGCGGCGGCGATGATCCAGTCGGCCCGGTCCCGTTACAACGGCCGGTATCTCGCCGCACTCAACAGTGGGTTCGTCCAGCACGGGATCCTGGCCCCGTCCGCGGCCGTCGCCCTCGCTGACGCCCCCACCCCGCAACTGGTGCCGGCCGCGGGGGCGGCCCGCGGCGCGATGCTGCCGACCCTGGGCGACGAGAACGACGGCTACCGCCGCACCGCCCGCGACGCCCCGGAACTGCCGACGCGCCGGGTCGTGATGCACGATGGCCTGACGCTCGAGGTCCACGCCCCCGCCGAGTCCGCGCGGTTCGATGTCGCCCCCGCGGCGCGCGGCATCGGCCCGGCCGCGCTGCCCGACCCCGACGAGGATGCCCGTGCGTTTGTCGAAGACCTCGTCCAGCGCGGCCAGGTCGATCTCGAGCCGGCCCGCGGTGTGGTCGCCGCGCAGCTCGTCCCGCCGGACGGACGGTCGGCGAGCAAGAAGACCCACACCCTGGTCGCGGGCGTGGAAGGCCGGTTGGTCCTGAAACGACTGCACTTCAACTGTGGAGGAGGTGGCTGCTCCTGTGGCCGGTAAACTCCTCGACCGGCACAGGACGTGCATGATTGCTCCAGCGGCGGGAACCCCATTCCGATAGAATGGGGCCGATGGGATAGTGCGCGGTCTCCGTCCGGGAGCCACGCCTCGCACAACTCCGCACCCGCTGTTGTCTCAGGAGGGAGCAGTCATGGCGAAGAAGCGAATCCCTGCCGCCGACCTCGGCGCCGCACCGATCGGCGGCGACCTGTCCGCCAGCCTCGCGGCGTTGCACGAGGCGGCGGAGTCCCTGGCGGCCTCCACCGCGCGCATGACGGAAAGGACGCAGCAGATGCACGGACTGGTTGCCGGCACGAGGGGCGCCCAGCCCGAGGCTCCCGAGACAGCGTCTGCTTCCTCGACGCGTCGGCCCGAACCGGACGAGGAGGCCCGGCGGTTCTACGAACGGCTCGAGCAGACGGGGCAGCTCATCGACGTGAATGAGCAGACAGACCTGTCCGCCTTGCCCCCCGGCGTCACCCACGTCCGTCGCGCCGACGGCACTGTCCAGCGCATCGGCTTCTCGGCCTCTCCGTACGCCAAGGGGTGACCTCCACGGGGCCTCCTTCGCGTCGGTCGGTCAGGCGCCGGGCCTCACTCCCGCCGTGCCGTTCAGGGCCGGGTTGGGATGTCCAACAGGTGCAGTGAGGCATCCGCGTGGCTCACGGCCAGGGTCTTCATGCGGACGGGGGCTCAGATGTAGTGGAATTTATCGTCGGCGAGGAAGTTGCGGTCCTTCGCCCACTTGACCGTGAAGGTGTCTTTGTGGGCCTTGGCGCAACTGGGACTGCAGTTGCCCCGATCACCCGCAGGGGACTTGCCGGCGGGCCAACCCCGGTTCCCCGCCAGCGCCCACTGGTTGGAGGCGTCGAAGTTCCCCGAGGGGGTCGATAGTCCCGTGAAGCCGGCGCCCTTGTAGCGGCTGATCCATTTAAGCATTTCCGCCTCGGTAAAGTCGCCAATCGAGGAGCGTTCTCCCAGCGCCGTGAAGTGGTCCTGGCAGAGCTTGCACATCACCCCGAAGATGACGTAGTTCACCGAGCCCGCGTAGTGACAAGCGTCGTCGATCTGGACGCTCGAGCCGCACGGGGGGTCGTTGCCCTGGGTGGCGCACTCGGGGCGGTAGTCGAGGATCCAGGCGTTGTTGTGCAGCTCGGAGATGTCCCAGGCGTAACCGCCCGAGAGGAGGGAGACGAGGGACTTGCAGGCGCTGGAGCGGATGTCCTTGGCCCACTTCGGGAATGCCGCCCTGGTGTTGGCGACCGCGTCGCGGACCTGCTGCGTGACGTTGGGACCGCAGACGCCCAGCGGGGGCGGCGGGGAGGGCGGCGCCGGGACCGGGGAGCCGCCCGGCGGCAAGGTGCCTCCGTAAGGACCCGAGGCGCCCGCGTCACGGTCGTCCCCGCCGGCCCGGCGAGCCAGTTGCACGGGCAGGCGCAGTGCGAGCGGCAGCGGGCGCCTCCGAAGGACGGCGGCGGGCTCGGGCGGGGCGTAGCGCCTGCAGTCCGCTCGGCCCGTTCGCCGACCGGACTGCCCCGATCACCGTACCGCGCCTTCGTTGGACGCGCGAGCGAATTCCGCGTGCTGTCCCGCCAGCGCCGCCAATCTTCGGGATGCCAGGTTTTTCCGCGGTATGCCGCGCCGCCGACTTTTCGGCGCCAAATCGGGGCGGCCCGCGGATACAATGGCGATCAGGAGGATCCGACCATGCCGCTGCGCGACCACTTCCGTTCGCCGCTCGACGACCTGACCGCGTGGGAAGGGTTTCACGGCGGCTGGCCGATGATAATTGTTCAGGCGCTGTCGCGCCGACTGCCACCTCGCTACGTCGCCGCCCCGCGCGTCCACTCCGGTGCCTCCGTGGAGATTGACGTGGCCACCTACGAGAAAGACGAGGGAGATTCTCCTTCGGAGGCCCCGGACGACCGGAACGGCGGCGCGGTGGCGACGGCGGTCTGGGCGCCGGCCCTGCCGGCGCTCGCCGTCGCGACGGACCTGCCGGCCTCGGACGAGTACGAGGTGCGCGTCTACGACACCAGGCGCGGCCGGCGCCTCGTGGCCGCCGTCGAGATCGTCAGTCCGGCGAACAAGGATCGGTCCGAGCACCGCCGGGCCTTCGTCGCCAAATGTGCCGCCCTGCTGCAGGAGCGCGTGTCCGTCACGATCCTCGACCTGGTCACCACCCGCAACTTCAACCTCTACGGCGAACTCCTCGAACTGGTCGGGCGGGCGGATCCGTCTCTGGCCCCCGAGCCGCCGCCGCTGTACGCCGTGGCCTGCCGCACGACGAAGCAGGGCGACGCCTGGCTGCTCGAAGCCTGGCCGCACGCCCTCACGCTGGGTCAACCGCTGCCGACCCTGCCCCTGTGGCTCGCCGACAACTTCGCCGTGCCGCTTGAGTTGGAGGCGAGCTACGAGGAAACGTGCCGCGCCCTCCGCATCCCGTGACGCACCCGCCCCACTTTCCGCGGAGCGCGCTCCCTCATTCCCCTCGTTGTGCCGCTGCGGGACGGTGCCCCTGGGCGTGGAAGCCGCTACCCTCAACAGCGGTGTCGTTTCTCTCCCCTGACAGAGGCACGGGTACGATGACAGTCACCAACGGGAAGATCGCGCTGGTCACCGGGGCGGGTTCCGGGATCGGCAGGGCGACCGCCCTCGCTCTATTGAAAGAGGGGTACGCGGTCGCCCTCGCCGGCCGTCATGCCGAGGCCCTGGAGCAAACCGTCGCCCGGGCGGGGCCGGACAGCGGGCGGGCGCTGGCGGTCCCCACCGACGTCAGCGACGAGGGGGCCGTGCGCCGGCTGTTCGAGAAAGTCCGGGAGGCGTTCGGCCGCCTCGACCTGCTGTTCAACAACGCCGGCATCGGGGCGCCGCCGGTCCCGCTGGAGGAACTGACGGTCGAGCAGTGGCGGCGGGTCCTCGACGTCAACCTGACCGGGGCGTTTCTCTGCACCCAGGCCGCTTTCCGCCTCATGAAGGCCCAGTCGCCGCGGGGCGGGCGCATCGTCAACAACGGGTCGATCTCGGCCCACACGCCCCGGCCCAACTCGGCGCCGTACACGGCCACCAAGCACGCCATCACCGGGCTGACGAAGTCCACCGCCCTGGACGGCAGGGCGTTCGACATCGCTTGCGGCCAGATCGACATCGGCAACGCCGGCACCGAGATGACGGCGAAGATGAAGGCGGGGGTGCTGCAAGCGAACGGCGAGGTGGCCGTGGAGCCGACGATGGACGTCGAGCACGTGGCCCGCGCGGTGGTGTACATGGCGAGCCTGCCGCTGGACGCCAACGTCCTGTTCCTGACGGTCATGGCCACAGGGATGCCCTTCGTGGGCAGGGGGTAGACCTGCCGCTCGCCAGCTCACTCCGACCGCTTGCATGACGCCCCCGCTCGGTCTACACTGGGGCTTTGGCCTTCAACTCCTGACCGTCACCCTCCGCGGGGGAGCGCCTGCCATGTCCGCCATCGGCCATTTGATCGCTTTCGGTATCCGGCAAGTCCTCGACATCGCCATCGACGACGTCCGCGCCGCCGTCGAGCAGCGGTTCACCGACCACAGTCAGACGCTGCCCAGGGCCCTGGCGCGCGCAAACGAGCGGTCCTGGCAGGCCGTCGGCGTGGCGCTGGCCGGCGACGGTTTCCTCGACCGCGTCAAGGTGTTCTTCGCTTCCGGCGACGACAGGGGCATCCGCGAACAGGTCCGCCTTTTTCTGCAGGACAGCGCCGTCTCCTTCGACGGCTCGCCCGCGGAGTTCCGCGACGCCTGCCTCCGCGACCTGAAGAACGCGCGCAAGAGCGGCCTGCTCGCGGCGGGGCAACTCTTGCCGGCGGAGATTGCCCGGCAGGCGGCGGCGTTCCGGCGCCACGCCGACGCCCAGGGGCTGGTGGCGGAGGCGCACCGCGCCGTGGCGGGCGTCGGCGAGGCCCTCGTCCCGCACTGCCCCCATCTCGGCAAGCTGCTGCTGACGCCGCCGCCGGGCCGGCCGCCCTTGCTCGCCGCCGCGTTCGCCTACTTCTTCCGCCGGGAAGTCGAGACCGACGATGAGCTGGCGCACGGCCTGTTCTTCGACGGCCTGAGACAGCTCGCCGCGACCCAGGCGAAGGCGTTCGGCGAGATTAACAAGGCGCTGGCGGACCTCGGCGAGTCGTTCAACGCCCTGTTCGAGTCGCTGGGCCGCATCGAGACGGCGGTCGTGGAAACCCACGGGGCCGTGCTCGACCTGCAGGCGGAGTTGCAGCGCCTGGGCGGGCTGCACCTGGCCAACGCGGGGGAGGTGCGCGCGCTGCTGCAGGCCGTGCTCGGGCAGCTGGGGCGCCTCGGGATGCAAAGGGGCGAAGTGCGGCCGCAGGACTCCTTCAGCATCCGCGGCGAGGACGAGCGGCGCGCGGTGAAGGCGCTGCTGGAGCGCTTCCGCGGACTGTCCGCCGAGGAGCAGGGCCGCGTGCCGGCTCTGCTCAACGGCCTGGGCAAGCTCCAGGTCAGCGCCGGCGACTTCGAGGGCGCCCGGAAGACGTTCGGGGACGTGGTCCGGGCGGTCGGCGGCACGCCGGCGTCCGCGGAGGCGCGGCACAATGCCTACCGCGCCGCCCTGGAGCAGAAGAAGTTTGGCGAGGCGCTGACCGAACTGCTGGGGGCGGCGGCGCTGGCCCCGGAGCGGTTCGCCCCGTTCCCACTGCACCGTTACCAGCCGCGGCGGATCCTGGGAGCGGGCGGCTTCGGCACCGCCTTCCTGAGCCACGACCGCAACTTCGACGAGGAGGTGGTCGTCAAGGCGCTGCACACCGGCGACCTGGAGCGCGGCATGGCCGACGTGTTCCGCGAGGCGCGCATCCTCCGCCAGTTCGCACACCCCGCGATCATCGGCGTGCGCGACTGCGAGTACGCCGACCCAGCCGGCCAGGCGCGGCCCTACGTCGTCATGGACTACTTCCCCGGCAGCACCCTGGAGGACTTCGTGCGCGAGCGCGGGGCCCTCTCTCCGCCGCAGCTCGTGGCGGTCGCGCGCGAGGTCGGCTCCGGGATGCGCGAGGCGCACGCGCGCGGCATCCTCCACCGCGACCTCAAGCCCGCCAACGTGCTGGTGCGCAAGGAGGGCGAGCGCTGGCTGGTGAAGATCATCGACTTCGGCCTGGCGCTGCGGCGGCAGACGATCGAGGCCAGCATGGCCGCCGGCCCCGCCGGCGACACGGTGCTCTCCCAGAGCGTCGCCGGCACGCTGCAGTATGCCCCGCCCGAACAACTCGGCCGCCTGCCCGGTGTCAAGGCGGGGCCGTACTCCGACGTGTACGCCTTCGGCAAACTGTGCTGTTACGCTCTCTTCAAAACCACCGAGCCGCGCAGCCGTCACTTCGACACCTTGACCGCCGAACTGCGCGAGCTGCTCGAGCGGTGCCTCGAGGAGGAGCTGGAATACCGGCATCCGAGCTTCGACCCGGTCCTCGCCGTCCTCAACGCGGCACTCCAGGCCGGGGCAACTCAGCCATCGCCGCCGCGGAACGAGGAGCAGGCCGAGCGCGAGCGGTTGGAGCAACAGGCGCGGGAGGCGGCCCGCCTGCTCCAGGAGGGTGAGGACAAGCTGGCCCGCCTGCTGCGGGCTGCGCTGGAGCGCGCGCAAGGGCGGCTCGCCTCCGAGGACAAGGCTGCCCTCCGCGACCTGTGCGAGCGGCACGGGGTACACCGTGAACGGGCGCGGGAGGTTGCCGTCGAGGTACGGCGGCAATGGCAGCAGGACGCCCTCCGCAGAGACATTGCCGAGTGCGATCATCTCATGCGGCAGGGCCAGAACAGCAACCTCCATCTGAAGAAGGTGGCCGCCGACCGGCTGGCACTCTGGAAGGAGGCCGCCGAACAGGGCGTCGCGGAGGCGCAGTGGCTCTACGCCGATTGCCTGCTCGAAGGCATCGGCGTGCGCCAGGACGTCGGACAAGCGGCGGCGTGGTTCCGCAAAGCGGCCGAGCAGGGGCTGGCGCTGGCCCAGAAGTCGCTGGGCAACCGCTACCTGCGCGGCCAGGGCGTGCGCGCGGACCAGGGCGAGGCGTTCCGCTGGTACTCGAAAGCCGCCGCCCAGGGAGAGCCGGCGTCGCGGAAGATGGTGGACGGGCTCGCCGAGGAGGTGCGGGCGGACCTGGAGGAGTGCGACCGCCACATCTGCGCCGGTCAGAACAGCATGAAGTACCTGAAGCAGGTCCACCGGGAGAAGCTGTCGCTGTGGAAGGCCGCTGCGGCGGCGGGCGTGCCGGCGGCCCAGTGGCTCTACGGCGATAGCCTGCTGGAAGGCATCGGCGTGGCGGCAGACGTCGCGGCGGCCGTGGGCTGGTTCCGCAAGGCGGCCGAGCAGGGGCTGGCGCTGGCGCAGATGTCTCTGGGGAACCGCTACCTCCGCGGGCAAGGCGTGCCGGAGGACGAGGCCGAGGCGCTGAAGTGGTATCGCAAGGCGGCGGCCCAGGGCCACGCGGCGTCCAGGGGCCTCCTGAAGCGCCTCGGCCGGCCGTAAAACCGCGCGGCTCGGAGACACGGTTCGGCCAACCCCGCCCCGAGCGACCCGTGGACTTTCCCCCCTCACGCGGAGATGTCTTCGGCAACCCCGGGGAGATAGCAGCGGTAGGTCGCCCGGCACAGGTCGAGCAGATCGACGGTCAACTGCGTCACCTCGACGCGGTTGGGGTTGGAGCCGGCGGAGCGCTCCAGGCGTGCGGCGGTCTCGGCGATCGGGGCCAGGCCGTGCGCCCGCGCCGTCGCACTCAGGTAGCCGGCCATCGTCGCCAGGCCGCGGTGGTCCTCGGCGTCCAGGGCACTCGCCAGCTTCTCGATCTGCACGCCGATCTTGAGCGCCGTCTGCTTGGAGAACGGGACCGCGGTCGGGGCGCGGGTCTCGTCGCGCGCCAGCACCGCCTCGACGAAGCGCTCCACCAGGTCGGGGTCGAACTGCACGCCGGCGCAGCGGCGCAGCTCCGCGAACGCCTCCAGACGGCTGCGACCCTTGCGGTAGACGCGGTCCGAGACGATGGCGTCGTAGGCATCGGCGATCATCAGGATGCGCGCCCCCAGCGGGATGTCCTTGCCGTGCGGCAGGTCAGGGTCGTGCGGGCTGCCGCCGTACCAGCAGTGGTGGCTGCGGACGATCTCGCTCAGTTCATCACTGGTGAACGCGGCGGCGAGGATCTCGTCGCCGATCCCCTCGTGGGTGCGGATCACCTTCCACTCGTCGGCAGTGAGCGGGCCAGGCTTGAGCAGCACCGCGTCGGGCACGCCGAGCTTGCCGATGTCGTGCAGCGTGGCCGCCACCTCCAGGATGTAGCACTCGCTCTGGGTCATCAGACCGGACGCGGTGGCGACGCACAGGTCGGCGACGCGGCGGCTGTGCTCGGCGGTGTCGGCGTGGCGGTAGGCCAGCGCCGACAGCAGCGCCGTCACCGCGTGGAACGGGATGGCCACGTCGCAGGGCGGCCCAGGGGGGGCACTCTGGCGCGGCTCGGCCCTGGCCAGCTCCGGCTTGTCGAGGATCTCGTCCCAGCGCACCACGCGGTTGCGCCCGCCCCGCTTGGCCGCGTACAGCGACTTATCCGCCTGGTCGAGCAGCTCGCGCGGCTCGTGGGCGCCCAGGTTGAGCGCCGACACGCCGACGCTCGTCGTCACGGCGATGGCACCGCACCGGCTCGCCTCGATGCCGGCGCGGTAGCGCTCGGCCGCCAGCGCCGAGTCGGCCAGGTCGGTGTGCGGCAGGAGGATGCAGAACTCCTCGCCCCCGTAGCGGCAGACGAGGTCGGTTTTCCGCACCAGCGAGCGCAGGGTGGCGGCGATATGCTGCAGCACCTGGTCGCCGACGCCGTGACCGTGGGTGTCGTTGATGCCTTTGAAGTGGTCGATGTCCACCATGATGCAGCCCAGCGGCAGCGCGTGGCGCGCGGACGCCGACCAGTGCGTCTCGAACTCGCCGAAGAAGGCGCGGCGGTTGAGGCAGCCGGTCAGCGGGTCGCGCGTCGCGAGCACCTTGAGCTCCTGGTTCTGGCGGCGCACCTCGGCGCGGGAGACCTTGAGCTTCTGCAGGAGCTTGCGCAGGTGGGCGTTCTTCCGCTCGATCGTCGTCAGGTTGTCGAAGGTGGCGAAGGCGCCGCGCGGCGTACCGTCCTCGCCGACGATGGGCGTGGAGTTGACCGACAGCGTATGCGCCTGCCGGTCCTGGAGCAGGCCCAGGATGGTGCCCGTCTGCGCCGCGCCCTCCCCCAGGGCGCGCTCCCAGGGGAGGCCCGCGTCGCCGCCGTGTACCCGCGGCCCCGTCCAGGAGAACTCGGACACGTCGCGGCCCGGCAGGTCGGCGGCGGGTAGGCCCACGAGTCGGGCGAAGGCCTCGTTCGCCAGGGCGATGCGGTGGTGCTTGTCGAGGATCACCACGCCCTCGGCGAGCGTGTTCAGCGTGGTGCGGACGCGGCGCGGGACGACGCTGGACTGCGCCAGTCCCAGCTTGCGGAACAGGACACGGAGGTAGACGGAGTAAGCGACGAAGCCGGTCACGGCGACGAAGGCGAGCAGGAGCAGGGCGGGGTTGTGCAGGGGCGCCCAGGCGCCGCCGTCCAGCGGCCGGAAGCGGAGCTCGAGGTGCCCCCACAGCTGGCCCTGCAGGGCGATCGGGACGCGCATCTGGGTGGCGCCGCCGCCCACGGCGGGGGCCCAGTGGAGGCGGTGGTCGCCCGCCTCGGTGAGGAGCCGGCCGTCGGCGGCGCGGACGCCGGCCGAGACGATGTCGGGGTTGCGGCGGACGGCCGCCAGGGCGCTGGCGCGGACGGCGGCCAGGTCGCCGCGCTGGGCGGCGAGGGAGGCGTGGACGGCCATCTGTTCGCACAGGGCCTTGCGGCCATCGAGGATGGCGCCGTTGCGGTCCGGCACGAGGCCGGCGACGGCGGCGATGGCGAGGATGGCGGCCGTCAGGCACACGAAGGCGAGGCTCACGCGGCTGGGGGGGGACAGGCGCTGCACGGGATAGACCGCTTCCTGATGTTGAAGGATGAAGGATGAATGAAAAACAGATTCTCTTTTATTCATCCTTCATCCTTCATCCTTCATCCTTCATCCTTCATCCTTCATCACTGATCCTTCCTGTCTCCGCTGACAACCGCTCTCCGCGTCACTCGCCCAGGATGGGACACAGTTCATGTTCGTCGTCCTCCCACCCGGCGGGCGCCCTGCCCTTGCCGCCCCCGTTCCAGGAGTCGAGGACGGCCTCGGCGTCAAGCTGCCGCCACAGCGGCGTGGACAGGAGCAGCGTGGCGAGGAGGTACAGGTTGCGGACGTTGAGGGCGACGTAGCCGACCGATACGGTGACCGCCGTCGCGAAGGCCGCCTCCGCGACCGGCGCCCGCGCGTCGGCATCGATCAGGCTCTCCAGGCGATCCAACTCGTCCCAGAGCAGCGGGACCACGGGAGCGGCCGAGCGGCCGGTGACCGCAGCCGCCACGGTCTCGGTTGCCGACACGCCGGGCGACGGCGGCGGCGGCGCGAGGTCGGGGGGCATCTCGGGCTGTGCCTGGGAAACTACAAACCGCGTCAGCACGGCGGTCCGCGCCGGGAAGACGTCGATGACTTTTCCCGCCGCGGGCTTGCCGCCCGAGTCGCCGGGAGGTGCCTCCTCGACGGCCGGCACCGAGGGAGCCGAGAGCCGGACGAAGCTGACGTCGAGCAGCAGCGCATCGAACCCGTCGGCCGAATGCGCCCGGGTGGACTTCCCCGTCGCCCCGGGTGGCTCGTCGGCACCCGTGCCCGGGCGGGCGTTCTGCCGCGCCAGGAACTCGTTGACGAGTGTCAGGAAGGTTTGCCCGGGGCCTGCGGATGGGGCGGCGCTCGGCGGGGCGACTGCCGCAGCAGGGGTCAAGGCGGGAGGGCTCGCCGGGACGCTCGAAACGGGCTGGGGCGCCGGTGCTTCCGGGACAACCGGGTCCTGCGCCCGGGTGACGGCCACCTCGGCGCCCTTCAAGTTGCCGTACCTCGCGTCGGCGCTGATCGCGGGGGCGAGGGAGATCGTGTAGCTCACGTCGCCGACGGAACTGGAGTTCGGCAGCCAGGTGACCTTCACCGTCTGGGGGAGGTTCCAGTCGGCAGGCGTGAACGTCAGCGCCGTCACGGACAGGGCTCCTTCCTCGGGAGCGCCGTTGATCAAGGGGATGGTAACGGCGGCGGTGGGCCGGCTGGTCAGCGCCACGGCAAACTCCGCGGTCGGGTTTACGCCCGTGGTCACCAGCGCGGTTCGGGTGACGGTAACGCCGGCCGTGTTGCTGTTGCGGTCCGTGAGGGCGACGCGGGCGGGCGGCAGGGCGCCGTAGACCGCATCGCCGCCCGAGGCCGTGAGGAGGACCGCGTAGGAGCGGTCGCCGCCGGCCACGAAGTTATTGGCGCCCGTGACGGTAACGGTGCGCGGCACGTCCCAGTCGGCGGCGGTGAACGTCAGCGCCGCGGTGGATACCGTCCCCGCGGTTGGGTCGGAGCTGGCGAGGGTGAGGGTGACGGGCGCGGTGGGCTGGCTGGTCAGGCTGACCGTGAAAGTGGCGGTGCCGCCCTTGTCGGTGGTGACCAGACCGGAGGCCGGGATGACGCGGATGCCCGCCCGGTCGTTCTCGAGGTTCGCGATCGCCACCGGGCTTGCCCGCAGGCCGGCGTAGTTGGTGTCGGTGCTCACGGCCGGAGCGGCCACGACGGTGTAGGGCTGATCGCCGTGGGCGACCCGATCGTCCACGCCGGTGACGGTGACCGTCTGCGCGATGTTCCAGTTCGCCGCCGTGAAGGTCAGGTTGGAGGTCGAAACCGTCCCCTCGGCGGTGTTGCTGCTGCTCAGCGGGATGGTGACGTTCGCCGTGGGCTGACTGGTGAGGCGGACGGTGAAGGTGGCCGTGCCCCCCGCCTCCGTGGTCACCAGCCCCGAGGTCGGCGTCACGGTGATGCCCGCCACGTCGTCGTCCTTGTTCACGACGCCCACATCGGCGGCGTCGCGGCCGTTGTAGTTGGAGTGGGCGCTGGCGGCCGGCGCCGTGACGATGGTGTAGGGCCGGTCACCATCCGCCACGAAGTCATCGACGCCGGTCACCGTCACCGTCTGCGCGATGTTCCAGTTCGCCGCCGTGAACGTCAGGCTGAAGACGGAGACGGTGCCCTCGGCGGTGTTACTGCTGCGCAGCGGGATGGTCACGT
>JBBRPS010000104.1:0-17380 GCA_038227745.1 Gemmatales bacterium | reverse complement strand
GGATCTGGCTCACCGCTCGCGGCTAAACGGGTTCCCGGAGGACCTCATGCTCAAACTGGCCACCAAGTTCGCCCCGCGTCAGCCCGCGTTCGAGCTGGCCCACTGCGCCGGCTTCCGCTGCGCCGAAATCTGGCTGGACGCGGCGGTCCTGGCGGACTGGGAAGCCATCGCGGCGCTGGCCCGGCACTATCCGTTCGAGTACGCCCTGCACTTCCCCAACCGCCTGGAGCAACCGGACCGCACGCTGGAGGAGGCCGTCGCCCTCTACCGGGCGCTCGGCTGCCGCAGCATGGTCATCCACCAGCCGATGCTCGACCGCCACGGCGAGGCCCTGCTGCGGCTGGCCCCGGAAATGCGACTGGCGGTCGAGAACCACAAGCTCGACCCGGAGCGCCTCACGCGCTGGGCGGAGAACAGCCCAGGGCTGGCACTCGACGTGGAGCACGTCTGGAAATACACCCTGCACGACGCGCCGTTCGTCCGCCTGCTGGAGGAGGTGCGCGGCCTCGTCACGCGCTTCGCCGGCAAACTGCGGCACGTCCATCTGCCGGGCTACGTCCCCGGCTACGACGAACACCGACCGATGTACTGCGCGCGCGCGCTGGTCTTTGAGGTCCTGTCGTACCTCGCCGAGATCCAGTTCGACGGGCTGATCGTGAGCGAGGTCAACCCAGAGTTCCAGAACGCGAACGACCTGCGCATGGACGTGCTGCTGTTCGACACGTGGCGCCAGCAGCACGACCCGCGGACGGCGTTATGAGTGAGCGGGGGCGAGTAATTCTTACATCGATTGCAGGAATTGCAGGAATTGCAGGGAAGACGCGGGCGCCGACGGAAAGAACGGCCGTCGCCCGTCCGTCCCAAGTCGTGAGCAGTCGGTGACTTGCGGGCGAGAACGAAACTCTGTCGTTCTCTGGCACGACCGTTGCATTAGAAGGGAAGCGACCTACCGAGCACGCGGAAGTGTCGGTCAGGTGCTCGGGTTCGCAGCGGACCGTTTCCCCGACGGCCGCCGCGGTTTCCCCCGACCGCGAAATGAGCCGGGCCGTCGCCGGAGGTTCCCCCCTCCCGACCCTCGACGGCCCCGGATCGGTCGAACCTGCGAGTGCCTGGCCTCACTTCCCCCGTCAACGGCCTACCCCCAAGCCTACCCCCAAACCCCTGGCCACCCGCTTCCCCCGGCGGGTGGCCCTCTTTTTTTCTCAAGCCGACAGGTTGCACCCCGTGGGTCAGGACTCCGATCCTGACAAGCCACATGTCAGGATCGGAGTCCTGACCCACGGCAAAGAGAGTGGCAGCGCCGTCGGCTTCCCTGTACAGTGTCTCTCATCCCGCTCCCGGCGCCGCCGTTGCCGGGCGCCGGCCCGTTCCGGTTGGTTTTCGGACTCCCCCAGACAACCCCGAAGGAACACGTCCATGCTCCGGCCACTGCGCTACGTCGCCATGATTCTTGGCAGACTGTTCCTCTCGCTGCGCTACCGCATCCGCATCCACGGCCGGGAACAGCTGCGCGGCCTGAAAGGCCCCGTGCTCATCCTTCCTAATCACCCGGCCCTCGTGGACCCGGTGATCCTGCTCAGCACCTTCTACTCCCAACTGAAGCCGCGGCCGATGATGTTCGAGGGGGCCGAACCGGGCCGCGGCTTCCGGGCGATGATGAAGTTCATCAACGCCATCCCGATCCCCAACCTCGCCGTCGCCAGCAAGGAGGCCCGCGCCCGCACCGAGCAAGCCCTGGCCAATACCGTTCTGGCCCTGCGCCGCGGCGAGAGCATCCTGCTCTGGCCGGCCGGCCACATCCAGCACAACGGCGGCGTCGAGCGGCTCGGCAGCGCCCGCGCCGTCAGCGACATCCTGCAGCAGGTCCCCGACGTGCAAGTCCTGCTAGTCCGCACCCGCGGCCTGTGGGGCAGCTCGTTCGGCCAGGCCATGCTCCGCAAGAGCCCCGACCTCGGCGGCCGTCTGCTCGCCGGCGTCGGCTGGCTGTTCGCGAACCTGCTCGTGCTGATGCCGCGCCGCCGCCTGGACATCACCCTGCGCCGCGTCCGCCGTGACGAGCTGCCGGAGATCACGCGCGACAAGCTCAACCCCTGGCTCGAAGCGTGGTACAACGCCGAGGGCCCGGCGGAGCCGACCTATGTCCCCTACCACTTTCTGTTCGGTCCGCGCACCGCCGAGTTCCCCAAGGGGTCGAGCCTGGAGGGAGCCGACCTCGATCGGGTCAAGCCGCAGACGAAGGAGGCCATCGCCAAGATCCTGTCGGACAAACTGCGCCGGCCGCTTCGAGAGGAGGAGCGGCAGCCGCAGACGACGCTGGACCAGCTGGGCATGGACAGCCTCGACCGTATGGAAGTGACGCTGAACGTCGAGCAGCGCTTTGGCTTCGCCGGCGACGAGGTGCCGGCCACGGTCGGCCAGCTCTGGGCGCTCGCCGAGGGGCTGGTGGAGCGGGCGGAGGCGAAGCCCGCGCCGCCGGAGTGGTTCGCGCACCCCACCGACGCGGCGGCGCCGGCCATCGTGGGCGACACGGTCGGCGAGGCGTTCGTCACCCGCGCCCTGGCCTCGCGCAAGGACGTGGCGGCGGCCGACGATCTGGCTGGCGTGCTGACGTACGAACGGCTGCTGGTCGGGGCGCTCATCATGGCGCGGCGCTTCCGCAAGGTGCCGGCCGCCAACGTGGGGCTGATGATGCCGGCGTCGGTGGCGGGCGACCTGGCCCTGCTGGGCCTGTGCCTGGCGGGCAAGCTGCCGGTGATCCTCAACTGGACGACCGGCCCGGCGAACCTGGAGCATGCGGCCCGACTGATGGGCCTGACGCACATCGTCACGTCGAAGGCGTTCATCGATCGCACCGGCATTGAGGTCAAGTGTACGGAGTACCTCTACCTCGAACAGATCCGCCAGGGCGTGGGCGCCTGGGAAAAGCTGCGGACGCTGCTGTCGGTCAAGCTGTTTCCCGGCTCGGTGCGTGCGCGGGTGCCGCGGAGCGATACCGACCAGCCGGCGGTGGTGCTGTTCACGAGCGGCTCGGAGCGGGCGCCGAAGGCGGTGCCGCTGACGCACCGCAACCTGCTGAGCAACCAGCGCATGGGCCTGGCGGTCTTCCACCTGACGCACGGCGACTGCGTGCTGGGGTTCCTGCCGCTGTTCCACAGTTTCGGCCTGTCGGTGACGACGTTGCTGCCGCTGCTGAGCGGCATCCGCGTGGTCCACCACCCCGACCCGACGGACGCGGGCGGCCTGGTGCGCAAGATCGTGGCCTACAAGCCGACGCTGCTGGCGGCGACGCCGACCTTCATCAGCCACATCGTGGAGCGGGCCGAGCCGGGGCAGCTGGCGTCGGTGCGGATGATGGTCGCGGGGGCGGAGAAAACGCCGGAAGCACTGTTCGAGCGTGTGGCGCGGGCGGCCCCGGCGGCGAAGTTGCTGGAGGGCTACGGCATCACGGAGTGCTCGCCGGTGGTGTCGGCGAACCCGCCGGAGGCGAACCGGCCGGGGACGCTGGGCAAGCCGCTGCCGGGCGTGGCGGTGAGCGTGGTGGACCTGGAGACGGGCGACGAGTTGCCGCGGGAGAAGATGGGGATGCTGCTGGTGAGTGGGCCGACGGTGTTCCCGGGGTATTTGGGGGCGGACGTGCCGTCGCCGTTCCAGGAGCGCAACGGCAAGCGCTGGTACGTGACGGGCGATCTGGCCTCGATCGACGCGGAGGGTTACATCCACTTTGGCGGGCGTTTGAAGCGCTTTTTGAAGGCGGGCGGCGAGATGATCTCACTGCCGGCGCTGGAGGAGCCGTTCGCGAAGCGTTACCCGTCGACAGAGGAGGGCGGCGTGCGCGTTGCGGTGGAGGGCGTAGAGACGCCGGGGGGGCGGAAGATCGTGCTGTTCACGACGGAGGCGATCCGTTTGGATGAGGCGAACGATTTGTTGTGGGAGGAGGGCTTCCGCGGCGTGATGCGGCTGGACGAGGTGCGGCGCGTGAAGGCGATCCCGGTGCTGGGGACGGGCAAGACGAATTACAAGGAGTTGCGCGAGTGGGTGACGGCGGCGGAGCGGCAGCCGGAGCCGGCGGCGCGGTGAGGAGCAGGACGCAAGGCCCAGCTTGCCGATCACTGAGAGCATGCGCACAGGTGCCACTGCGCAAAGCATGGGCGCTGGAGAGGTAATCGGGTATGTTGGTGAGGCAGGTACGTGACCGCGAGGTTATTTGTAATCACAAGCCCCTACATACGAGGTGGTTCGATGTCACCGACTCTCCAGGCTCTCGGGATTGATCGCCTCAGTGTTGAGGAGCGGATCGCGCTGGTAGAGGAGATTTGGGACAGCATCGCCGCCGAAGTCGAGCAACTGCCCCTCACCGAGACCCAGCAGCAGGAACTGGAGCGCCGCCTGGCGGCGCACCAGGCCAACCCGCGGAACGTGGTCCCCTGGGAGCAGGTCAAGGCCGAGGCGCTGGCACGGATGCGGAAATGAGCCTGCGAATCGCCTTCCACCCCGATATCTGGTCTCAAGAGGTCTACTTATGTCGCTGACTGTTACCGCAGAACCGATGCCGCTCAGCGCGGATGCCGACGGGGTCGTGCGCATCGCCGGCACACGTGTTACCCTTGACACGCTTGTCGCCGCCTTCCGGCAGGGGGCGACGGCGGAAACCATCGCGGATCAGTATCCCTCGCTGTCGCTGGCCGACGTGTACACGGCCATCGGCTACTACCTGCGGCACCAGGCGGACGTCGATGCCTATCTCCAACGGCGCCGCGAGCAGGCCGCCCAGGTCCGCCAGGAGAACGAAACGCGGTTCCCTCCGATCGGAATCCGGGATCGGCTCCTTGCACGCTACGGGCCGGTCCGGGTATGAAGTGGTCTTATCTGCCGTCGCGCGGCTCGCCATCCCCGCCATCCGCATGAGGAGAGGCTGCGCCAGGTCATGGCTTACACGGACTTCACCCTGGAATCCGCCGAAACGTCCTTCGGCCTCACCGCCCAGCCCGGCGACCTGTTCTCCGGCCTCACCGCGCTCCCTGTCCCCGCCTGGCTTCGAGACCTGCTCGACCGTGGCCACCAGGTTGCAGCGCTCGTCAGCGAAAAGGCCCGCTCCGAGTTCCTCGTCGTCCCCATCCTGCTCGCCGCCCGCGAGTTCGCCCCCACGGTCCTCGCGATCTACTCCGGCCAGCGCCTCGACGTCGATCCGGCGCAGGGGCTAACGGGGGAGTGCGACTACATCCTCGCACTGACTCCCCCGCTGCCGCGCCTGCGCGCCCCCCTGATCACGGTGCTGGAGGCGAAGAAGGGGGACGTGGAGGCGGGGTTGGGACAGTGCGTGGCGCAGATGGTGGGGGCGCGGCTGTTCAACGAGCGCCACGCGGAGCCGCCGCGGCCGGTCTTCGGGTGTGTCACCACTGGCGAGGTGTGGCAGTTCCTGCGCCTCGACGGGGCGACCGTCCTTATCGACGGCGGGCGGCTGTACATCGACAACGTGGGGGGCATCCTCGCGGTGCTGCAGGCGATCGTCAGCGGCGTGACGACCGGCCCTCCCCAGGCTCTCCCAGCGAGCGGTCTCCCCGTCGCCGGTTCCTGACGGCATCCGGCCGCGTCGAAGCCCGTGGCACCACCCTGTCACTCCCGCAGCGCCGCGGTGAACTGCTTGCGGAACTTCGCCACCTTCGGCGCCACCACCGCCTGGCAGTAGCCCTGCCCCGGGTTCTGCCGGTAATAGCCCTGGTGGTACTCCTCCGCCTTGTAGAACGGCGGCGCGGGCGCGATCTCGGTCACGATCGGTTTGTCCCAGAGGTCGGCGGCGTTCAGCTCCGCGACGCGCTCCTCGGCGGTGCGCTTCTGCTCCGACGAGTGGTAGAAGATCACCGAGCGGTACTGCGTGCCGACGTCCGCCCCCTGGCGGTTCAGCGTCGTCGGGTCGTGCGTGGCGAAAAAGATGTCCAGGATCTCGCGGTACGAGATCACGGCCGGGTCGAAGGTCACCTGCACGACCTCGGCGTGGCCGGTGCTGCCGGAACAGACCTGGCGGTAGGTGGGGTTCGCGGCGGCCCCGCCGGCATAGCCCGACTCGACCTTGTCCACGCCGCGCACCTGCTCGAAGACCGCCTCCAGGCACCAAAAGCAACCACCACCCAAAACTGCCACCTCTGTTTTCGTGTTCATGACTTACGCTCCAATCTGGCGGTTCTGCACTCTATTCTGCACGAAACCTGCATTCCTAGCACACGGCGGCAGAAATCTGTAGCCGTTTAGCCGCGAGCCTCGGGCGAGCGGGTGAGCCGGACCCGGAACGAACTGGAGGAGCGGGTCCGCGAGCGGACGGCGGAGTTGACCGCGGCGAACGATGCGCTGTGGCGGAGCGAGGAGAAGTTCCGCGGGTTCCTCGAGTCCGCCCCGGACGCCATCGTGATCGTCGATGAGTCGGGGCGCATCCTTCTCACCAACTCGCAGGCGGAGAAGCTCTTCGGGTACGCCTGGGTCGAGGCCCTCGGCCGGCCCGTGGAGTTCGTTGTACGGGGGCGGCTCGGGGCGGGAAATCCCCGGCAGCGCGACGCCTTCTTCGCGAACCCGGGGTCGCGCCCTTGCGGGGCGGCGCCGGAACTCCGTGGCATGACTCGAATAGGTTAGGCACCCGGCGCGTGGTCCGGTGCTCTCCCCTCGCCGCTTGGTCGCCCTGCGCAACGGCTGGCCCACACGTCGTGTGGGCAGAGAGCAAGCCTTCATGTCCTCGAGGACTTTACCTGTACGCCAAGTCATTGTTGGACCGCCCGAGAGCAAGCAGATAGACTGACAGGTGCCCCTTCCGGAAGGAACTGCTTTCCTTTTCGGCCCTTCCGCCTGTCGATTTTTGCGCCGTTCCGGAGTTAGTAGAGTAGGAGGACAGTTCCTGATGGCCGACGTGCGACCCGACTCCGCGGAGACGCAAAGCCTGCTCCAGCAGGCCCAGGCCGGCGACCCTGAGGCCTTCGAGCAGCTTTTCACCAGTCACCGGGCTTACTTGCGGAAGACGGTCGAGCTGCGCCTCGACCCCAAACTCCGATCCCGCGTGGACCCCTCGGACGTCGTTCAGGAGATAAACCTGGAGGCATTTCGCCGACTGAGTACTTACTTGGAGCAACAGCCGATGCCTTTCCGCCTGTGGCTCCGGCAAATCGCCTATGACCACACCTTGAAGGCCCGGCGCCACCACCTCGGGACAGCGCGGCGCGCCGCGGGGAGAGAGGTGTCTCTCCCGGAGCGGTCTTCACTCCAGTTGGCCCAGCAGTTGGTGGCCGCCGGTTCAACCCCCAGTCAGGTGCTCGACCGCCGGCAGTTGGTACGGCGGCTGCGGGAGGCCGTGGCGCAGTTGCCGGAGGCCGACCGGGAAGTTATCCTGATGCGGCACTTCGAGGGGCTGTCGAACCAGGAAGTGGGATGCCTTCTGGGGATGGACCCCGGGACGGTGAGTAAACGGCACGGCCGGGCGATGCTGCGGCTGCACCGGATTCTGTTTGAAGGCGGCATGACGGAGGCCCAGCTATGAACGAACCCCTCAAGCTCGGAGACACCGCGGTGGAAGCCCTGATGGGCGCGATCGTCGATGAGTTCCTCGAGCGGCTGGACCGCGGCGAACGGCCCGAGGCCGACGAGTATGCCCGGCGTTATCCGCAACTGGCCACCGTTCTTGGGCAGATGCTGCCGGCGTTGGGGTTGCTGCGCGGATCTGCCCCGGACCGTTCCGTGTCGGCCGCGGCCTCTTCCGAGGCAATCCGGCCGGAGGGGCCGCTGGGCGATTATCGCCTCGTACGCGAGGTGGGCCGCGGCGGCATGGGGGTCGTCTACGAGGCCGTGCAAATCTCCCTCGGCCGCCGGGTGGCGGTGAAGGTGCTGCCCTTTGCGTCGGCGCTGGACGCCAGGCAACTCCAGCGTTTCAAGAACGAGGCGCAGGCGGCGGCACACCTGCACCACGCGAGCATCGTGCCGGTTCACGGGGTGGGCTGCGATCGCGGCGTCCACTACTACGCCATGCAGTTCATCGAAGGCCAAACCCTGGCCGCCCTGATCTGGAACCTGCGCCGCCTCGCGGGGCTGGAGAAAACGGACGAAGCCGGTTCAGGCGGGGCCACCGGAAGCTTGGCCGGCGAGTTGGCCTCCGGGCGCTGGGCACCGGGCAAACGCCGCTCGGCCGACCCGCAGCCGACCGGTCCGTACATCCCGCCAGGAATCGGGCCTCAGGCAGCGAGCGCCGACACCGCGATCCTGGCTGTGGCCGCCGTTTCGACCGAACATTCGACGAGGAATCCGGCCTTCTTCCGCACGGCGGCCAATCTGGGCGTCGCAGCGGCCCAGGCACTGGAACACGCGCACGGCGAAGGCGTCGTGCACCGGGACATCAAGCCCGCGAACCTGATGGTGGACGGCAAAGGCAACCTATGGGTCACCGACTTCGGCCTGGCCCACTGCCAGAGCCAGGCCGGGCTGACGATGACCGGCGACCTGGTCGGCACGCTCCGCTACATGAGCCCTGAGCAGGCCCTGGCCCAGCGCGTGACGATCGACCACCGCACCGACATCTATTCCCTGGGCGCGACGCTCTACGAGCTGCTGACGCTCGAACCCGTGTTTAACGGCCGCGACCGGCAAGAGCTGCTGCGCCAGATCGCGTTTGAGGAACCGAAAGCGCCGCGGCGCGTAAACAAGGCGATTCCGCCGGAGCTGGAAACCATCGTCCTCAAGGCGATGGAGAAGAACCCGGCCGACCGCTATGCCACGGCCCAGGAACTCGCCGACGACCTAGAGCGGTTCCTGAAGGACGAGCCGATCCGGGCCAAGCGGCCGTCGCGCCTACAGCGGGCGCGGAAGTGGGGGCGGCGGCACCAGCCCGTCGTCTGGTCAGCAACGGTGTCAGCGGCGGTGTTGCTGGTCCTGGTGGCGGTCATCATGGTTGTCAGCAATGTGCGGATCACCCGGGAAGCAGGAGAAAAAGCCAATGCCCTGGCGGCCGCCAAGGCGAGCGAGCAGGACGCCAAGACGAAGGAAGGGTTGGCCAAGGAGGCCCAGCAAGCGGCTGTGGAAAACCTCAAAGATGCCCTCGCGGCCGTGGACCAGATGTTGACACGAGTGGCCGAAGAGCGTCTGGTCTACGCGCCGCAGATGGAGCCAATCCGCCGGGAGCTTCTGCAAGACGCGCTAAAGTTCTACAATAAGTTCCTTCTAAAGAATGGTGACAACCCTGCCATTCGCCGCGAGACGGCTCTCGCGTACCGACGTATGGGAAGCCTGCATTACCAACTCGGGGATTATCGCCGGGCCGAGGATGCCTACCGTTATGCCTTCGCCATGATCGACGAGTTGAATGCCGAGTCTCCGCTTGAACCCAGCATCCGAAGCGAACTGATCTTTTACCACATTGGCTTCTCCTGGGTTCTCAACAACCAGGGAAAGAAGGAGGAGCAGGAGAAAGCCCTCCGACGGGCGGTCGCAGTCGCGGAGGACCTGGTGAAGAAGTTGCCGGAAGTCCCCACTTATCGAGATTATCTTGCCGACGCCAGAAACCAGCTGGCTGGCGCGATTGCCGGAACCAAACCTGAAGAGGCCGCCAAGATTCTCCGTCAAAATCTGGCCCTGCTCGAAGATGGGAACAGCGTTTGGCACCGAGCGCAGACCTACCAGAACCTGGGCGCCTTACTGGCGAAGCAACGCCGCTTTTCGGAAGCGGAAGATGCCTACCGACAAGGCGTCCGGTTCTTTGAAAAGGCCGTGGCGAAGTCGCCTTCCCTGAGGTGGATGCCAATCGATCTGAGCGGTACGCTTCAGCAGCTGGCCAAAATAGTGGAAGCAAACGGCCGACCGGCGGAGGCCGAAGAGATCTGTCGGCGGGCGGTTCCCATCCTCGACCAGTTGGCCGCTGACTTTCCGGCCGGCCCCCACTATCGGTGGTGTCAGGCCGATGTCCACTTTCAACACGCCTTGCTGTTGAAAAAGCTCAAACGATCCACGGCAGCGGAGCAAGCGTATCGCCGGACGGTTGAGCTGTTCGACAAACTGGTAAACGACTTTCCCACGCTCCCCGGCTATAGGCAGACCGCCGTCCATCGCCGCCACCACCTCGCACAGTTCCTGGCAGAGGCCGGCCGCGTTCAGGAAGCGCAGCAGGTTTATGACGACGCCGCCGCGATTTTGGAAAAGCTGGCGGGGGCCGAGAGGTCCCAGGCCTTGAAGATGCGGGGCAACTTCTACGCCACGCTGAGCGAATGGGACAAGGCCGCCGCCGATTTCGCGAAAGCGATCGAGCTCGGATCTGGCGACGTGCTGGGAGTCTGGTATCCGCTGGCCGTGTTGCACTTGCGGGCCCATCGCCCAAACGAATATCGCTCCCTTTGCGAAAAGTTACTGGAGCGGTTCGGCCAAACGAAGAACCACTGGGTCGTCATCACCTGCAAGCTGGCCCCGAACGCCGTGGCCGACTTATCGCGGCCCGTCCAGATCGCGGAGAAGCTGGTGGCCGGGAAGCCGAAGAATGCGGAGTACATCGGTATCCTGGGCGCCGCCCTCTACCGCAAGGGCGACCTGGAGGCCGCGGTTCAGAAATTGGCAGCGAGCGTCCGCTCGGGTTCCGGGCAGCTCGGGGTCCATTGGCGGAGGCTCGTTCTAGCGATGGCCTACCACCGCCTGGGGCGCGGCGCGGAAGCCCAGCAACTTTTTCAGGAAGTGACGCGGTGGGTGGAAAAGAATGCCCAGGAGAAACTCAAGGAAGGAGCTAGCCTCACCGAGCCACTCACCTGGGCCCACCGACTCGACTTGCAGTTCCTACACCACGAGGCGGAGGAGCTCTTGACACAAGACTTGGGCCTCAAGAGTCAGAAATCAGAGAAGAAACAATAGCAGGCTTCCTGATTCCTGAAACAGAATATTCATTCCAGGCAAAGGGGGTGATCATGACGACCTTGGGCGAAGCGCCGCGGCCGGCGCCAGTTAGCTCTGGGCAAAGCTGGCCAGGGCCGCGGGGTCACTGGCTGTTCGGCTGCTTACGGGCCATGCGCAGCGACCCGCTGAACTTCTACCGCGACACCTGGCGGACCTACGGCGACTACGTCCGCATCCGCACCCTGCCCGGCTTCGACGTCTGCCTTCTGGCCGACCCTGCCGCCATCGAGCACGTCCTGGTCAAGAACCACAAGAACTATCGCAAACCGAAGTTTCTCACGGGGCCTGTGAAGCTGGTGGCCGGCAACGGCCTGTTCGTCAGCGAGGGGGACCTCTGGCTCCGCCAGCGCCGCCTGGCGCAGCCCGCCTTCCTCCGCGGCGCCGTCAACCGCCTTGCCGCCCCCATGACCGCCGCCGCCGACCGGCTCGTCCATGACTGGGAGGCCGCGCCCGACGGGCGGACCGTGGACATCGTCCCGGAGATGATGCGGCTGGTCCTGCGGATCGCCGGCGCCACGCTGTTCGGCACCGCTATCGGTGCCGAGGCCGACGCCCTCGGCGCGGCCCAGGAGGCCATCGCCGCCTTCGTCAGCCACAAGATGAACAACCTGCTGACGGCACCCCTCTGGGTCCCCACCCGCCGCAACCGCACGTTCCGCCGCGCCAAGGCCCGCCTGGACCGCGTGGTCCTCCAACTGATCGAGGCGCGCCGCCACCGCGGGACGGCCGCCAACGACCTGCTCGACCTGCTCCTGGCCGCGCGGGACGAGGGGTCGGGCACGGGCATGTCGGACCAGCAGCTCAAGGACGAAGTCTTCACGTTGCTGTTCGCGGGCCACGAGACGACGGGGGCGGCCCTGTCGTGGGCGTGGCACCTCCTCGCCCAGAACCAGGCCGCGCAGGAGGCCCTGCACGACGAGGCGTCCGCCCACCTGGGCGGGCGCACGCCGACGGCGGACGACCTGCCGCACCTGCCACTGGCGACCGCCGCCTTCGAGGAGACGCTGCGCCTGTACCCGCCCGCCCCCGCGCTGGCCCGCCAGGCCCTCGGGCCCGACGAGATCCAGGGCTACCCGGTCCCGGCCAAGGCCCTCCTGATGCCCTCGCAGTGGGTGACCCACCGCCACCCGGCCTACTGGGACGAGCCGGACCAGTTCCGCCCGGAGCGCTTCCTCCCGGGCCGCGCGCCGGACCGGCCGAAGTTCGCGTACTTCCCGTTCGGCGGCGGGCCGCGCGTCTGCATCGGCAACACGTTCGCCCTTACCGAGGGAGCGCTGGTCCTGGCCGCCATCGCCCAGCGCTTTCACCTTCGCCCGGCCGACGACCGGGAGGTGGAACTCGACGCCACGTTAGCCCTGCGGCCCAAAGGCGCCGTTAACCTCGTCGTGCGGAAGCGATCCTGAGGAAGTTCGCGGGGGACGGCAAGCGACGGCAGATTAGGGAGGCGGCCCGCAAGCGGTTCGGTTACGAGAGCGGTAAGAAGACACGATGCAGAGATCGCCCGCGAGAAGAGAGGTGGTCGATAAGACTTGGCGTCCTGCCCGAGAATCTTGCCGAACGGCTAGCCCTTTGGTTCGGGATCCTGCCGCCCGGCATCTTCGAGAGTTGGTTCGGCATCATGCTCGCCCGGACCGTCATGGCGGCCACCAAGCTGAACATCTTTGAGGCCTTGGCGGACGGCCCACTGACGGTTGCCGAGGTGGCGGAGCGCTGCCACACGCACCCGGGCGCTACCGAGAAGCTCCTCAATGCCCTGGTCGGTTCGCGGTGCCTGAGCGTCCGAGGCGAGCGCTACGCGCTGCGGCGGTCGCTGCGTGCCTGGGTGCTCAAGGACGGCAAGTATTCGTTCCGCGACCAGATCCTCCTGCACTACCTCGAATGGAAGTGGTGGGAGCACTGTGAAGAGTACGTCCAGACGGGCAAGCCGCTCTCCGTTCACCGGAACATGACGGACGAGGAATGGGGGATTTACCAGCGCGGCATGCGCTCCGGCATCGCCCTGCCGGCAAATTGGGTCGCCCGACACCTGCCTTTGCCGAAGACGGCACGGGCGATGCTCGACATCGGCGGCGCGCACGGCTTCTTTTCCGTGGCCATCTGCCGTCGGTATCCCCAACTCCGTTCGACGGTGCTGGAACTTCCCCAGGCGATCGTGCATGCAGCGCCGCTCCTGGCGAAGGAGGGAATGGGAGAACGTGTCGTCTTTCGGGAAGGCGACGCCTTGACGGAAGACCTGGGGGCCGAGACCTACGACCTCATCTTCCTGTCCGCCGTGGTGCATCATTTTGACGCCGCGACGAACCGGGAACTGGTGCAGCGCATCGCGCGGGCCCTTCGCCCCGGAGGCCTCGTGGCGGTTTGGGAGCCTTTACGCCAGGACCGGTCCGGGCAACTCCGCCAGATGGGCGGCCTGATGGACCTTTTCTTCGGCCTGTTCAGCGAGGCGGGGACGTGGTCAGCGGAGGAAATCGCCGGCTGGTACTCCGAAGCCGGCCTCGTACCGCGCCAGCCAAGGCACATGTGGATGAGTCCCGACCTGGCACTGCATATCGGGCGGAAGCCGGCATGAAGTAAAACGGTTGCACGGGGTTCGTTCGGCCCAATAAGACATGGTCCGCGGCGACCCGCCCGCGCTACAGCAGCGCGCTTTACACACGGCGACGCCGTAGCCGTCCAGCCCGGGCAAGCCGCTGTCGCAGAGGAGAAGGGCGGGAAGGCACCGTAGACGACGACAGGTGCGGCCGCGCTGCCCGCGCCAAAGACCACGCCTCATTACGACACGAGCGCCGAGAAGAATGCCGCCGTGAGCGGCTACTTCTCTTCCGTCTCTTCTTCCAGGGCGTCCGCCGCGGCGACCGCGTCGATGACGTCCTTCGCCGCCTGCACACCGCCGGCGAGTTTGACGAGCCTGCGCACGCCGGCCACCAGGGCGTGGTGGACGTCCCAGTCTGCTGCCGCCTGCTTGAGCTTCTCAGGGTCGTATTTGCGTTTGGCCATGGCCGCACCTTTATGTACGGGGTTTACGCTTCCGTGAGCGTTCTCCCGGCTATTGTATGAAAAGTGCGGCCCGCGTGAGCGGAGGATTCGCCCGGCCGCAACCGTCGGGGATAGGCTTCCGGACAGGGGTCGGTGGGTAGCCTCGCGGGGACTCGCGGCGGGGGCCTGGGTGGCCCCCTCCGACCCACCGAGCGGAGCGGGGACCCGGCGGTCAGGGCCCGCCTGCCGTGCGCCGCAGCGGCAGAGGGCGGCTGGTCGGCCGCTCGGCTCGGGATCGGGCCGCGCCGGCTGCGACAGGGACAGACGAGGGGCGGGCGGCGGTCACCGGGCACCCTTCGGAGCTCCCGCCTCCAGCGCGCGCACCAGCGCCTGGAAGGCCGGCCGCGCCCCCAGGGTCGCGAAGTCCTCCTTCAGGTTGGCAACGTGCGCCGGGGTCCTGAAGCGCCCGGCCGCGCGGCACCTCTCCAGCAGTCTGACCGTCCGGCGGGCGTACACCTCCTGCACGGCGGTGAGGCCCCTGCCGGGGTCGCGCGGCAGACACTGGGCATAACAGCGAGCCATGTTGTACCAGACGTTGGTGCTGTTGGGGAGCACGGCATACATCTCCTCGGCCAGACCGATGGCCTCCTGGTGCCGGCCGAGGTGGGCCGTCAGGGAGGCGGCCTTGTAGTACGAGAGCCACAGGTGCTCGCGGGCCCGGTCGTTGCGGGGAGCGGCCCTGCTTACCGCCAACTGGATCTCCAGGGCCTTGCGGTAGGAGGCCTCGGCGGCCTTGAAGTCCTTCAAGTGGACGCTGGCGTCGCCGACTTTCGCGATGTAGACCACCAGGTCGCCCAGGTAGCGGCCGTTGCCGGGTTCGGTACGCGCCAGGGCCGCGGCGATGTCCAGGGCCTTCCGGTAAGCCGCGCCGGCCGCCCGGAAGTCGCCGGACTCCATGTTCAGGTCGCCGAGGTTGCGGTGCTGGTCACCCAGGTCACGCTGGTATCGGCCGCTGGCGGGCTCGGCCTGGACCACCGCCTGACGGAGCGCCAGCGCGCGGTCATACTCCCGTCGCGCCGCCGCGGCGTCTCCCCGCAGCCGGCTGACGTGGCCGCGCCTGGCGTAGGCGAACGCCAGGTTGTTCCGGGCGAGTGTGTTGGTGGGGTCCGCGCGCAGCGCGGCCTCGTAGATCTCGACGAGCTTGCGCGACGCCTCGTCGGCGGTCTGGGCATCGCCCAGCAGCAGGCTCATGTCACACAGCTGGAGGTAGGGCATCCCCTGGCTGGCCTGGTCGACGGTGTGCGCGGGGTCGGCCCGGGCCAGGGCCTGGCGCAGGTCCACGGCCTTGCGGTAGGCGTCCCGGGCGCCCTTGAAATCTCTCCCGAGGCGGGCGGCGTCGCCGAGGGACTCGTGGGCGGAGGACAGGTTGCGCCGGGCCTGGAGGCTCTCGGGATCCGCGAGGAGCACCTGTTCGGCGAGCCGCAGGGCGCTGGCCGCCACCTTGCCGGCCCCTTTCGCGTCGCCCCGGGTCGCGTGCAGCCGGGCGAGGTGGTTGTAAGCCGCACAGAGGTTTCGCGCGATCAGGGCGTCCCGGGGGTGCGCTCCGGCGAGCGCTTCGCGCAGGGCCACGGCCCTGGACAGCGCGGCGTGCGCCTTCCGGAAATCCCCCAGCGTGGTGCTGATGCGGCCGGACTGGCCAAGGCTGTCCG
This sequence comes from Gemmatales bacterium, assembly GCA_038227745.1. Lineage (GTDB taxonomy): Bacteria > Planctomycetota > Planctomycetia > Gemmatales > Gemmataceae > DASPXY01. Next base: position 1,796 of record JBBRPS010000104.1, on the reverse strand, counting down.
CCAGCGCGGCCTGCTCAGGGGCGTCGGGGGGCTGGCCCTCGGCCAGCGCCTGCCTCAGCGCCGCCGCCTGGTCGTACTCCTGCCGCGCCGCCCGGCCATCGCCGCGCTCGACCAGCAGGTCGCCGAAGCACGTGTGGGCGGTCGCCAGGGCCCGCCGGGCGAGGCGGGCGGCCGGGTCGGCCCGGGACATCGCCTGGGCGACCTTGCGGCCAGCCTCGTAGTGCCGGCCCGCCTGGTCGGGAACCCCCAGGTGCCGGGCGATGTTTCCCAGCTCGAAATGGGTTTGGGCCGTGGTCCAATCGACGCGGGCCGCCGTCTCGGCGCTGCGGACCACCCGCTCCAGGCCTTGCTGCGTCTGGCGGAGCAGTTGCCGCCGCAGCGCCTGCGTGCCCGGCTTGTCCGCCAGCGTTTGCTGGATGATGCCGACCAGCCCCTGAAGGGTGGTCAGCGCCAGGTCGCGCTGGGTGTCCGCGACGCGCGCGCTGGCGAGCGCCAGGGTGCGCTGGTCGTTGGCGGCGCGGGCGTTGATGTCGGCCCGTTCCCCCTCCGCGACCGCCTCCCGCCGCTGCCGCTCCGTCTCCGCCTGCTCTTGAGTCACGAGGACGAACCCGACCGCCAGGGCGACCACCCCCGTGACCAGCAGGGCCGCCGCGCCGGTCACTGCCGTCCGGTGCCGCCGCACCCAGCGGCCGACCCGGACACGGGGCGGGTCGCGGTAGGCCGAGAGCGGCTCGTCGGCCAGCCAGTGCTCCACGTCGGCGGCCAGGGCGAGCGCCGTGGCGTAGCGGCCCGCGGGCCGCAGCGCCAGCGCCTTCAGGCAGACCGCCTCCAGGGCGGCCGGCGTGCCCGGCTTCACCCGCCGCGGGGTGGGAAAGTCACCGCGCCGCACTCGGTCGAGCAGCGCCCCCGGGCTGTCCCTCTGGAACGGGGCGCGCCCCGTCAGCAGGGCGTAGAGGGTGGCGCCCAGACTGTAGATGTCGCTCGTCGGGCCGACCGCCCCGCGCCGGCCCTCCGCCTGTTCCGGGCTCATGTACGCGGGCGTGCCCAGGACCAACCCCGTCGCGGTGCCGCCTCCGGCCGGCGCTCGCTCCGGCGATGCGCCGTCCCCCCCGTCGCCCGCTCCGCCCGCGTCGAGCTGCCGGGCCAGGCCCCAGTCCACGACCAGGCTCTCGCCGTAGGGGCCGAGCATGATGTTGGCGGGCTTGAGGTCGCGGTGGATGACGCCCTTGCTGTGGGCGTAGGCCACGGCGTTGCAAACGCCGACGAACCGGCCCAGCAGTCCGCGCAGGGCCAGGGTGCGCTCGCCCGGGTCGCGGCCGGGCCGGTCGGCGGCGTGAAAGCGGCCCAGCGCCTCCTGGAGCGTCTCGCCCTGGACGAAGCGCATGGCGTAGCACGGCCGGCCCTCGGCGTCCTCCCCGACGCCGTAGACCGGCACGACGCCGGGGTGTTCCAGCCGGCTGGTGATCTCGGCCTCGCGCAGGAACCGCGCGCGCCGCTCGGGGTGGCGGTCCAGCGGTTTCTGGATGAGTTTCAGGGCCACGTCGCGGTCGAGGTCCTCGTCGTGGGCCAGCATGACCTCGCCGAGGCCGCCCCGGGCGTGCGGCCGCAGGACGCGGTAGTGCGACCGGGTCAGGAGGAGGCCGGGGGGTGGGGCGCCCGCCTCCGACGCGGCGCCGACCGCTTCATCCGTGGTGATCGGGGTCGGGCCGGGCGGCGGACCCACCGGCCCCAGGGCTTGCACGTGCCAGCGGACCGCCTCCAGCAGTTCCGGGCAGTCGCGGCACAGGTCCTCGGCG
>JBBRPS010000103.1:0-17548 GCA_038227745.1 Gemmatales bacterium | reverse complement strand
TGCGACAAGCAGGAGCGTATTTGTCGGAACATGACGCGCCGCTTGCAACGCAACGAAGAGGCCCGCTTCTACCACTACAAGTCGCGCGAACTCCTGGCGCCCCAAAGGATTAACCAACGGGAATGACGGACACAGTAGAACGAGAAAGCTGCTTGATTTCGCCCGCAGGGAGTGATTGCACCCCGCCTGTTGAGGAGCCGTTACAGCCCGGTGCCCCGACGTCTACTCCTACCCGATTCTGGACGAGATGTACCATAGGTCTGGTTCCGACACCGGGCGGGCTCCTTCCCGGGCCGACTCCCCAGACGCTGTCCCATCACGGCCCCTGCACTTCCTCCAGGGCGGTGCGCGCGACCTGGGCGACCGTGTAGACGGTCGAGAGTGAGCCGCTCTCCGTGCGACGGTAGGGCTTGGTATGGTCGGAGAGGAGGGCCGAGAGCGCCGGGATCGCCCGCCGGTCCCTCAACCTCCCCAGCGCCTGGGCGGCATCCTGGCGGACGAATCCATCGGCGTGCCGCGTCATCTCGATCAGGACGGGAACTGCCGCTCGGTCACCGCTGTCCCCCAGCGTCCTTACCAAACTGGAGATCGAGACCACGTCCGTTTCCCGGCGCAGCAGGTCGGACAGGACGGCGACCCGCGCGGGGTTCTCCCGCCCCCACCGCGCGCGGGCGTAGTTCCGAACCTGCTCGTCGGGGTCGTGGAGCAGGTCGTCCGGCACCTCGACGGTCTCGCCCTGGATCGCATCTGAGGCCCACAAAGCGTTCCGCCGGACCAGCGCCTCCGGCGACCGGAACAGCGGCTCGACGTCGGCACGACGCAGCCGGCCGGCGTCCTTGAGCAGGCAGAGCGCCCGGAACACAACCGGCTCGTTGCCGTCCCGCAGCGCCTGCCGGGTAGCGGTCTCCCAATCCACCCCGCGCAGCTTCGCCAGCGCGTCGAGCGCCGCCTTGCGGACGGCCGGATCGTCGTCTTCAAGCCGCGCCGCGACATCAGCGGACGCTGCCGCCACTCCGTGTTTACCGAGCAGATAGCACGCCTGCGACCGCACCCCGGCCGACCCGTCGCCGAGGAGCGCCCGCAGCACCTCCACCGTTTCGGGCCGCAGCGAGGCCAGCCGTGTCAAGGTGGACAGAGCTTCGCTCCGCAGGTCGACATTGCCGTCTTCTCTCAGCACCCGGACGAGGTCCGGTTCGCGGCCGGGGAGGCCGAAGCCGAACCAGGAGCCGTCATACCCCCACAGCAACTCGTCGAGCCAGCGCTCGTACCAGGAGAGAAAGTCGGGGTGGTGGACGAAGTACGGCGAGCCACAGCAGTCCAGGTTGACGTAGACCACCCGCCCCCGGTACGCCCCCATCACGACTAACAGGGCGTAGTATGAGCAGCCCTGGTGGACGAGGGCGAGCGTGCCCTGGAAGAGGTCTTCCCAGGGGCAGTCCAGGGCCTGCTCCCATGCGACCCCGGTCGGCATGTCCGGTCGCAGCGGCGACGGCCGGGCGAGATAACCGGGCCGGTCTTCGAGCACGGCGTCATTCCATTTCCCCAGGGGGAGCAGCCCGTAGTACGGCCCCGCCCCGCCGTTGCCCGCCAGACGGAGGAAGGCCCGGTAATCTTCGGGCAAGCGGATGCCATGTTGGCGCTCAAACCGCCGGACCGCTCCCTCCCTGATCGGTCGGTTCAACCGGAAGCGATGGTGGTCGGAGCCAAAACACGTTAGCCCGCGCTGACGGACCTGGGCCAGTTTGTCGAGGATGCGACGAATGGCCTCATTCACTGCTTCTATGAGTCAACCCTCCTGTGGATGTTACCCCGATGCTTCTTTAAGTACTCTCCAGGTGTTTCCACCACCAGCGTACCGGGATGGGGTACTGGCGCAGCTCCTTGCGGGCCAGTCGCTGTGTGGCAACGGCGTAAACCTCGGCCCCGTAGCGCCGCCGCGCCTCGGCCGGCGTGATCGCCGTGACCGGGCGGTTCAGCAGCACATCGACAGCCCGGCAGCGCCCCCAATGGTAGAAGGGGTCAGGGAGGGGCTTGAGGGTGACGAGGTGCCAGGCCCCAGCCAGGAAGCGGCACTGCAAGCCGTCGCCGACCGGGATGTACCCCGGCGGGCTCTCCTTGTGCGGCCGGCGCTGCGGCTTCCTGCGCGGGGCCTTTACCCGCCGGAGCAGGCCGGTGCGCGGGCAGATGTACCAGGGCCGGTAGCGCAGCTCGTGCAGCGGCTTGCCATAGCCCCGGCCGCCCTCGCCGTCGCACAGGACGCCGTCGATCAGGACGACGTGGACGGCGACGTAGTCCGCGACGTGGTCGCGGACGTGGTTCTGGACCGCCGAGTTCCGGTTGATGTGGGCGCAGATCTCGGAGAAGACCTTGTCCCACGGCCTGCCGACCTGGGAGTCGAGGTAGCGGCGCAGTGGCCCGAGGTGCTCGTTCAGGATCTTCGTGTGGTTCTGCCAGCGCGCCTTCATCCCCTCGCGCACCGGCGGCCCCTCGCCGTCCAGCCGGCGCAATTTGCGCCGGTAACGACGTCGATGCGCTGCACAATCCGGAGCGCATCGACCCCTCGCCGTCCAGCCGGCGCAATTTGCGCCGGTAACCCTTGGGCTTGTTCCAGGCGAACCCCCGCAGCCGGGGGCGCTCGACGATCACCTTCGCCATGTCGGCGCGCACGGTCGCTCCCTGTCAAGACCCGGCATGAGGGGAATCCACACAACCTCTTCCAGGTCTGCTTGACACGGGCGGGCCGCGGCGGGTTCAGCGTGAACGCGAGCCGCAGTGACGTCCGCCACCGGCGCCTGAAGGAACGGAATCACGCCGGTGGCGGACGCCAGGGAATTAACGCCTAACGAGCGGGAAGCGGGTCACAGTCCTCCTCGAACTCCTCGGGTTCGAGCGGCCCGCTCAGGAAATAGAAGCCGAGCCGATGGCCGCGGTAGGTTCCCACCACGGGCCAGGGGAACAGGTCGGCCTCGAACAGGTCGAGGATGTGCGCCCACGGCCAGGGTTGGATCGTGTCCGCGGTCCCGCCCCCCTGGTGCGCGTCCGTGTCCACTACCAGCGCGCAGCCGATCCGACCCTCGTCTTTGAGGGCGAGCAGGGCGAGGGGGGCGTCGGCGTAGGCGCAAAAGCCGCCGCCGCGGTCGCCGCTGGCGTGGTGGAAGCCGCCGCCCAGGTTGATCGCCAGGCCCCGCTCCAGGGCCAGGCAGCACGCCAGAGCGGTGCCGCCCACCGCCCAGCGCATGGGCCGCAGCACCCGCCAGGCGATGAGGCAGGCCGGCAGGTAGCGCACGACGGGCACCTCCAGGATGCGGGCCAGGACGCGCCGGTCGCGCAGGGAGCGCAGGTACTCGGGGGTGTGGACGCGGAGCAGGTCGGCGCGGGTGCAGGGCCGCGGGGTGACGAAGTCGGCCAGCTGGCGCAGGCCCTGGCGGATCAGCCAGTCGCGGATGCGGCCGTACTTGCGGCCGTCGAACGGATGCAGCCGCTCCAGCCCGCAGGCCGTGACGTTGTACCGCGGGCTGTAGACGAGCGGGACCATGATTGCTGCCGGCGTCGCCTGGAAGAGGGAGGTTGGGAGTCCCCTCCGCCTCGTTTACGGGACGTGCGGGGAAGCCTCCCGCGCCCACGGGCACTGCCGTCAGCGGGCGTCTTGCTCGTCGTCCGCCGCCTGCGATCTGGCCCGCTCCAGGGCGGCGGCGAGTTCCTCGGGGTGCTGGGAACCGAGCAGCAGCCGTCCGCCGTCGGTGAACCCCAGCTGCACGCCGCGGTTGCCGCTGACGTTGTAGGCCCAGCCCGCCCCGGTCAGCGAGTAGCGGATGCCCCAGCCGCCGTACTCCCGGATGGGGCGGTAGGTCCGCACCTCCCAGCGGGCGATCTCGCTCAGCGGGATGTCCCGCCGGCGGAACGGGAAGAAGCGTATGCGCAGGTGGCCCGGCTCGACGCGGACCGACAGCCGGGTCGCCCAGAGCAGCAAGGGGATGCCGAGGCCCACCACGACCGCGACAGCCACCGGCAGGATCAGCCAGGCCCCCGGCGGGGGCTCATGGAGGATGGCGAAGCCGAGCGCGCCGAGTACCACCGCCGACGTGCCGAGCACCAAGGCCCACAGCCAGGGCTGCCGGAACGACTGGTCCTCTTTGTACAGGGCCTTTTCATCAAACGAACCTCCTCCTCTCGTTATTCGACGCGGGCCTTCAGATCTTCGGCTCACGAGCACCGTCGCAGGCGGCTCACTTCCCCCGACTGAAAAGGGCCGGGATCGCTCCCTGTGACAGCGCGGCGGACCTCGGCGAGGCGGTTCGTCGAGGGGGCATCTTCCGCGTGCTGGCGCACGACTGCCGCATCTGGCTGCTGGACTTGCTCGGCCTGCCCACCGAGCAGTTCGGGCTGGCCTACCAGGAGGACAACCGCCGCCGGCGCGTCCGCGCCACGCCCTGAAGAGATGAGGTGGACTTTGTGTCCCCGGTCACGACGACCCCAGCGCACGGCTTCTGTTGTTGGCCGCAAGACAGGCGGCAAGATGCCGGCGGCCGTGAGAGACCTCGCCCTCCGTGGACGGCTACTTTTCCCTTCCGCGCTTGACCTTACCGAGCCCAGGCGCCGTCGGTTCCGTCAGGGCCAGGATGGCGAACGCCGTCGCCGCGTCGCGCATGAACTTCCCGATGTCGTGTTGCGGATCGCGCTGCCTGTTGACGTAGTTCGCAGGCCAGGCCCCTTCCTTCTGCCTGGTGACAAGCCAGGCCACGCCCTTCTGGAGCTTGGGGTTGTCCGCCGCGACCCCCACACGTTTCAACGCCAGGACAACCAGTCCCGTGGCGTAGCCGTCGCTGGCCACCCCTTCCGGGTAGACGCCGTGCGATCGCCAGCCACCCAGGCCCGACGCTTTCTTCCCCAACTTCGGGAGGCCCCAGCCCCCATCGGCCTCCTGGGCGTTCAGGAGCTCCTCGATGAGCTTCTTCGCGCCGGGTTCGGTCCGCAGGCCCGGCAACCGGGACGAGGCCCAGAGGCCCACCGCGCGGTGGTGCAGCGGCTGGTCCAGGGACTGGGTGTTGAGGTACTTCTTCAGGGCGGCGATCTTCGGCCGGACGTCGGCCTGGTCGTAGTAGTCCTGGCCGGCCGTCCCCACCGCGACCGCCGCCAGGGAGGCGCCGTAGTAAGCCCCGTCCTTCTCCCACGGGTTGAGCCCGAAGTCGAGCCAGAGCCACGCCCCGTTCTCCTGCTGCTGTTCCCAGAGGTGGCCCAGCGCTTTCTTGGTCACTTCGCTTAGGACACCCTTCCTCCGTCGGGCGTCGTCGTTCACCAGGATGAGAGCGTTCAGTACCGACTCCGTCCCGAGAGAGGCCGGTTTCCTGTTCTTGGGGTAAAACGGGACGAAAGGATCTCTGTCGGGGGTGGCGGCGGCGACGATTTTTCCCCAGTTCTGCACCCGCTTCTTCAGGATGTCGATGAGCCTCTTCTCGGCGGCGCCGGCTGTCGTCTCGCCGAGTTGCTGGCGCAACGACGGCCGAGCCAGGGCGAAAGGCATGCTCGTGTGACAGGAGAGGCAGACCGTTCCCTGTCCCCGGGCCGCCCCCGACCAGTTGAGCCACCAGTCGGCCCGCCCGTCCAGGTATTTCGCCGCCGCCCTCGGGCTCCAGGTGGGCTGAGCAGGCTCCCCTCCCCGGGCGTTGCCCACTGGCAGAGTTGCGAGCAGGACGAACGCCAAGGTCATGACGGCGGGCTGCGAATGCCTTGCCATTTCCGACTCCTTGTTGGGCTGGGTCACCGTGCCAGAGGCCCCGCCGATTCCGGCATCCTTTCGCCCCCTCCTCCCGAACGGGTGAGTAGCCGGACCGGCCGGTGTCGGGCTCCGGTTTCGGGGACGCGGAGACGTCGCACACTCATCTTGCCGGCCGGTGTGCTGTTCGGCAAGACACGGGATCGAGAACGGGACCTGGACATACCCTGTCCGTTCCCAACGTTGCTATTTTGATAGTTCAGCCTCCGCCGGCCGAGTATAATCCGAATTCATTCTCCCTGCAGGGTACACGAGGCGCCCAGGGTCGGCGCCGCGCACGACAATGCCTTCCGTCCTGCCGGCAGCGCCGCGCCGGCCGACGCCGACTGAGGAGCGAAACCGTGACCGAACCCTCCTTGTGTCCCGACTCACAGGACCTGCACAATTACCTCCTGGGTCGTGCCTTTCCCCTGGAGATCGCGTACTTCGCCAGGCACCTCCGAGAGTGTCCCTCCTGCGCGGCCCGCCTCGATGGCTTGCGCGCGCAGGGGCCGCCTGTTTCCGCTGCCCGAGAAGGGGGCGCCGAGGTCCTGCCCGCGTCTCCCCCGGTGCGGCAGACGCTGCCTGACGGAGCCCTGGTAACTCCACCGCCCCCGACGGAAGTCGGTAAGAGGATCGGGATCGGGGCGGGAAGCGGCCCCTCCCCGGAGGGCGGCGCGGCGCCGGCGGTCCCCGGGTACACGATCCGCCGCAAACTGGGGCAAGGGGGCATGGGTGTGGTCTACGAGGCGGAGCAACTCACCCTGAGGCGGACCGTCGCCCTCAAGGTGGTCCTCGCGGCCGGCCACGCCGAACCCCATGTGCTGGCGCGCTTCCGCGGCGAGGCGGAGGCCATCGCCCGCTTGCACCACCCGAACATCGTGCAGATCTACGAGGTCGGCGCGTGTGGCGGGTTGCCGTACTTCGCCATGGAGTACGTCGAGGGCGGCGGCCTCGACCGCAAGCTGGCCGGCACCCCCCAGCCACCGCACGCCGCGGCCGGGCTCCTGCAACTGCTGGCGCGAGCCATGCACGCCGCGCACGAGAAGGGCGTCGTCCACCGTGACCTCAAGCCCGCTAACATCCTCCTCACCGCCGAGGGTGCCCCCAAGGTCGCCGACTTCGGCCTCGCCAAGCGCCTCGACGGGGGGACGGCCTGGACCGCGACCGGGGCGGTGCTGGGGACGCCTTCCTACATGGCGCCGGAGCAGGCTGCTGGGAGGACCGCGGCCATCGGGCCACTCGCCGACGTGTACGCGCTGGGGGCCATCCTCTACGAGATGCTCACAGGCCGGCCGCCGTTCAAGGGGGCGTCGGCGGCCGAGACTTTGGTGCAGGTGCTGGGGCAGGAGCCGGTGCCGCCCCGGCAGTTGAACCCCCAGGTGGCGCGCGACCTGGAGACGGTGTGCCTGAAGTGCCTGCAGAAGGACCCGGACCGGCGCTACGCGACCGCGCTGGAGGTGGCGGAGGAACTGGCGCGATTCGAGCGGGCCGAGCCGGTGCGGGCGCGGCCGGTGGGGCGACTGGAGCGGGCCTGGCGGTGGGCGAGGCGCAACCCGGCGGTGGCGGCTCTGCTGGCGCTGGTGCTGCTTCTCCTGGGGGCCGGGACGGCCGTCTCGACCCTGTTCGCCCTCCGCGCCGGCGAGCAGGCCGAGCTCGCCGAAGCCAGGGCGAAGGAGCGGGCGCAGGCCCTGGCGGAGGTGCAGCAGCAGCAGGGGAAGGTTCAGGAGCAGCTGGCGCGGGCGGAGTTCGTCGCCTACGCCTTCCGCCTGCGCGAGGCCCAGGCCGAGGTCGAGCGCGGCCGTCTGTCCGAGGCCGCGGCGGTGCTGCGCGTGTGTGACCCGAAGCTGTGGGGCTGGGAGCACGCTTACCTGCTCCGCCAGACCCGGCGCTGCCTCTGGACCGGCCGCAAGCACACGGACACCGTGCTGGGGGTGGCGTTCAGCCCCGACGGGGAGCGACTCGCCTCCGCCTCCTGGGACAGGACGGTCCGCGTGTGGGAGGCGCGGGCGGGCCGGGAGATCCTCTCCCTCGCGGGCCACACGGGCAGGGTCGAAGGGGTGGCGTACAGTCCGGACGGCAAGCGCCTCGCCAGCGCCTCGGGGGACGGGACGGTGCGGGTGTGGGACGCGCGCACGGGCCGAGAAATCCTCGCCCTCCGGGGCCACACGGACGGCGTCACCGCCGTGGCGTTCAGCCCCGACGGCGGGCGCCTCGCGTCCGCCTCCTGGGACCGGACGGTGAAGGTGTGGGACGCGCGGGCGGGCCAGGAAGGTCTCTCCCTCAAGGGCCACACGGGCAGTGTCCTGGGCGTCGCCTTCAGCCCTGACGGCAAGCGCCTCGCCAGCGCCTCGGAAGACGGGACGGTGAAGGTGTGGGACGCCGGGAGTGGCCTCGAGACCCTCGCCCTCCGGGGCCACAGCAGCGGGGCCACCGGCGTAACCTTCAGCCGCAACGGCAGCCGCCTCACGAGTGCCTCGGGGGACGGGACAGTGAAGGTGTGGGACGCGCGCACGGGGCAGGAAATCCTGTCCCTCAAAGGCCACCTGGGTAACGTCGAGGGCGTGGCCTTCGGTCCCGACGACCGGCACCTGGCGACCGCCTCGAAGGACGGGGCGGTGAAGGTGTGGGACGCGATGACCGGGCAGATGGCCCTCTCCCTGCAGGGCCACACGGGTTCGGTCCAGGGGGTCGCGTTCAGCCCCGACGGCAAGCGCCTCGCCAGCGCCTCCCTGGACGGGACGGTGAAGGTGTGGGATGCCCGGACCGTGCAGAGGGCTGTCGCGCTCAAGGGCAACACGGGCATCATCCTCGGCATGGCATTCAGCCCCGATGGCCGGCGGCTCGCCGCCGCCTCGGCGGACCGGGTGGTCAAGGTGTGGGACACGGACGACGGCCGGCAAGCCCTCTCCCTTGAGGGCCATCGGGGCAACGTGCTGGGGGTGGCGTTCAGCCCCGACGGCGGGCGCCTCGCCAGCGCCTCGGAAGACGGGACGGTGAAGGTGTGGGAAGCGCGGGTGGGGCGGGAGATCCTCTCCCTGGAGGGGCACGCGGGCCGAGTGACGAGAGTCGCGTTCGGCCCCGACGGCCGCCGCCTCGCCAGCGCGTCGGACGACGGGGCGGTAAAGGTGTGGGACGCGCAAACAGGACGGGAGGCCCTGTCCTTCAAGGGGCACACGGGCAGTGTCACGAGCCTGGCCTTCAGCCCCGGCGGCGAGCGCCTGGCCAGCGCCTCGGACGACGGGGCGGTGAAGGTGTGGGACGCGCAGACGGGGCGGGAGGCCCTCTCCCTCAAGGGCCATACCGGCGTCGTGCTGAGCGTGGCCTTCAGCCCCGGCGGCCGGCGCCTCGTTAGCGCCTCGGCGGACGGGGAGGTGAAGGTGTGGGACGTGGAGGGGGGCTGGCAGGCGCTCTCCCTCAAGGGCCACAGGGGGAGTGTGACGAGTGTGATGTACAGCCCCGACGGCAGGCGCCTCGCCAGCGCCTCCGCCGACGGGACGGTGCGGGTGTGGGATGCGCAAACGGGGCAGGAGGCCCTCTCCCTTCAGGGCCGCGCGGACGGGGTGAGCGCCGTGGCGTTCAGCAGAGACGGCCGGCGGCTCACCTCCGCGTCGGGACATTTCGGCGAGCCGGGAGAGCTTACGGTGTGGGACGCTCCCCTGGAGGAGGCCCCGGCCCTGCACGGCCACACGGGTGCTTCAACCCCGAAGGCGCGGGCGGGACCCTCGCCGCGGAAGACCGACCGATGAAGGAGTGCTGGGATGTCGGCCAAGCCGGCCGGGCCGGATCGCAGCCCCTCGGCCGTCGAGCCGGTCGCCACCCCGGCGGGCCGGAGAAGGGCGTCGGCGCCGAGCAGCGGCCTTTGATGGAGCGGGCGCACCAGCTCGTCCTGTTAGGAAATTGGGCCGGGTCGGGGTGGGAGGTGACTCCCACCCCGACCCGGCCCAATTTCCCCCCCAATTTCCCCGTCGCACCTCACCTCGACCACCACCGCCGGCCCGGCCTGGCCCTCCTGCTCGAACGGGCACCGGACCGTCCTGGCTGTCAGGCCCTGGCCCAGCTGCACTTCTGCCGCCTGGTCCGGGGCCAGCTCCGCCCGGGCGACGACATCGCCGTCCAGGGACACGATGGCCTGGGCGGCGCGGCCGGAGCGGTTGGCGAGGCGGACGGCGGCGGCACCGGGACGACTGACGACGTAGGTGCGGCCGTCGTGGACGTGCTGGCGGGCCTCCTCGCCGCCGAAATGGATCTGCGCGGATCCGCATCGCACGGCCCGTCTCGACGTTCTGCCCGACCCAACCGCCGTGGGGCGACTCGCCCGTGACCCGCACCACCGTCAGCCTGCCGCTGACCTTGGCGATATAGCGGCTCCCGATCTGTACCTCGGACTTTTTCACTGCTGCCTCCTTCCTCATGGCCGGGCTCACGCGCAGGCCGTCGTCGTCGTGGGCGGCGTCCTCGTCGCGCCGCCCGGCCGTCCCGGAACTCCGGGCGACGCGGCTGCCGCCACTCTTGCAGCACGTCCGGGATCCGCGTCAGCGGCACCACCCGGGCGTCGAGGGCCTGGACGATGAGGTCGTGGGCCGCGCCGTCCGTCAGCTCATGCTGGCGGTACGCGGTGAACCGCGCCTCCTGCGACCGCCGCAGGTCGCCCAGGCGGCCGACGGCGCTCTCGATGAGTTGCGGTAGGTCGCGCTCGACGTGGGCAGTGTGCTTGCGGGCCAGCCGGACCTCGCCGCTGAACGAAAGGTTGTCGCAGACGAAGACGGACGCGCCGACGACCAGGCCGGCGGGGAAGCTGCGGCCGTGCGAATTCCGGATGCCGACGACCAGGCCGAAGTCCTCGGCGTTCTCGCCGTTGGCGACCTGCAGCAGCCCGAAGGAGCGGTTGCCGTCGCGGGTCAGGCCGTGTACCTCGCTGACGACGCCCAGGGCGGCGCGCTCCAGGGAGGTCTGGACGCCGGTGAGCAGCCGGTCGTGAGGTCTGGCGCTGCGACTTCGACCCCGTGAAGGAGTTGAAGCCCCCGATCACCCCGGACGACATCACGGCCGATCCGGTCCTGGCCTCCTGGTGGAGGAGCCGCCCGTGGCGCGGCTGGCCGAAGCGCATCCCCGAGAAGGTCGCCCGCCAACTCCTGGGGCTGATCGCCGAGTTGAACCCGCGCCTGGCCCCGCTGCTCAGGAAGTACCAGCCCGCCCCCTCCGTGCGCAGCATCGCTCTCCCCGACGATGACGACGCCCCGCCGCCCACAGTCGCCTACACCTTCAGCCACCGCGTGCGGAACCCTACCAAGGGCGAGAAGCTCAAGCGGCTCTACGGGTGCAAGTGCCAGGTGTGTCGTTACCGCATCCGCGTGCCCGGTGCGGGCGGTGGGTGGTACGCCGAGGTCCATCACCTGCGGCCCCTCGGCGGCGATCACCAGGGCGGTGACACCTGGCGGAACATGCTCGTCCTCTACCCCACCTGCCACGCGGAGTTCGACGCTCTGGCGATGGCCGTGGATCCCGAGACGGGCCGCGTCGTCTGCTTCGACCGCCGCAACCCCAAGGGCGGCCGCAAGTTTGCCTGTCCGCGGCCCCCGATCTCGCCCCGACAAGCGCCACCCTGAACCCCTGGCTGACCGTTTCACAAGTCCGCTGCCAGTGGCGTGGCGCCGTAGGGTGGGCGACGGCCCACCGCTTCCGTGAACTGGTGGGCCGTCGCCCACCCTACGGCGCTGGCGGCGAACTTCTGAAACGGTCAGCTAGCCGCCGGCAATCGCCCCCACGACCCAAAAGGGCTCCGCCCCCGACGCGACCGCATCGGGGAGCGGGGCGTCCGGCGGCTCGTAAGACAGATCCTCCGCGCAGGCGAAGAATCGCAACAACGGTCGCCGCTGCTGCGTGACGTGGTCGCGGATCGTCCCGCGCAGTGTCGGATAGCGGGCCTCGAGCGCGTCGAGGACCGAGCGCTGTGTGGCCCGGCCCTCGACGTCGAGGGTCACCTCGCCGCCGACGCGCGCCAGCGTCCGCAGATGATACGGAAGCACGACTCGGATCATGGCAGCGTCTGCACCTCCACGGACACCACGGCCGGAAGATCTCGGACAACGGGAGTCCAGCTATCTCCGGCATCCGCCGACGCATAGACCTGCCCGCCGGTGGTGCCGAAGTACACGCCGCACGAATCGAGCGCATCGACGGCCATCGCGTCGCGCAACACGTTGACGTAGCAGTCGCGTTGCGGCAGACCTTTCGTGAGCGCCTCCCACTCATGTCCGCCCGTGCGGCTGCGGTACACGCGCAGCTTCCCCTCGGGCGGATAGTGCTCCGAGTCGCTCTTGATCGGGACGACGTAGATGGTGTCCGGCTCGTGCGCGTGAACCTCGATCGGGAAGCCGAAGTCGGTCGGCAAGTTCCCGCTGACCTCGTGCCACGACTCGCCGGCGTCGTCGCTGCGCATGACGTCCCAGTGCTTCTGCATGAACAGCACGCCCGGACGCGACGGGTGCATCGCGATGCGGTGAACGCAGTGGCCGACCTCGGCATTCGGGTCGGGGATGTACTGGGAATGCAGTCCGCGGTTGATCGGCCGCCACGTCTTGCCGGCGTCGTCGGTCCGGAACACGCCCGCCGCCGAGATGGCGATGAAGATCCGTCCGGGATGGCTCGGATCCAGCAGGATCGTATGCAGCCCCATCCCGCCGGCGCCCGGCATCCAGCGGGGCCCTGAGCCGTGGCCGCGCAGTCCGGAGAGTTCCTGCCACGTCTGCCCGCCGTCGGTCGAGCGGAACAGGGCGGCGTCTTCCACCCCGGCGTAGACGGTGTCCGGATCGGTCAGCGACGGTTCGAGATGCCAGACGCGCTTGAACTCCCAGGGGTGCGGCGTGCCGTCGTACCACTGGTGAGTGCCGGGGACGCCGTCGTACACGAACTTGTTGCCCACCGACTCCCACGTCTTGCCGCCGTCGTTGGAGCGCTGGATCAGCTGCCCGAACCAGCCGCTGGACTGCGACGCATACAGCCGGTTCGGATCGACGGGCGAGCCCTTCAGATGATAGATCTCCCAGCCCCCAAAGTGAGGGCCGCTGACAGCCCACTGCGCGCGCTTGCCGTCCGACGTCAGGACGAACGCTCCCTTCCGTGTACCCACCAGAACCCGTACTCCGCTCATCCCTTCCTCCTTGCTGAGAGGCTGCCGATTCCGGACAGCCTCTTGATGAAAAAACGCTGAGATAGTCGGTGAACATTTGTTTCAATAAGCGTTTTCGCCAGGAAATATTGCCGGACAGCCTCTGAGCTTCCGCAGACGTTCGCCATCCTCCCCGTCTGCGACGGCCGTAGCCGCTACCGCGAACAGCGGACCCCGGTCGACACTTCCGTCAACCGTGGTGGTCAGCGGCGGCCGGATACAGAGGAGAGCGTCCACCTGACTACTTTACCAGCGTCTGTGTCGAGGCGGTTTCTCGGCTCTGACCGACTAAAAGGCGGGCTCTGGGTGCTTCCTGGAAGACCGAGGATGGTGCGGCGCCTGGAGGGCCTTCCGTGGTCGCGGGAATGGTCACGCCTCCTTTGGCTGTTGCATTCCGCCGCGTGCGTAGGTAAACGAACGTCGCCCAGGGCAACGTAATGACGTCGCCGACGAAGGAAAACGGCAAGTCGGGGAGGAGGATGAACCCCTCGTGTGTCACGTCCTGGATAATACCACCGAAGGGTCGCGTTGGGGCTGGCGTCCCCGGGCCGATGAGCATCCACTCTCTGCCGCGCAAATTCGCCATCGTCCCACAGCCGCTTCCCACGATCACGACAAGGGCGGCGATGGCGGCAGCAGTCACGAGAGCGGTAGCGAGGGTGGTACGGACTCTTGGCATCGCGTTCTTCCCTGCCTGGGGTGATCGCAAGGTCAAGGGCATACTTACATCGTCCGAAAAAGCAAGCCCAAGACGGGTCGGGGTGGGTGAGGTAGAGGCAGTCCCAGAGTTCGGCCCGCTCCTTCTCGGTGATGCCCGCGTGCAGCTTCTGCTCGATCTCCGCGCGGGTCATGAACGGCGGCTTTTCGTCGGCCTTCGGATAGACGAGGCCCTTCGACGGGAAGGCGCCCTGCACGAGGCCCGTGTGGGCCGCCCAATTCCACGCCGCGCGCAGGGACGACACCTCCTTCTTCAGAGTGACGGGCGAGAGGGGCTTGCCGCGGTACTTCTTCTTCGCCCGCTCGGTGACGTGCCGTTGCAGGTCGGCGAGGGTGAGCCGCTGGAGCGGGAACTTCTCGCCGAGCGTCCGCTCGAAGTGGGTCAGGTGCATGCGCACGGTGCCGAGCGAGTTGTCCTCCATCGCCCCGATGCCCTGGGTGTCGAGGTATTTCTTCTTGAAAGCGGCGAAGGACGTGGGCTCGGGTGGAGCGGCGGCCTGCTCGACGGTCGTGACCTGGCCGCCGGCGACGACGAAGTCGGCGATGGCCACGCCGGCCGGCACGCGGATGAGGCCCTGCTTGACCCGGCGCAGGAGCTGCCCGACGCTGCCGGCGAAGTCCTCGGCCTCGTCCTTGCCGACCGCCCCGATGGTCACGGTGAAGCGGCGGCCGAGGTAGTAGAACTGACAGTAGTACGCATCGCCCTTGAGCAAGAGAGACGCCATGAAGCACCCCCAACGTGAGTGCCACGCCACCGCAACAACAGCAGAAGAATCGCAGAAGAATTGTACTCTGCGAGAAAGGCCAAGGACAGGTCAGTTGACCTAAACCCTTGGCCTGAAGGGAATGCCGAAGAGAGGACTCGAACCTCCACTCCCGTTAAGGGAACCAGGTCCTGAACCTGGCGCGTCTGCCAATTCCGCCACTTCGGCATGTCTGGATTGTACTTTGGTCCCGTAGGACCGGGTTATCTTACGAGGCCGGCCGTCCCGGCGTCAACCCGTTTCCTGCGCACTTCCCACCCGAGGCCGCTCAGGCCAGAACCTTGTCGATCACCCGGCTGCCGCGGACGCCGGTCAGCCGCTGGTCGAGCCCCTGGTACAGGTACGTCAGCCGGTTGGGGTCCAGGCCCATCAGGTGCAGGATGGTGGCGTGCAGGTCGGAGACGTGGGTGCGCTCGCTGACCGCGCGGAAGCCCAGCTCGTCGGTGGCGCCGACGGCCTGGCCGCCCCGGACGCCGGCGCCCGCCAGCCACATCGAGAAACCGTGCGGGTTGTGGTCGCGGCCGAATCGGCCCACGCCCTCGCTCGTCGGCGTCCGCCCGAACTCCCCACCCCAGATCAGCAGCGTCTCGTCCCAGAGCCCCGTGCGCTTCAGGTCCGCCATCAGCGCCGCGATCGGCCGGTCCGTCTCGCCCGCGTGCAGGCGGTGGTTCGTGATGCAGTTGCCGTGGCCGTCCCACGTGTCCTCGAGGTGGCCGCCGCCCGAGTAGAGCTGCACGAAGCGCACGCCGCGCTCCAGCAGCCGCCGCGCGATCAGGCACTTGCGGCCGAAGTCCGCGGTGAGGCGGTCGTTCAGACCGTACCGTTCCCGCGTCCGCGCGTCCTCGCGGCCCACGTCCACTACTTCGGCGGCGGTCGTCTGCATCCGGTACGCCAGTTCGTAAGACGCGATGCGCGCCGCCAGCTCCGACTCACCGGGGCGGGCCTGGAGGTGCTCGCGGTTGAGGCGTGCGAGCAGGTCCAGGGCCGCGCGCTGGGTGCGGCCGCCGACGCCCGGCGGAGTGGCCAGGTCGAGCAGCGGGCTGCCCTGGCTGCGAAACAGCGTGCCCTGGTAGGCCGCCGGCATGAAGCCGGCCGTCCAGTTCGAGGCGCTGCCGATCGGCCCCCCGCGCGGGTCCGTCATGACGACGAAGCTCGGCAGGCTGTCGTTGAGCGTGCCGAGGCCGTAGCTCAACCACGAGCCGAGGCTGGGCCGGCCGATCTGCACCGAGCCGGTGTTGAGCTGCAGGCAACCCGAGGCGTGGGCGGCGGTGTCGGTGTACAGGCCGCGCAGCACGCACAGGTCGTCGGCGAAGCGGGCCACGTTCGGATAGAGCGAGCTGATTTCCAGGCCGCTGCGGCCGTGCCGGCGGAAGGGGAACGGCGACTGCATGAGGTGGCCAACGGGCCGGCCGTTCGAGCCGACCGGCGCGTCGCCGTGATAGGCCGTGCCGTGGAATCGCGCCAGCGCCGGCTTGGGGTCGAAGGTGTCCACGTGCGACGGACCGCCGTTCATGAAGAGGAAGACGGCGCGGCGGGCGCGCGGCCGAGGTGGGGCCTGGGCCGCGGCGGTGCCGGTGAAGAAGCCGTCGCGCGTGAGGAGGTCGAGCAGCGCCAGGCCGGCGAAGCCGCCGCCGACCTCCCAGAGGAACTCGCGCCGGGTGCGGCCGCAGGGGGGGCGGTTGGGACGGTAGCGCGTGGCAGAACGGGTCATGGGCAGGCCTCCCGGGGGTTCCTGGGCGTCGGTCTCCTTGTCCCGAATATACCCTCTCCGGCATGTCCTGACCAGGTTCTTCCCGGGCGGTTTAGGCCTTTCCTCTACACGGACACACGTCTCGAATTCCCTGTCGCTCCGGTCGTGGCGCTCGCCGCGGCGGAAACCGGCGCTGGTCGCCGGGGGCCTGCTCTGCTACGAAGTCAACGGGAGGACCGAGCGGCGGACCGTCCGCCCCGGGCCGAAGCCCCTGCGCCAGGGGCGAACGGGGTTCTCCTGCCACGCTCGCCGGAGGAAACGATGAGACTCCGACCGGACCGATTGCGGGAATTGACCGCGGCCATCTTCGACGCGGCCGGCTGCCGGCCGCCGGAGGCCGAGCGCATCGCCTTCCACCTGGTGGAGGCCAACCTGGTCGGCCACGACTCGCACGGCGTCATTCGCGTCGCGCCCTACGTGCAGTGGCTGCGCGCCGGCAAGGTCCTGGCCGGCCGCAGCATTCAGGTCACCTTCGAGAACGAGGCCGTCGCCGTCGTCGATGGGCAGTTCGGCTTCGGCCAGACCGTCGGCGCGCAGGCGGTGCAGCTGGGGGTCGAGAAGTCCGCGCGGCACGGCGTGGCCGTGGTCGCGCTGCGCAACTCGGGGCACCTCGGCCGCATCGGCGACTGGCCGCTGCTGGCGGCGCGGGCGGGCCGGCTGTCGCTGCACTTCGTCAACACGACCGGCGCCGGCATCCTGGTGGCGCCGCACGGCGGCATCAACCGCCGCCTGTCCGCCAACCCCATCGCGGCGGGGGTCCCCGTCGCCGGCGGGCCGCCGCTGCTGCTCGACATTTCGGCCTGCACCCTCGCCGAGGGCAAGATCCGCGTGGCGCTGAACCGGGGCGCCACCGTGCCGGACCATTGCCTCATCGACGCCCACGGCCGACCGACCACCGACCCGCGCGTGTTCTACGCCGACCCGCCCGGGGCCATCCTGGGTATCGCCGGCCACAAGGGCCACGGCCTGGCGATCCTCTGTGAGATCCTGGCCGGCGCGCTGACCGGCGGCGGCTGCAGCAATCCGGCGAACGTGGACCGCGTGGTGAACGGGATGCTGTCGATCTTCCTCGACCCCGGTCGCTTCCAGTCCGACGCGGCCTTCGCCGCCGAGATCAACCGCTTCGTCGCCTGGGTGAAGAGTTCCGAGAAGGCGGCGCCGGACGGCGAGATCCTGATGCCGGGAGAGATCGAGGAGCGGACGAAGGCCCTGCGCCTGCGGGACGGGATCGAGATCGATGAGACGACCTGGTCGCAGCTCCTCGACACGGCGGGGGCGGTGGGCCTGGGTCAAGACCAGGTCCGGGTCATCCTCGAGGGCGCGGCCGGCGCCCGCAGTTACTGAGGGCAGCACGGTCAAAGCTCGGTCGTTTAGCCGCGAGCCTCGGGCGAGCG
>JBBRPS010000102.1:0-17589 GCA_038227745.1 Gemmatales bacterium | reverse complement strand
GCACCGCTGTCCACGAAACGGCCACGGGTAGCAGAGCGCACGCGAGACCGCGGCGAGACGAGCCGGATGCCTTAATTGGGCAAGTCCGGATCTGTGGGAGGGGTGGGAGGTGACTCCCACCCCGACCCGGCCCAATTTCCCCCGTTCCGGGCTTACTACTTCTGCATCGGCCGCAGACGGCGAAAGCGCCCTACCGCAGGTCCCTGGCCAGCTCGGCACCTCGCGGCAGGCGCACGGCCCGGCAGGAAACGACAGAAAGCCATATTGAAGATATATATTTAGTGGTTTATTCGTGCCGCCGCCGACCCGCATCCTGCGGGCAAGAGGTAAAGGCGTAAAGCAGCTCAGCGGAAAGTCCTCGCCGGACGGAAGCCGACGTTGTAGCTGCGGAGCGACGGCACGTTCCAGATGCGGTTGGCGGAGCGCACGTCCATCGGCAGGTAGATGAACGAGCCGCCACGCACCATACGGCTACTGCTAATATCTACTTTATCCTCTATTTGGAGGTCTTGTATATCCCCAAAAACCTCAAGCCGATTCTGGCACCACTCCCACACGTTCCCGTGCAGATCAAATAACCCCAACTCGTTCGGCCGCAGCAAACCCACGGGACGGGACCGGCTGGGAGAGTTAGCGTTATACCAGGCGTACTTGGCCAGCAGATCCTCCCCGTCCCCCATTGACCAGGCCGTCACGCTTCCGGCACGGCAGGCGTGCTCCCACTCCGCCTCCGTCGGCAGTCGATACCCCGACAGACTCAGCGCCTTGGCCTTCACCTTCATCCCGGCCGCGTACGCCCCCTGCGCGTTCGGCACGTAGCACCACTGCTCCTCAGCAATTCCCTCCTCCTTGCTCAACCAGTTGCAGTACGCCGCCGCGTCGTACCAAGCGACCATATTCACCGGGCAGTCCTCCGTCGGAGCAAACTGCTTGGAGTATGGGTGGTCCTTGCGAAAGCGGCGGAACTCCGCCACCGTCACCTCCCGGACCGCCAGCGCGAAACTGCGCTCGACCCGCACCTTCTGCGGCTTGTCTCCTTCGGTCTCGAACTCCCCCGGCGGCACGACTACCAGCGTCTGCCCCTGCCGGTTGACGTACCACCGCCGCTGCCCCTCCGCCTTCCCCGTCGCCAGCTTCCGGTCGATCTCCGCGACCTGCCCCTGCTGCTGCCACTGCCGCAGCAGCCAGCCCGTCGCCCCGTGGATCCCCGGGTCGGGATCGTCCCGGTACAGCTCCAGCAGCCGCGGGACCACGGCCGCCTGCTCGACCGCCGGCAAGCGTTCCTGACTGAACTCCCCCAGGGCCAGCAGCAACGCCCGCCGCACTGACACGTCCGGCTCCCACCCCGGACTCAGCCGGTCGATCACCGCCCGGGCCTCGACGCCGCCCGGCCCCAGCCGGTCAATCGCGTAACTCCGCAGTGTCGGGTCGGGGACATGCCGCAGCAGCGGCCGGACCTTCTCCCACTGCCCCAGCGCGGCCAGGGCGACCGTCGCGTTGGCCTGCCGCCGCCGCAGCGCCAGCCGCGCCTCCGCAATCGCGCCCGCGCCGGCCGGCTCCGCCAGCACTTTCTCCAGGGGGCCGAAGGCGTCGGCCACTCCCGCGGCATAGTCCCCGTACAGGCGGGTGAGCGTGCGCCGCTCGGCTGCGCCCCGCTCTTCTTCCAGCAGCAGCGCGGCCAGCGGCGGCAGCAGGTACCGGCGCACCGGCCGCAGAGCGTCCGCCCACTTGCCCAGCACCAGCGCGTTCTCCGCCACCAGCCGCGCCGTTACGTCCCTGCTCACTTTCTCCCAGCGGTCGTCTCCCTCGGCGTACCCCGCCAGGGCGCACGCCGCCCGCAACCGCTTGGCGGGATCGCTCTGCGCGTCTTCCAGCAGCGCCCACAACCGTTCCGTCAGCGCGTCGGCATGTGGACTCAAGGCGGCGCGGACGACAACAACCTCCTGCGGCGCCCCCGTGAGCAGCCGACCGTACAGATACTCGACCTGCCCGGCATCCACCGGCAGCAGGGCCAGGCTGGCGTGCAACTGCTTGCGGGCGTCCTTGCTCGCCTCGGCCTCGGCGTACGCCTGCCGCAGCGGCTCGTCCAGCCAGCGGCGATACGACGCCATGTCGTGGACGACCCCCGGCACGTCCGCCGTCGTCGCCTCCAGCAGACGGTCGCGCAGCACCTCGGCCCGCAGCCGGCCGAAGCCCTCCCAGCCCGCCCAGACCAGCAGCAGCAGGCCGGCGGCCAGCAGCGCGCCCCGCACCGCCAGATACCGCCCGGCCCGGCGCATCAGCTTGCGCTGTGGCGGGGCCCAGTCCTTCGCGCGCGTGAATAGGCGGATGTTCAGCCACTCCCACCAGGCGGGCAGGTGGCGGTTCTCCGGTTTGCTATTCCACAGGGCGGCGCGCTCGGCCAGGCGCAGCTCGGCCCGGCCGCGCCGCGTCTCTCGCTGCTTGCGCGTCAGCCAGTCCCGCAGCGACGGCACCAAATAATCGTGCGTCAACTGGTAATACTTGCTTTCCCCCGTATCCTCGGCCTGCCCCCCTTCCGAGCCCGCCCCTTCGGGGTCGGTGGGCGTCAGCAGCCGCAGCTCGGTGTCCAGCATGCGCAACAGGCCGTCGAACTCCCTGGGCCGGCCGGCGTACCCGGACACCTCCAGCAGCCGCTGCCGCGGCTGCATCGCCCCCTTGATGTCCGTGCCGGCCTCCGGGAGCAAGGCCTTGAGGACAGCACGGGCGGCGGCCTGGTGCAGCCGGTGCTTGGGGTTGGCCGTCGGCGCGGAGAAGGTCTCTTCGAGGAAGGTGGCGCCAACCCCGGTCGTGCCGCCGACCTCCCGCAGTGCGGCCGGAGACCACGGCCGACCCTTCATCATCTCCGCGAACAGAGCCAGCCGGACGCAGATCACCTTGCCGTCCTCGGCCAGCCCAGCTACCGCCTGGTGCAGGAACTCCTGCTGCTCCGGCGTCGTCCGGCCCGCGTCTTCGGGCAGAGCGCCGAAGGCCCGGCCGAACGCCCCCAGGACCTTCTCGGCGTGGCGCAGCGGGAACAGGTCCACGGCGGCGGCGTTGTGGCCCTGAATCAGCTCCACCTCCAGCGCGGCCAGGAAGCGGGTCACGGCCATCCAGAAGTCGTCCCGGATGAGAATGAGGCACTGCACCCGCCCGCCGTCGCACTGCCGCAGCGCCTGCACCAACTCCGGGTCGGCCTCCCCTCGCTTCGCATGCAGCCACTGCTCGAACTGGTCGAGGACGAGCAGCACCTTCTTCCCCGCCGGCAGCCCCTGCCCGCGGCGCAGCGCCGCCACCGCCCCCTTCAGTCCGTCATCGGCCGGGACGGCGGGACAGCACTTCCCCAGCCCCGCCAGCAACCGGGACTCCGTCTGCTCCGCCGTCGCCTCGACATAAACCGGCAGAACGTGGCCGGACAGCCGCGGCAGCAGCCCCGCCTTGACCAGAGAAGATTTGCCGCAGCCGGAGGGGCCGTAGATCAGGCCCACCGCGAACGTGCCGTCGGGGTCGGTCTCCTCGATGCGCGTCTTCCAGAAGCGGAGGCCGTCGGGCAACCCGTCGCGGTCGCGCGGGCCGGGCAACAATTCCAGGAAGAAGTCGGCATCGTGGGCATCGAACGACCGCAGCCCCTTCGGGACGATCCGGACTGGCGTGCTGTCGGAGGGTGGGGCGGTCGGCGTCGCGGGCGGCGACTGGTCAGGGATCGACGGCGAGCCCAGGCCAGCCGGCACCGGCGGGGCGGCGGCATGGTGGGCGGCCAGGAAGAGGCGCAGGTTCTCGGCCAGGTCCTTCGCCGTCGTGTACCGCTCCGAGGCCCGCTTCGCCAGCGCCTTCAGGCAGATCCGCTCCAGCTCCCGCGGCAGGGTGTCGTCGGTCTGCCGCGGCGGCCGCACTTCGAGCGCGGCAATCTGCTCCTGTAACTCGTCCCGGGAATCGGCGTGGAACGGCCGCCGCCCCGTCAGCAGCTCGTAGAAGACGACGCCGAGGCTGAAGATGTCGGAGCGGCCGTCCACCCGGTGCCCCTCGCCGCGGACCTGCTCGGGGCTCATGTAGGCCGGCGTCCCGGCGTGGCGCGGCCCCGTGCCCACGTCCTGCTCCCGCAGTGCCAGCCCGAAGTCGGCGATGTGGGGCCGGCCGGCGGCGTCGAGCAGGATGTTGCCCGGCTTGACGTCGCGGTGGACCACGCCCCGGTGGTGGGCGTGGTGCAACGCCTCGGCGACCGCGGCCACCAGCGCCGCCGCGGCAGCGGCGGCGGGCCGGTCGTTGCGGATCGCCCAGGCCAGGGTGCGGCCCTCGATGAACTTCGACACGATGAAGCAGGGGCACTCGGCGGTGCTGCCGACGTCGAAGACGGGGACGATGTGCGGGTGGTCGAGGGCCGCGGCGGTGCGTGCCTCGGCGAGGTAGGCGCCGGCGTCGGCGGCGCTGGCGACCAGGTGGGGGTGCGGCACCTTGACGGCGACCGGGCGCTGCAGCTGCTCGTCGCGGGCGAGGAAGACGCGCCCGAAGCCGCCCTCGCCCAGCAGCCGCTCGATCCGGTAGCGGGCGACGTGGGAGGGGAGGGCGGCACGGTCGGACTCCGGGGAGACCAGGGGTTGCCCCGGCCCCTCCGCTGCGGTCTGGAGGGGGTTGGCGTGAGACCTCATGGGACACCTCAACGGCTGGGCCAGGAGATGACCTATTTGCCGGCTGACGATAGCAGAGGAGAGACCCGTCTTTCAAACGAGCGCGGCCGCATCTCTTCGCGCTTGTGGCCGGCGGCAAGCGGGTAGTGGGTCGTGTCGGCCGTCCAGACGTGGACGTGAGCGTCGAGGAAGCGCATGCCGCCCTCCGAAGCCGCCGTTCCCGCGGCCTTCGGCCCGTGCCGTGCCGCCACAGGCATTGTACCGGAAAGCGCTTCCGCCGGACTACGAGGCGCGGCCCCCAGAGCGGTTTGCGATGGGGTGAGCGAGCCGCCGGGCTTGCCCCGGCGGGGTCTGTGGGGGTGTCGCTGCGCGACGGGCCGCCGGCGCGCTTTCCCCCGCAGCAGGAATCGTAAGGCGAGCGGCGAAAGGAAACAGCCTGTAGGACGGGTCTCCCGACCCGTCCTGCCCGCGACAGGACGGGTCGGGAGACCCGTCCTACGGGGAGGGTTTTTCCCGCCGCTCGCCTCATCGGCTCCCCGAGCCGCGCGGTGACGCATCGGGGTCGGTGATCGGCATGTACAGCTGCAGGTTCTCGGTCAGGTCGCGGGTGAGGTTGGCGCGCTTGAGGAACAGCAGGGCCATGCTCGTGTCGAGCGGCGTCGTCGAGCCGGGGTAGCCACTCATGAACCAGCTGCCGTTCGCTTTCTGGGCCGGGAGGAGGAGGTCCACGCCCCAGCGATACCAGTCCTTGTTTCCAATGGTCTTGAGGTTGTAGAGGACGCCGACGCGCTCCACCGACCACAGGAAGTAAGCGCTCGCTTTGCCCTGGGCACGCTTCGTACCGGGGTGGTCGAGGAACTTCCCCAGGGCGCGCAGGCCGCGCAGGATGGCCTCGTCCTTCGCCTTGCCGGCTCCCGGTTTGATGTTGGGTGCCTTGCCGCCGCCCCGGAGGTCGTTCTCCGACCCGTGCCCGACGGCCAGGCCGATCAGGCCGACACAGGTCATCGCGTCCTTGTCCTGCGGGCCGACGAACAGGTAGCCCCAGGCGCCGGTGCCGTGCTGGCTGACGCGGAAGCGCTCTTCCACCAGGGCCAGGGTGCGCTCCATCGGCACGCCGTGGCGCCGCGCTGCCCACAGAGCCATGATCGCGAACTGCGTGTTGGAGTTGTCGTCGCGGCCAGGCAGGAGCCGCATCTTGCCCTTGCCCTTCGGCAGCTTCTGCGCGACCGGCATTTTGCGCAGGTTGGCCGGCAGGAAGTCGGGGCGCATCGGCCCGAGCTTCGGCGCGGGAGCGGGCTTCTTCGCCTTCGGCGGGACGGCCGGCTTCTCCCCCGGGTCGGAGGGGGCGGGTTTCGGCTCGGCCGCCGGAGGATTTGCGGGGTCGGCGAGTTTGGTCTGCTCGCCCGGCGAGACGGGCCGCTGCCCCTTCGGCTCGGTGATCCCCTCCGGCAGCGTGACGGGCTTCGTCTTCGCGAGCGGGTCGGACAGGCTCTTGTGCTTCCCCTCGGTGATGGGGTCGGACAGCGGCGTCGGCCGGTTCGCCTTGAGGAAGGCGAACAACTGCTTCTCCTCCGCGCCGGACAGGAGGGGGCAGTTGTAGTTCCACCCGCCCGCCGACGTCTGCCCGGCGATCAGGCGCAGGGCCAGGCTCTGGATGAGCGGCCTGTCCGCGGGGTCGCCGAGGCGGTCAAGGAAGAGGATGGCGAGCGAGAGCTGGTAGGTGGTGTGGCGGAGGCTCGCGTCGCGGGCCTCGACGCGGACGAGGCGGGCGGCCTTCTGCACGGCGGGGTCGGCCGCCGGTACGCCGCACTCCAGCAGGGTGAGGCCGGGCAGCGCCGTGTAGCCCAGTTGGTAGGCCCCGCCCTCCCACGAGCCGCCGGCGCGCTGGCTGTTGCGCAGGTGCTTCACGCCGCGGTCGATGGCCGCGTTGACGCGCTTCTGCAGGTCGGGCGGCAGGGCGGTCAGCGCGCCCTTCCCGCCGGGCACGGCCAGTTCGGGCGGCGGGGCGTCACCCGCGGCAGGGCGAATCTTCCCGGGCCTGACGGCCGGCTTCACGTCCTCCCGGCGATCGGCCGGCGCGGGCGCCTCGGCCTTGTCCAGGGGGAGCGGTTTACCCAGTGCCTTCTCCGCCGGGGACTGTTGCGGAGGTACGGCGGGCGCTTCCTTCAGCTTCGCGGGCAGCGCCTCGCCGGACGGCGATCCGGCAAAGGGGTCATTCTGGGCGACGGTCGGTATCGCATCGCCCCCGGAGAGGCAGACCACCGCGAGGACCACGCCCGTACCCACGAAGAGCAGCGCGCCCGCGACAACGCCCCCGAGAACGAGCGTACGGTTGGGGCCTTTCGCGGGGGGAGGTGCAGCACCCGCGGCAACGGGAGGCGATGGGGCGGCCGGCGCGGGCCGGGTGGCGGCAGGGGGCGGCGCGAAGGGGGCCGCCACCAGGACGGCGGACTTCGAGGCCGGGCGGGCGGGGGCCGTGGCCGGCAGGCCGTTGCGGGGCGGCGGCGTGGCGCCGGTCGGGAGGATGTCGGCCTCCCGGACCGTGAACGGGGCCCCGCAGCCGCGACAGGTGACCTCCGTGCCGGCCGAGACCGCCTGGTTGCTTTTCATCACCTTCCGGCAGCGCGGACACGCGACCTTCGCTAGCATGGCAGCTTGCCTGGGTAAGGGGCGAACGGGGGCAGTGACAATCCGGCTCTACGTATTAGAACGCGCGCACGGCCGAAGCGTTAGTGCAATCCGGACGGGCGACCTGTTTTTCCCGCGGCCCTCCCGGCGCCGCGGCGGTTGGCACCTCTTTTGCCGCCAGTTCAGCGAGTTGAATTGTCCGACCGACCCGGCCCACGCCGGCGCGCCCCGAGGGACCTCCATGAACGTGACCATCCTGACGCACCTCGAAAGCGAGAACGACCGCACGCACGACGTCGTCGTCGTCGATCAGGTGGCGGCGGCGCTGCGCAAGGTTGGCCACAAGCCGTCGATCCTCGGCGTCCACGGCGACCTCAAGAAGATGATCGCGGGCCTGGGGCGGCGCCGGCCCGACCTGGTCTTCAACCTCATGGAGACGTTCGGCGAGAGCCAGCTCGGCGCGGTGGGCGTGGTGGGGCTGCTCGACCTGCTGGGGACGCGCTACACCGGCGGTGGGCCGGGCGAGTTCTACCTGCAGGAGGACAAGGCGCTGACGAAGAAGCTGCTGGCGTTCGACGGCATCGCCTACCCGGACTTCGCCGTCTTCTCGCGCGACGCCGACCTGGAGACGGGGGGCCACCTGCGCATGCCACTCTTCGTCAAACCGCTGCGCATGGACGCATCGATCGGCATCGACGGCAAGTCGCTGGTGCGCAGCGCGCGCGCGATGATGGAGCGCGTGCTGCTCATCCACGACAAGGTGAAGGACGCGGCGCTGGTGGAGGAGTACATCGAGGGCCGCGAGTTCTACGTCAGCGTGCTGGGCAACATCGAGCCGACCGCGTTCCCGCCGATCGAGATGGACTTCTCGAAGATG
Organism: Gemmatales bacterium; assembly: GCA_038227745.1. Lineage (GTDB taxonomy): Bacteria > Planctomycetota > Planctomycetia > Gemmatales > Gemmataceae > DASPXY01. The sequence goes on along the minus strand of JBBRPS010000102.1, from coordinate 9,462 downwards.
CCCGCGGGCAAGCCGCACATCCTCGACGCCAAGGCGAAGTGGGACGAGAAGAGCGCCGAGTTCAAGGGCAGCAACGCGGTTCTGGCCGAGCTCCCCGACGAGCTGCGGGCGCGGCTGCAGAAGGTGGCGCTGGACGCCTACCGAGCGCTGCGCGTGCGCGACTACGGCCGGATCGACCTGCGCCTGACCGAGGCGGGCGAGATCTACGTGATCGAGGTGAACGCGAGCTGTTACCTGGAGCAGTCGAGCGAGTTCGCGACGGCGGCGGCGGCGGCGGGCATCGACTACCCGACGCTGGTCGGGCGCATCGTGGAGGCGGCGGTCGAGCGCTGCGAGGCGGGGCCGGAGAAGAGTCGGCGAGGCCGGCGGCGTCGGCAGGCCGTTTAGCCGGGGACCCCGCGAAGCGTGGTGTGCCGGTTCGTGGCCGACTCGCTTCGCGAGTCGGGGGCCGGGGTCATCCCCGACTCGCGGAGCGAGTCGGCCACGAACCACTCACGGCATGTAACTGCCGTGGCGCACGTGGTTCATCGCCAGCGCCGTCACCAGGGTCGTGAGGGCGACCGCTGCCTGCAGCTCGCGGTCGTGCGGGTAGACCTGCTTCAACCCCTCCGCATGCTCGGCGAGGTGGCGCAGCAGCAGCCGCGTGTGCTCGGGAAAGTGCCCCGTCCAGCGGTACACGTCCGCCATCAGCGTGCGCTCCAGGCGCCCGATCAGCGCCGACGCCGGCCTGCGCTCCGCGCCCGCGGCACTTTCCGGCTCGCCCAGGTCTTCAAAGATGGCCCGCAGCGCCCCGTCCAGTCCGGGCGGGAACTCGGCCCGCGCCGCGGCTGCTTCGCGGTAGTATTCGTCCAGCGAGTACGCCAGGTCGTCCACCGCCTCATCGAAGTCCACGGCGGTCACCAGCGGCTCGCGGTCGGCCAATTCCGCCATCAGCCGGTCGCAATACTCCAGCTTCGCCAGGGCCACGGGCCAGCCGGCGTACTCCGCACGCCAGTCGCGTCCCGGCGTCAGCCACACCGCGAACGTCTCGGCCCAGTCCTCGTCGGGGTGCTTCTGCGCGTACCAGCCGGGCAGGTGGCGGACGAAGCGGCGGCTGAACGGCTCGGGGCGGTACTCCTCCTCGTACGGCTGCGTGATGGCCCCGAAGTGCTTGATCCAGTCCTCCCGGTCATAGAGGCGGTAGGCGTAGTTGACGACGTGCCCCATCTCGTGGCGCAGGTAGCGCAGGATATCGGCGCGGCCGGCGCCCTCGACGTGGCCGGCGCGCTCGGCGTGCAGCTCGGTCAGGTCCGGCCGGGCGAGGTAGAACGGGATGGCGATGGCGGTCGTGTCGAAGGGGACGCCCCACTCGTTGGAGAGGTAGAACTGGGGCCGCACCCGCCGGACACCCGCCCGGTCCAGCTCGCCCTTGAATTCCTCGATGATCGGCTCGAGCTGTGTGCCCTCGATGCGCAGCCCGAGGCCGCGGATTGGGGTGGACCCGAGTTTCGCCTCCGTGGGTTTGGCTTCGCGCACCGGCAGTCACCTCCGTCCCGCGGCCGGGAGAGTTCGACCGGAAATGGGAGTGCAAGAAGTGTGCCGGGCGCCAGCGGCCTTCGGAAGAAAATGATGAATGATGAATGATGAATAAAAGACATTCTATCTTCCATTCATCATTCATCATTCATCATTTTCTTCCGACTGTCCTCCCGATGCGCGGCAGCCCAGGCAGGTGAGCGCCAGGCCGCCCGCCAAAACGAGAGAGAGGAGGATGAACGTCCCGGCGAGGTCCACGGGCCTGTCCGCGCGGGACAGATACCCCTGGCTTGCCCACCACGGGCGGAAGGCATTCAGGATCTGATAACGCCGGACCGCTTCCGGCCCGGTCTCAACCGTCCGGCCCACGATGTAGAGCGGCGCTGCCGCCAGGGGGCCGGTCCCCTGCGGGTCGAGGAGCAGGCCGAGGATACCCGCGGCCAGCGGAGCTTCGGGGCGCGCGATGTGGTTCGTGACGGGGATCGTGAAAGTCGGTGCCGGCGCGGGAGAGAAGTGCGGGGGCCGTTCGTGGCCGGTGGCGATGATTTCCGCGATTTCTCTCGGCCGGTTCGACAGGTGCGCTACGGCGCCGTCGAAGTACAGCCAGGGGCTGATCTCGTAATAGAACGCGGACGGCAGCCCCCGCTGGATGTACAGGCGGTGCGGATCGACACTCAGCCCCAGCAGCTGCACGAGCACCCCCAGCCCCAGCGCAATGCGGACGACGCCGCGCGGCAGGCGGGCGGCCCCGCTCGGCGCGAACAACCACAGCACGGCGAAGACGGGAGTCAGGTAGCGCGGTCCCCACGCGGGGTCGCCGCTGAAAAACGTCAGGCAGCACACGAACCCGAAGAAGATACCGCCGCTCGCGAGCACCGCCCGGCACAACCCCTTCTCCGTCCGCCGACAGGCCGACAGGCCGACGGCACTCAGGAGGAGCGTCGGGCAATACCAGATAGCCCCGGTCCCGGGGCTGAGCGTCAGCCCCAACAGCGCGGGCAGCGGGTTGCCGGAGAAGAACGGCGGGTAGCGGCTCAACTCGTAAACGAGGGCAGCCCGCGCCGCCGGCGGGCTCTTCGCCAGCTCATAAGCCCGGTACGCCACGACGCCGAGCAACACCCCGGCAGCGGCGAGCGCGAACCGCGGCAGCTGCCGGCGGAGCGGCAGCCCCCCGTTAGGCACCGCCGCCAGGACCGCCAGCCCGAAGATGCCGAGCGGCTCCTTGCAGTTGAAGGCGAGGCCGACGAGCATCCCCCCCGCCAACGCCCCCAGCCGCGGCGCCCGGTCGCGGCCCAGGTAAGCTACCGCGATGGCCCACACCACCGCGGCCGAACCGAGGATGTCGTCGAACGTGGTGGTCCCGTAGAACCAGCTCGGCGTGCAGAAGACGCCCGCCATGGCCCAGGCACACGCTGCGCCCGGGCGAAAACCCAGGCGGCGGAACCAGAGTGCGTAGGCGAGGGGCAGCAGCGCGCACGCGAAGGCGCTCGTAAGGGTGAAGAAGAAGTGTCGGCGCGCCTCGTCGCCGGGGCCGGTCGCGTCGGCCAGCCAGATGGCGCACGCCCCGAGGCCGCTCTGCGGGAAACGGTAGAAGGAATAGCGCCGGCCATCGCCGCCGGGGAAGGCCATGAACCAGACGCGCTCGTCGCGCACCGCGACGTCGCCGTGCTCGACCAGGCTGCGCGCGACCTCGTAGCGGGTCTGCCCGTCGACGATGTCGATGCGCCCCGGGCCGGACAGGGCGACGGCCGCGAAGACGGCAAAGAACTGCCCGGCGAGCGCGAGCCGCCACCAACCGCGGCCAGGGCGGGGCGTCGCGGACGTGACTGGGGCAGGTCCCAGCGTGGCGGCGCTCATGCGGGGCAGACCCCTGGGCACGTCGTCGGCCCCCGGGGGAGGCCGGTTCCTGCGCGGCGCGAACACACCAGCATCAGGCCAAAGCCGACGGCCGTCACGCACAGGAGCAGGGCCAGGGTCTTGCCGAGAGCGACCGGCCGCCGGTCCGCGGGCAACTCCCCTTGCCAGGCCCACCACGGTCGGGGAGCGTGGAAGATGAGATAATAGTCCACGGAAGTCTGGTACACCTCGACCGTCTGGAACGTCAGCACCGCCTTCCATCCGCCCACGACCCCCAGCGGGCCGAGTCCGTTCGGCGAGCGCATTTGGCCCACCGTGCCCGTCACGAAGAGCGGGAAGATGAAGCCGATGCCGCCCGCGTGGGTTGGGAGCGGCCCGGGGTTGACGGCCCGCACCGGCGGCCGGCCGGGCGACAGGACTTCGAGCAGCTCACGCGGCCGCTGGAGGAGGTGGGACGCCCGGGAATGGAACCCGAGCCACGGCTCCTCGACGTAATAATTGAAGCCCAGGGGCGCCTGCAGGAAGAGCCGCTGCGGATCGACGCTCAGGCCCAGCAGCTGGACCACGACGCCCAGCCCCAGCAGTCCGGCGATGAGGCCGGTTCGCACGGCACCCACGGCGGCCGGCACGAAGACCCACCACAGGGCGAAGAGCGGCGTGAGGTAGCGCGGTCCCCAGCTCGGCTCCCCCTTGAAGAACGTCAGGAAGCAGATGAAGAGCACGAACAACAGCGACGCGGCCAGGACGCTCGCACAGAACCAGGGCCGCCCGCGGCGCCACCGGCCGAAGCCGTGGAACGCCAGCAGCAGCGGCGGACAGTACCAGAGCGCCCCCGCGGAGGGACTCAGCGCCAGGCCGGCCAGTCCCGGCAGCGGGTTGCTCGTCCAGATCGGCCCGTGTATCTTCTCGAGCTCCTTCTGCGGATCCGACGTGCCCGGCGGGAATTTGTAGTCCTGGTAGCCCTTGTAGCCGATGCCGCCGAGGAGGATCCCGAGGCCCACGAGACCAACCTGCGCCAGCCGCCGGCCCCGGGACTGGGCCGCGCTGTACCCCGCCGCGAGCACCGGCAGCGCGAAGAACACGAGCGGCGGCTTGCAGTTGAACGCCCAGCCGATCAGCAGCCCCGCGACCGCCCCGCCGAGGAGGGGCCGTCGTTCGCGGCAGAGCCACGCCACGGCGACGGCCAGGACCACCGTCGCCGTCCCCAAAATGTCATCGAAGGTACACGTGGCGTAGTACCAGTTCGGGGTGCAGAAGATCCCCGCGGTGGCCCAGGCCAGGCTCGCCCGGGGGCCGTGGCCGAGGGCGCGGAACCAGACACTGTACGTGACCGCCAGCACCGCCCCCGCGAAGGCGCTCGTCAGCGCGAAGAAGAAGTGCCGCCGCGTTTCGCTGACCGGCCCGGTCGCATCCGCCAGCAGCACCGCCACGACGCCGCCGGCCGTCTGCGGGAAACGGTAGTCGGTGTACATCGCGCCGCCGCGCCCGGGGTAGACGGCGAACCAGGCGTACGGGTCACGGACGACCGAGTCGCCGTGCTCGACCAGGCTGCGGGCGACCTCGTAGCGGGTCTGCCCGTCCACGATGTCGATGCGCCCCGGGCCAGACAGGGCGATCGCGCCGAAGACGAGCAGGAACTGGCCGGCGAGCGCCACGCACCAGCGCACGCGCGACGGCCGGGCGGCTGTCCCCGGACCGGCTTGCGGTGTGGCGCACTGCGCGTTCACGATACGGTCCTCCTCATGGCGGAGGAACTGCGGGTCGTGCGGTCCCGCAACGTCGCGGCACGGGGCCGACGATCCCTGTTCCGCGGCGGGGGCGGCAAGGTCGGGTCGGGCGGATGTTGCCATTTTACGCTCCGGGGAGCAGCGCGTGTGCTAGGCTTTCCCTGACAGGCGCGGCCGGGTCCGTCGTTAGGGAACGATAGACCATAATTGCGCCGAGCGCCAAACTTTTCCTGCCGTACGAGTGCGTTCAGGCGGGCGCATAAGCCCTCCAGCCGTCGCGGCGAGTGGTGCGGCCAACGGTTTTTCCGGCGACGAGAGGGTGCAAAGGTGCAAGCCACAGTGGACCGTCCGGGCCTTACAGAACAGGTGACGGCGGAAGACGGCAGCGGCCCCCGGGTTCGCAGGGCCTGGCGGCGCGGGGCGGCCTACGTGCTCGGTATCGCGGTGGCGGTCGCCCTGCCGCTGGCGGCCTTCCGCGGCGTGGACCTCCGCCAGAGCTGGGACCTGCTCCGCGGCGCGACCGCCGGCTTGCTGCTGCCGGCCGGAGGTGCCCTGTTGTTCAGCGTCTGCCTGCGGGCGTGGCGCTGGCGGAGCATGTTGCAAACCTACGCGGACGTGCGCACGCGCTCCTGCCTGTCGGCGACCTTCGTCGGCTGCCTGGCGAACAACGTGCTGCCGCTGCGCCTGGGCGAGCTGGTGCGGGCGCGGTCGCTGCGGCAGCTGGAAGGGGTGAGCACGGCGACCGTCCTGTGTACCCTGGCTATCGAGCGGGTCGCGGACATGATCGCCCTGACCCTTCTCATGGTCGGGTCCCTGGCGCTGAGCCTGGCGGGCGAACATCGGGACGAGCTGGCGGTGGCTGCGTGCCTGGCGCTTGCGGGCTGTGCCGCGGCCATCGTCGTGCTCGGCGTCGGCTACCAATGGCGGGATGGCGTTTCGCGTCTGCTCACGGCCCCGCTCCGGCTCGTGGGGCATGGACTCGACGTCAAGGCGGCCGAGTTGGTGAAGCGCTTCCTGACCGGCATGGAGGTCGCGGCCTCGGGGCGCCGACTGCTCCACCTCGGCCTCCTCTCGCTGGCACTGTGGGGGACCGTGGTGCTGTTCGGCTACCTCGTCGGCGAGGCGCTGCACCTGGGACTGGGGCCGGCGCAGTATACGGTCGTGCTGTTCACGGCCGCCTTCGCCGCGGTGCTGCCGGGCGCACCGGGCGCCGTGGGCACGTTCCACGGCCTTGTCTGCCTGGGCCTCTACTTCGTCGGCGTCCGGGACCCCGCCGCGGCGCTGGCCTACGCGGCGGCGCTGCACGGGATCGAATGGGTGCTGGTGAACGTGACGGGCGCTTACTTCCTGTTGAGCGACGGGTTGGCCATCGTCGGCCCGAACGCCGCGGCGGGGTGGGGCCGACCGGGACCGACCCCGGAGCCGGCCCGCTGAGGCCTGACCTCACTCCGGCCGCTCGCGCACGTTGAACTCCAGCTTCCAGCGCTGGTCCTTCTCCCGGCCGAGGCACCACAGCTCCAGCGTGCCCACCTCGGTCACCTTGCTGTGCAGACGCACCGGCACCGTGCGTCCCTCCTTGCCGGCCGACTCCAACGTCGCCGTCATCGGACTCAGCTCCTCCACCTGCCCTTCCCACTCCTCGACGACCGTGCCGACCGTGTCGTTGCGGCGGACGTTCGAGCCGAGAAAACGGAACTCGGCCGGCTCGCCCACGACCAGGCCGAACTCCTGCCCCGGCACGTCGGACTCGCTCCCTTCCTCCATGCCGAACGGCACCACGCACAACGCCTTGATCGGCGGCGGGCTGCCGGGCACCGCGGGCAGCGACGTCTCGACGCCGACGTAGTACGCCTGGGCCGTGCCGCCGCGGATGCGCACGCCCTGGCCGCGCCGTACCAGGCCGTAGTACGCCGCCCCGTGCGAGACCGCGAAGTCCAGATCGCTGCCCAGCAATTCCTTGACCGGCGTGCCGCCCGCCCCCTGCGCCCAGTGATTGAGCACGTCGATCGAGCGCTGCCGCAGCGGCAGCGCCTTGAAGACGCCGCCGTTGAACAGCACCGCCGTCGCCTGCGTCGCCTTCTTCTTCGAGCGCTTGCTGGCGGCTCGCTGCGCCAGCACCTCCGAGTTGCGGCCGAGAAACCACGCCAGGTGCTTCGTGACGGCCGGGTCCGCCGCGTAGGGCAGGCCCAGCTCCTGCAGGCCGACCGTCCGCTGCCGCTTCGGCGCGGCGTCGGCAGGGCACTCGGGAAAGAAGCCATCGACCAGCACGCGCTCCGCCTCGGCGCGGGTCAGCTCGCCCTTGAGCGTGCCGCCGATGACGCTGCGGCCGCGCCCCAGAACGGTGACGGGGGCGCTCGCCGCCGCCGCGTCGCCGAACAGTCGCTCCTTGGCCAGCCGGCAGCTGTGCCAGAGCATGTGCATCTGCCCGCCGTCGAGCTTTGTGCCGCGCGCGGTGAACCCCTGCGCCGCGGCGTGCGCCAGCGCCAGGTCCATGTTGTCGCCGCCCAGCAGGATGTGGTCGCCGACCGCCACGCGCGTCAGCACGAGCTGGCCGTTCTCCTCGCTGACGGCGATCAGGCTCAGGTCGGTGGTGCCGCCGCCCACGTCGCAGACCAGCACCACGTCGCCGACCTCGACCTGCTTGCGCCAACCCTCGTGGCCGGCGATCCACGCATAGAACGCCGCCTGCGGCTCCTCGAGAAGAGTGATATTCTCCAGACCGGCGGCGCGGGCGGCTTCGACGGTCAGCTCGCGCGCCACCGCGTCGAACGAGGCGGGCACAGTCAGGATGATGTCCTGCTGTTCCAGCCGGTTCTCGGCGAGGTCCTTCGCGATGAGGTGGTTCCAGGCCTCGCCCAGGTGCTTGAGGTAGAGCGTGCTGGCCTCCAGGGGCGAGACGCGGCGGGCATTCTCGGGGGCTTTCCACGGCAGGATGGGCTGGCGGCGATCGACACCGCTATGACACAGCCACGACTTGGCCGACGCGACGAGGCGCGTCGGCACCTGGCTGCCGAAGCTGCGCGCGAACTCGCCGGCGGCGAAATCCCGGTCCGGCGCCCAGGGCAGCTTGAGCGCCCCGGCCGGCTGCTCATTCGGGCCGGGCAGGTAGAGGAACGAGGGCAGCAGGCCGCGCTCCTCGACGGTGCCCTGCGCCACGACTTGCGGGATGGGCAGACGGACCACGACGGGATCCTGGCCCTCGGCGATGGCCGTGTCCACGTAGGCCAGGGCGCTGTTGGTGGTCCCCAGGTCGATGCCGACGACGTAACGAGACGATTTCACTTCGGTTCTCCCCCAGCTTCCCGGCGGCGGGCGCCGGGCAACGTCTTCGTTTCCGCGGTGCGGGCGGTGCTGGTATTTTACCGGAACGGGAAACTTTTTGTGCCGGATGTCGTCCCCGCGCTCACGGGTCGGCACACACCGCGCCCCCCGCAATTCGCGGCAGTCGGGTTGCCGTTCCGATGGGGCCTTTGTTACACTCGGCGGAGGAGGCATGGTGACCCGATAACGGATCCCGTGGGAGACGTCCGCGTGGCCGAACTCGACCAGACAGCGCGTTACGCCCTCAAGATCGCCCCGGCCGAGGCGGTGCGCTGGCTGCTGCCCACCCTCGACCCCGATCTGGGCTTCACGCGCTGGTTGGACACCGAGACCGTCGCCTTCCCCGGCGAGCCGGGACGGCGCTGCGACACCGTGGCCGAACTGGTCAGCCGCGGCGGACGGTCGCCGCCCTGGGCGCTGGTGCTCGAGGTGGAGGCGCGATCGCGCTCGACCATCCTGGACCGCGTGCTGGAGTACATCGCGCGGCTGCTGCGCCGACGGCGGCACGGCCCGCGCCGCCGCGACAGGTATCTCGTTGGCGCGGTGGTGATCTTCCTGAGCGGCCGCAGGAAGTCGCTGACGTTGCAGATGCAGCTGCCGGGCACGAACGTGGGCCTGGCGCTGACCGTGCGGGTAATGAGCCTGGCTGGCGAGTCGGCCGTGGAAACGCTGGAGCGGATCGCCCGCGGCGAACTGGGCCGCAGCATCCTGCCGTGGGTGCCGCTGATGTCCGGCGGTGATGAGGCGACGGTGGCCGTGGAGTGGGTCCGGCTGGCGGGGGAGGCGGACGCCCAGCGGCGTAAGGATTACGCGGGCCTGGCGCTGGTCTTCGCCGACAGGGCCGGTTGTTTGCCGATCTGGAAACAGGCACTGGAGGGCTTCGACGTGTGGAAATCGCAAGTGATCGAGGAGTGGAGGGCGGCGGGGCGCCAGGAGGGGCGCCAGGAGGGGCGCCAGGAGGGGCGCCAGGAGGGGCGCCAGGAGGGGCGCCAGGAGGGGCGCCAGGAGGGGCGCCAGGAGGGGCGCCAGGAGGGGCGCCAGG
>JBBRPS010000101.1:0-17839 GCA_038227745.1 Gemmatales bacterium | reverse complement strand
GGTGTGATCGCTCCATTCCACCTGTTTACGCGGGTTTCTTGGCCCTCTGGTTGGTGAACCCCAGGCCACTCCCCGCTAGCGCCGCTGTTGGCGCTTTGAGGGACGCCTGATGGACTTCGTCCCCGAGCCCACTCAACCAGACCACCCGCAGGTCCACGATCCCTTGCCCACCCGCGATCTCCCAGCCCCTGCCCGACTGCTTCAGCCGCTGCGTGAACACCGTCTTGCAGGCCGCCTCCGTCACCCCACTGCCCAACTTGGCCGCCTCCGCTGGGGCGCTCGCCGGCGCCCACGAGGCCCTGCCCGGCCGGGGCGAGGAGGCGCTGGCGATCGCGCCCGAGGATGCGGCCAGCCAGGACAGCAGCCACAAGCGCTTCCTCGAAGCGCTGAAGGTCCTGGCGACCCTGAAGAAGCTGCTTGGCCCTGGCCGAGGACAGGCGCGGCGGGACGCCCGACTGCCGCACGGCTCGGGCCCGGCCGGTCGTGAGGAACGTCCGGCCGTCGGCGGCGAACGCGACCTTCTCGACGATCCCGCCGTGCGCCAGCGGCGGCCCGAGCGGCCGGCGCGTCCGCAAGTCCCACAGCCGTGCATACTCGTCCCGGCAGCCGGTCAGGATCAGCGCGCCGTCCGGGCTGAAGGCAGCCGTCCGGATCTCGGTCGGGTGCGGCAGCGCCTTGCCGGCGGGGCGCCGCGTCGCCGCGTCCCACAGCCGCGCCACCCCGTCCCGGCCCGCAGTCAGGATTAGCTTGCCGTCTGGGCTGAAGACCGCGGCCCAGACCTCCGCCGGGTGGGCGAGCGGCTCCCCCAGCGGGGCGCCCGTGGCGGCGTCCCAGAGCCGGGCCGTCCGGTCGCCGCCGCCCGTCAGGGTGGCCCGGCCGTCGGGGCTGTCGCTGACGGCCCAGACGTCCGTGCCGTGCGGCAGGGGCGGCCCGAGGGGCTTTGCCGGTGTCCGGGTCCCAGCGCCGCGCCTCGGTCCGGGCGTCGCGCCAGCGGCCGTACAGGGACCAGCTGGCCGTCAGCACCGTCCGGCCGTCGTGGCCCCAGGCGAGCGCCTTCAGCCGACCGGCCGGCAGCGGCGGGCCCCGCTCGGCCCCGCTGGCCGCGTCGAACTGCCGCACGGCCCCCCTGTCCCCGTCCGCCGCCAGCAGGCGCCGCCCGTCGGGGCTGAGCGCCACGGCCATCATCACGGCCCCCCCGCACCGCTGCGGGGGGCGCCGGGGCTTGCCGCTGGCCGCGTCCCAGAGGTACACGAAGCCGTCGAAGTCCGCCGCCACGACCGTCTTGCCGTCGTGGCTGTACTCGGCGGTGTAGACGTCGCCGCGGGTCGGCAGGGCCGGGCCGTGTCCCAGGCCGGCGGCCGCCCGCCAGAGCCGGACCAGCCCGCGCTCGTCCCCGGTGGCCAGCCGCCGGCCGTCGGGGCTGGCGGCGGCGGCGTGTACGCGGCCCGCGTGGCGGAGCGGCGCGCCGACCGGGACGCCGCTGGCGACGTCCCACAGTCGGGCGGTCTGGTCGTCGCCCGCCAGCAGGGCCCGGCCGCCGTCGGGGGTGAACGCGGCGGCGCGGATGAGGCCCGGGTGGCTCAGGGGCGGCCGCAGCTCCCTGCCGGAACTGGGGTCCCAGAGCCGGGCCTTCTGGTCGTCGCCGGCCGTCAGCAGGGCGCTGCCGTCCGGCCGGAAGGCCACCGCCCGGACGGTCCCGGCGTGCAGCGGCGGCCCGGCCGGCTGGCGCGTCCGCGCGTCCCAGCGGCGCGCGATGGCGGCCGCCCGGTCGAAGCTCTCACACCCGGTCGCGAAGTAGTCGCCGTCCCGGCTGAAGGCCGCGGCCGTCACCGGCGCGGGGTGCGGCACGGCCTCCCCCAGCGGCCGCCCGGTGGCCGCCTCCCAGAGCCGCGCCGCCCGGTCCTCGTGCCCTGTGAGGGCCGTCTTGCCGTCGGGGCTCAGGGCCGCGGCCAGGACTGGCGACGGCGCCTCCAGCGGCGGGCCGAGCGGCTGGCGGCCGGCGACGTCCCAGACGCGCGCGTGGCCGCGGCCGCCCGAGCTGCCGGCCGCCAGGAGCGCGGTGCCATCGGCGCTGAAGGAGACGGCCCTCACCTCCCCGGGCTGCGGTAGCGGCCTCCCGGTCGGCTCGCCCGTGACGGCGTCCCACAGGCGCACCCCGAACCCGTCGCCGCCCGTCGCCCCCAGGCGGCCGTCCGGGCTGAAGGCCACGGCCCAGACGGCACCGCCTTCCGACCGGAGCAAACGCAGGTGGTGGACCTGCCGCGCGAACAGGGCGAGGTCCAGCCGGACGGCGCGTTCGAGGGCGCGGGCCTCCTCGATCAGGTCCGCGCCCCCGCCGGACTGCTGCGTGCCCACGGCGCGCTCCAGGCTGCGGGCCAGCCAGAGCAGCCCCTGGGCGCCCTCGCCCTGCTCCCCCAGGACGTGCCCGCGCTGCTGCAGGAGCTGGGCAGCCTGGAGGTCGGCCTGGGCGTGCTGCGCCGCCTCCCGCCGCGCGAGGTCGGCCATCTCGCCCGCCAATCGCACGGCCTCGTCGCGCGAGCGCATGACCAGGGCGAAGGCGATGGCGACCGTCACCAGGACGGCCGCCAGCGCCGCGGCCGGGGCCGGGTGGCGCCGGCACCAGCGCCACAGGCGCTCTGCCCGCCCCACCGCACGGGCCACGATGGGCTCGCCGGCCTGGAAGCGGCGCAGGTCCTCCGCCAGGGCATCGGCCGATGCGTAGCGCCTGCGCGGCTCCTTCCGCAGGCACTTGAGGCAGACGGTCTCCAGGTCGCGCGGGACGGTGGGCTGCAGGCGCCGGGGCGGCACCGGCTCGTCGGCGACCACCTGCAGGATGGTGTCCAGCGGGGTGGCGGCCCTGAACGGCGGCCGGCCCGTCAGCAGCTCGTACAGGATCGCGCCCAGGGCGTAGACGTCCGCGGGCGGGCCCACCGCCTGGCTCCCCCCGGCGGCCTGCTCCGGGGCCATGTACGAGGGTGTGCCCAGGACCGCCCCGGTGGCGGTCTGTCCGGCCTCGTCCAGCCGCTTGGCGAGGCCGAAGTCGGTGACCTTCGGCGTGCCGTCCTCGGCCAGCAGGACGTTCGCCGGTTTCAGGTCCCGATGGATGACGCCCTTGGCGTGCGCCGCCTGCATGGCCCGGGCCAGCCGCTCGACCAGCGCGGCGGCCTCCCCTGGCGGCAGGGGCGTGCCGGCCAGCTTCTGGGCGAGCGAGCCGCCGGGGCAGAACTCCAGGGAGAAGTAGGGCAGGCCCTGGTGCTCGCCGACCTCGAAGATCTGCACGATGTTGGGGTGCTGCAGGCGGGCGATCACCCGGGCCTCCTCCTGGAACCGGGCCCGGTCCTGGGCGCTGGCCTGGCCGCCGGCGAGGATCATCTTGAGGGCAACGGTGCGGTTGAGGGCGAGCTGGCGGGCCCGGTAGACGACGCCCATGCCGCCGCGCCCGAGGACGGCCTCCACCGCGTACCCGGGCACGGACACCGGGGCGGCGTCCCCCGCCGAGCCGGGAGCCGCGGGGTGAGTCAGCCACGCCTGAGTAGCGTCGGGGGCGCTGGACGAGGCGGCCGGTTCGCGGCCGGGCTGGGGGACAAGGTCCATTCCTTCGGTCGGCTGCGTCACGGCTTACCTCGCGTCGGGGCGGGCTTGGTGGTGAGTGCGCCGAGCCGGCCTCGGCCGCCTGTAACCCCCGATGATTGTCGCAGGTCCGGGCACGGGCACAAGCCGGTCTCGAAGTGCGTCCGCCGCCCTTGCCGGTACTCCCCTCACGCGGCCCCCCACGCTCTCGCCCATGCCTCGTAGCCCCCGACGTCGAGAAGCTCTCGCACTCTGCTGCCGCGTCTTCGGCGGTATCCCGTCGCCGAGGCGCTCATGCCGGGTCGAGCAGCGGCTGGCAGAGCGCCCACTCCTGGTAGACGAGCTGGCGGTAATCCTCCCGCGTGGCCCAGTTGGCCCGGGTGCAGTCGTCCGGCGTGGCGCAGCACACGAGGCGGAAGCCGGGGGAATCTACCTCCTTCTCCGGTTGGGGCCCGAGCGGACAACCCCACCCCCGGGGCTACAATCCCAGAGGGGACCACGACCCCATGGCCCGCGGCCGCGCTGCCCGAGTCGGCCACCGTGCTCGGAGCTGGCCATGAGACAGCAACGGTTGGAGAGAAGAAGAAGCGGGACAGGACGCCGTCACCCGCCTGGCGTAGGCGGGCCTCGTGAGCGGCGCTGAACCGCCCGGTCCGACTGCACTCACCGATCTCGTAAGGAGGGAAGGATATGCCGACGCGCAACGCGGAAGCCGTGTGGGAGGGGGACCTCAAGGGCGGCCGGGGGACGGTCAGCCTGGGCAGCGGGGCCTACCGCGGGCCCTACTCGTTCCAGTCCCGGTTCGAGTCCGGGGCCGGGACGAACCCGGAGGAGTTGATCGCGGCCGCCCACGCCGGCTGCTTCTCGATGGCCCTGGCGCACGCCCTGGCCCAGGCCGGGCACCCTCCCCGGCGGGTGCACACCACCGCCAAGGTGCACCTGGAGAAGATGGCCGACGGCTTCGCCATCCCGCGGATCGACCTGGTCACCGAGGCCGACGTCCCGGGGCTCGACGCGGCGGCGTTCCAGCAGCAGGCCGAGCAGGCGAAGCGGACCTGCCCGGTGTCGAAGCTGCTGGCCGCGGCGGAGATCACCCTGGACGCCCGGCTGACCGGCGGCTGAGCGCGGCTTCGTCTGCGGGCGGTAGTCGGCCTGACTCCCGGGAGGGCCCATGGAACCCTTGACACGTGCGGAGGCCCGCGCGGCCCTGCGGAAGGGGCAGGGGCGGGTCGTCCTGCACCTGGGGGAACACGGCGCCGCCGGGCTTCGGGATGAGATCCTGGAGGCCTGTCTCCACAGCCTGACCTACGACCCCCAGTGTGAGGGCTCCCGCGCTGACTGGCTGCTGTCGCTCATCGACCTCACGGGCGACGAGGACTTCTACTGCGAGCGGATCCTGGAGGCTCTGCCGTCCTCGGCCGAGTTCTGGGACGTCGATCAACTCCTGGACCTGGCGCTGGCCTTCGCGCGCCGTGGCTGCACGCGGGCGCGCGACGCCCTCTATCGGAAGTTCGCCAGGCAGCAGTTTCCCGAGGACTGGCTAGGAGGCCAGCAGATCGTGGCCCTGGACGGCGTCGCCGGGATGCTGCACGTCGCCGAGGTCTTCGGCGCCCGGCGGCTCGACGACCCGGATTTCTGGGTCGATGACAGCCTCCTGGCCGAGGCGTGCGAGCAGTGCGGGGCCGAGGCCGTGATGGCGGCGCTTCACGACCGCGCCCAGAGTTCCGCGGGGGTGCGGGCTTACCGCGACGGGATCGCCGCCTTGAGGGCGACACGGCAGACGGCCACCCCGTCCCGACGGCCGACCAGGACGACAGACGAGATTCTGGCCGACATCGACTCTGCGGCGGGGGAGTATCCCGGGCACTACATCCACTTCGGTCGGCACGCCAGCGTCGAGGACCTCGAACGGGTGTTCGAGAGGCTGCTGGGGGAGTCGAGGCGTGACCAGCTGCTGCGCTGCCTCTGGGTTTTCCGCCGGCGCGTGCCGCCCCGGCTGGACGGCCGCCTGTTCGCGCTCGCCGAGTCGTCGGACGAGCAGCTCCAGAGGGCCGCGCTGGCGGCCCTCGCCCAGTCGCAGGACGGTGGTGTGCGCGAACTGGGGATCCGCTTGCTGCGCGACCAGCCGAACGCGATCGCGCGCGGGGCGATCGCGCTGTTCCAGCGGAACTACGTCCCGGGCGACCAGGAGGTCATCGAGTCGGCGCTGTTCGTCCCGGGAAACGGTGAAGCGAGCCACAGCATCGGGTTCGACATCCTGGACTTCGCGGGGCGACAGCCGGACCCGGAGTTGGCGCGGTGCCTGGAGTGGGTCTACGAGCACACCCCGTGCTCGAACTGCCGGGGGAAGGCCCTGGAGGCGCTGCGGGCGCGGGAGCGGGCACCCGCCGGGCTGCTGCGAGAGGCCGCCTGGGACTGTGCCGAGGATACGCGGAGTGAGGCCCGGGCCGCCCTGGCCCGGGAATAGGCGGGACCGATCGCCCGGGGACGCCGACTGACGGTCCGCGAGCGACGAGGAGGGCCGCCCCGTGACCGACCTGCCGCAACGCCCCGACCCGCCGGCGCCCGCCGTCGAGGAGGTCGGTGCCCCGCGAACGGGGGTCGCCTACCTGGGGCACCACAACCTCCGGCACCTGCGCGCGGACCTGGAGGCGATCCACGCCCTGGGCTGCGACGACGTCCTGCTGGCCGTGCAGGAGATCGACTTCGCTTACTTCCCCGGCAAGTTCCGCGGCCTGCCGCCCGTCGCGGCGGACCTGGGCTTGCGGCCCGTCGCCCTCCTGTGGGGCGCGCTGAACTTGTTCGGCGGCGGCCGCTCCAGCCAGTTCCTGCTCGACCGCCCGGACTGCCACCAGGCCGGCCCCGACGTCTCGTGGCGGGCCGCTGGGTGCTACAACAACCCGGCCTGCGTCGCCCACGTCCGGGCGCTAATCGACCGACTCCTGGATGCCGGCTTCCGGGGGTACTTCATCGACGAGCCGCCGCTGCTGGACTGCTGCTGCCGCGCGTGCGACCGCCTCTTCGGGGAGTGGTACGGCGAGGCCCTGCGAACCGCCCATGAGGAGCTGGTTACCGCCTTCCGCCGCCGGTGCGTGATCCACTACGTGGAGGCCATCGCGAGCCACGTCAAGGCTGCCCACCCGCAGGCGGAGACGTTCTGCTGCATCCCACCGGAGGACCGCTCGCTGTGGCCGGAGGTCGTGGCCATCGGGGCGCTGGACGACGTCGGCACCGACCTGTACTGGGCCAACACCGGGCAGGACATAAGAGGCGTCGGACCGCTGGCCGAAGAACTGGCCGGCCTGTGCCGGGCGGGTGGCAAGCGGCACCACCAATGGCTGCAGTGCTGGGGCGTCCGGGCGGGCAACGAGCCGCGCATCCGCGAGCTGGGCCGGGCCCTGTGCCGGGAGCGGCCCGACGCGCTGTACGTCTGGGCCTTCGAGGGGCAGGTCGGCACCAGCGAGGCCTGCGACGACCCGGAGCGGGCCTGGGCCGAGGCGTGCGCCGTGCTCCGCCTCGCGAAGGGACGGTAAGGGGTCCACGGGCTCGCCGCCAGCCGCCCTCCTCCTCCTGCCCATGACCGCCGACAGTTGCGGCGCCCGTGGCTGAGGTGGTATGCTGCTATTGGTCCTTCCCCCCGCCCCGCGTGCGACCGCCTTCCCTACAGACCCGCCCATCGACACCCATGAGGAACGCTGGCATGGCAGATAGAGTCCCCCGGACAGGGAGTAGCTGGCGGTGCCACAGGGGGGAGACGCGCCGGGAGCTGCTCCGGGCGGGGCTGGCCGGGTTCGGCGCCCTCTCCCTCCCCGCCCTGCTCCGGCTGCGGGCCGAGGCCGCAACCCCGAGAGCCGGCGCGCCGACGGCGGTAATCCTCGTCTGGCTGCGCGGCGGGGCCAGTCACCTGGACACCTACGACCCCAAGCCCGACGCCCCCGCCGAGTACCGCGGCCCCTACGCCCCCCTCGCCACCCGCACCCCCGGCCTGCGCCTCACCGAGCTGCTGCCCCTGCACGCCCGCGCCTCCCACCGCTTCGCCGTCCTCCGCTCCCTGGCGCACACCGGCGGCGGGCACCCGGCCGGCTCGCTGCAGGTGCTCTCCGGCGACCCCGACGCCCAGGACAAGCAGCGGCCCGCCTACCCCGACTTCATGAGCGTGGCGACCCACCTGCGCCCGGCCCACCGCGGCGCCTTGCCCGCCTACGTCGGGGTCAACCCCGTGGCCCGCTACGACGGCTTCCAGATCGCCGGGCCGGCCTACCTGGGGCCGGCCTACGAGCCCTTTGCCGTCATGGGCGACCCCAACTCGCCCGCCTTCTCCGTGCCCAACATCGGCCTGCGCGGCGACGGCCAGGGGGCGCGGCTGCGCGAGCGGGCCGCGCTGCGCGAGACGTTCGACGCGCTGCGCCGCGACATCGACCGTTCCGGGGCGATGGAGGCGATGGACCGCTTCGAGGGGCAGGCGCTGGAACTGCTGACCAGCCCGGCGGCGGCGCGGGCCTTCGACCTGAGCCAGGAGAGCGCCCGGGTGCGCGACCGCTACGGCCGCAACCAATGGGGCCAGCAGCTGCTGCTGGCGCGGCGGCTGGTGGAGGCCGGGGTGGGGGTGGTGACCACAACCCTCGATGGCCCGCTGTGCGGGCGGGTGGCGAACTGGGACGACCACGCGGTCAACCACCACGTCTTCGACGCCCTCCGCTACCGGGCGCCGTTCTTCGACCGCGCGGTCAGCGCGCTGATCGAGGACGTGTACGACCGCGGCCTGGACCGGCGGGTGCTGGTGGTCGTCACGGGGGAGTTCGGCCGCACGCCGCGCATCTCCTACGTGGCCAGCAGCGGGGGCGGAGTGGCGAGCGGGGCGGCCGGGACGGTCCAGCCGGGGCGCGACCACTGGCCGCGGGCGTGCTCCATGCTGTGGGCCGGCGGCGGCATCCGCACCGGCCAGGTGATCGGCGCAACGGACCAACGGGGGGAGGACGTGGTGCAGCGGCGGGTGGGCCCGCAGGACTTCCTGGCGACGGTCTACCGGCACCTCGGCATCGACCACGAGCAGGCGACCATCCGGGACTTCACGGGCCGGCCCGTGCCGATCGTGCGCGACGGCACGCCGATCCGCGAGCTGCTCCCCGCCCCCTGACCCGGCCGGCTGCCGGGGCCTTCTGCATAGCGGTCTGACCAGGGGACCAACCCTATGATGCCTCCTGATTCAGGGGGTGCCGGTCGTTGAGGCCGTCGGAACTTCACCCACAGTCCCCGGCGCGGCTTGCGCTATGCGGAGCCGGGGTATCAGCATCATCGCGACGATGAAGAAGCCCAGGGCCTCGGCCGTGAGGAGGATGCCTTGCAGGCGGGGGACGATGGCCGCGACGAGCGTGATGGCCAGAATCGTCGCCGCCGGCGCCACCACGCCCAGCAGCGCCAGCCGCACCCCCATCAGCGTGACCGCACGCACGCCGAGGATCGCCAGCGCGATCCCCGCGGACGCCAGCACCGCCGCCTCCAGCGAAATGTACTCCTGGGCGAAGTACATGAGCGGATAGCTGCCCGCAAACGTGCCCACCGTTAGCAGCAGCATCCAGCGATCGAACCGGGTCGCCTGGGCGGCGTGAACGACCAGCCCGACCAGCAGGCCGAACACGAACACGCTGACCGGCGCGAGCCAGGTCAGCTCGCCGAGACGGTCGATCGGCGCGATCCCCAGCACGTCGAGCCGCACCGGCTGGCCGAACAGCAGCCGCTTGTAGTCCCAGGTATAGGTCGTGGCGTCGGCCGTGCGCGCCAGGTCCGTCGGCTGCAGCGACAGCTCCAGCAGACGGACGTCGGAGACCTTGGCGGTCAGCTTGATGTGGAACTGCTCGAGGATGCCGCCCGGCGGCACGGACAGCTGATACACGCCCTTGCCGACGGCGGTGTAGGTAATCTCCAGCGCCGTCGGTGCCGCCAGGGGACCACGCCAGACCATCTTGCCGTCGCGCAGGGCCACCATTTCGCTGGGCTTGCCGTCGGCCGTGATCGACAGGTCCGCCAGCGAGATCGTCTGCGGCGGCAAGGGCAGTTCCAGCTCGCAATCGCCGGCATCGTCCTCCGGGCGCACCGCCTGGACCTTGCCGCTGAAGCGAGCCTCGTAGATGGACTCCGGGGTGGCCGTGCCGACGCTGAGGCGCGGTGTCAGCACGACCTCGGCGGCGAAGCTCTTGACGCGGGCGCGGGGCCGCAGAGCGGGCGGCTTGCCTGGCGCGGCCTGCGCCACGTTGGCCTGGGCCATCTGCGGCCCGTACCCGTACTGGGCCTCGTTGGCGAGCCGTTTGGCCACGGCCGCCTCGCGCACCTTCTGCACGGCCGGCAGCAGCAGCGCGATCAGCACGGCGATGACGATGACCACGACCAGTAACTCGGACAGCGTGAAGGCGCGGCGGAACGGCTGAGGCATGAAAGAGTTCCTCGGTCGGCACCAGAGCGGTTGCCTCGAACGGCTCCCTTATGATAGGCACGAGGGGCCTATCCTCATAGCTTGCTGGAGGTGCCCAATGGCCGTTCCGCTCTGTCCCGCCCAACAGCGGGCTCACGACAAGCTCGGGCAGCAGCTACCCTTCGGCAACGCCTTCGCCCTCTCCGCACGCCGCGTACGCGCTCCTGAACGCCGGGGCCCATGTCCACTTGCTTCCCGTCACCCGTGGTTCTCGCCTCCGAAGGAGCAGGGCATCGAGTTGCTTGCCGACGCGGAGCGGGACCACCGGGAGCGGGAGGTGGGGCAGGCCAGCGAGGGGCCGACGGCCGCTCATCCCTGCCCCCCGCCGCGGCCGAGCAGGGCAACGCGCTGCAGGCCGAGGACGGAGAGGGCGTCGGTGATCGCGCCCCGGGCGGCGAGCGCCAGCGCCTCGGCCAGCGGCACCCAGCGGACCTGCAGCCGCTCGGTCCCCTCCGGGCAGGCCACCCCCGCCTGCAGGTCCGTTGCCAGGAAGCAGAACGCCTCCTCGTCGCTCACCGAGTTGGACAGGTGGGCGCGCAGCAACAGCTCCCAGCAGCCCGCGGCGTAGCCGGTCTCCTCGCGCAGCTCGCGCCGGGCCGCCTCCAGGGCGTCCTCGCCCTCGGCGGCCCCGCCCTCGGGGATCTCCCACGAGTAGGAGCCCAGGGTGTAACGGTACTGCCCGACCAGCAGCACGCGGCCTTCTCCGTCCAGGGCGACGACGCCCACGGCGCAGTTGCGGAAGTGGACGACGCCGTAGACGCCGGGCCGCCCGTCGGGGCGGAGAACCTCGTCGTGGTAGACGGTGATCCAGGCGTTCTCGTAGGCGACGCGGCGCGACAGGCGGGTCCAGGGGTTGGCCTCCGGGTGGCCCCCCGCGCTCGGTGCAGGCTCACTCATCTTGCTGCCCTCGTATACCGCAGGCGGTTCCGTTGTTCCCCCCTCGCCCCCGCGTACAGGGGCGAGGGGAGGAAGAAGTCAACTGCCTCCACTATAAACCGACAGGAAGGACCGCTCCATCTCTGCCCGAGAGGTCAAGGCGGAGCTGGAGCGGCGGAGAAGCCCATGACCGATAACGACGCCCTGCTCCGAGCCATCCTCGACAGCCCTGACGACGACGCCCCTCGGCTGGTCTACGCGGACTGGCTCGAAGAGAACGGCGACGCCACGCGGCCGGGGCGGAGGCGCTGGCCGCCTCGCCTCACCTCGGCCGGCTGACCGTGCTGCGCCTCCGCGGCAAGCGGGTCGGCCGGGATGCTCTGGACGCGCTGGAGCGGTCGGCCTCCCTGAGGCTGCTCAGTACGCTGATCGTGACGCGGCGGACGTACCTCGACCTCCGGGACGGGCGACACGGTCCCATCCTCCGCACGGGCAAGTAGCCCTCGGGCCGGCAGTCCGATCGCCCCTCGGGGGCGCCAGGGCCGCACGCGGCAGTGGCGAGCCGCCCGACGGCCGGGTACTACCTCGCGGCAGAAATGAGTGGCCGTTCGTTTAGCCGCGGTGTAGTAGAATGGAACCCGGACCGCAGAAGGGGCTCAAGGGGGAGTGACCATGAACCGTCCTGGCTGCCGCCACGAGGACCACCACCCGATCGGGCGGCGCGAGCTGCTGCGGGCCGGCGCGCTCAGTCTGTTCGGCGCCGGCCTGGCGGACCTGCTCCGCCTGGAGGCGCAGGCTTCCCCGGCCCGGCGGCGCGTGCGGGCTCGGTCCGTGATCTTCATCTTCCCGTCCGGCGGCCCCTCGCAGCACGAGACGTTCGACCCCAAGCCGGACGCACCGGAGGGCATCCGCGGGGAGTACGGCACCACCCAGACAGTTGTCAGTTGCCAGTTGTCAGTTGCCAGAGACGAGCGCGAGGTCCCTGTCTTCACTGGCAACTGACAACTGGCAACTGACAACTGCGGGGGGACGGGACGGTTCGGCATTGAGGAGGTGTGAATCATGGATCGCGTGACCCGTCTGCTGCTGCGCCGCCGCTTCCTTCAGCTGGCCGGCGGAACCCTCGGCCTGCACCTGGGGGGCCTGTGGCAGGCCCAGGCAGCTCAGGCACTCCGCCCCCGGCACAAGTCCATCCGCTCCTGCATCCTGGTCTTCTATTACGGCGGACCGAGCCACCTCGACACCTATGACCCCAAGCCCGACGCCCCGGCCGAGATCCGCGGGGAGTTCCGCACCATCTCGACCAGCGTCCCGGGCACGCGCGTCTGCGAGCACCTGCCGCGGATGGCGCGGCTCATGCACCGGGTGGCGCTGGTCCGCGGCATGCACCACGAGGCCCGGCTGCACGACTCCGCCTCGATCCACGCCCTGACCGGCCGGCCGCTCGACGGGCCGGACCGCGAGCTGTTCGCGCCCCAGCCGCAGACCTTCCCCAGCTTCGGCAGTGCCGTCGCGCGCCTTCGCCCCGGCCGGCCCGCCGAGATCCCCTTCGCCGCGCTGCCGTTCGCGTTCCGCAACGTTCACGACGTCCCGTGCCAGGGTGCCGGCTTCCTGGGGGCGGCGTTCGACCCCCTGCGAATCGAGGTCGATCCCCAGGGCCGCCGCTACCGCGCCGACGCGCTGGCCCCGGCGGAGGGCTTGTCGGCCGGGCGGCTGCGAGAGCGCCGCGACCTCCTCGGGGCGCTGCACGGGAACGGCCGGCCAACCTCGCCCCTGCACGGCCTGTACGACCGCGCCTTTCGCCTGCTCGATTCGCCGGCGCTCCGCACGGCCGTGGACCTGTCGCGCGAGCCGGCGGCGGTGCGCGAGCGCTACGGTTTCGGGCCCGGGCCGGCCGCGGCCGGCGAGGGGGGCGGCGGCGGCAACGGGGCCGAGATGGCCTACGCCCGCCAGATGCGGGGGCAGAACCTGCTGCTGGCCCGCAGGCTCGTCGAGGCCGGCGTGCCGTTCGTCAACGTCCACGACTGCAAGCAGCAGGGGCAGAACTGGGACGCCCACTTCCGCTGCTTCAACCAGCACCGCACGCACCTGCTGCCGCTGGCGGACCAGTCCCTCTCCGCGCTGATCGAGGACCTCGACCAGCGCGGCCTGCTCGACTCGACGCTGGTGGTGGCCATGGGGGAGTTCGGCCGCACCCCGCGGATTAACCGCGAGGGGGGCCGCGACCACTGGCCGGACTGCTACACGGTGTTGTTGGTCGGCGGCGGCGTCCGCGGCGGGGCCGTGTACGGGGCCAGCGACCGGCAGGGCGCCTACCCGGCCGCGGACCCGGTCACCCCGGGCGACCTGGCCGCGACGATCTTCTGGCGGTTCGGCATCGACCCGGCGGCCGAGATCCGCGACCAGGCGGGGCGGCCCTACCGCGTCGCCGAGGGGCAGCCGCTCACCCGCCTGTTCGGAGGCTGACCCGCCCTCAGCGGGACGTCGCTCCCGCGGAAGCAATCAAGGGCCTTGCCGGCACGGCCTCCGCGGCCCGTACCGACCCCAGGAGATCCCAGCGATGTGTCAGGCCGTCTTCGGCAAGACGGGCGCCCTGCGTCGTACTCCCTTGCTCGTGCTGGCCGCGCTGGCCCTGGGCACCGACAGGCTGCCGGCGCAGCACGCCAGGGCGCGCGTCGTGGCGCTGGGCGACTCCAGCACGCGCGGGGTCCGCTGGAGGATCCTGACCCGAAGTGGCTTCTGGGACGGGACCGCTTGCGGCCGCCGCCTCGGGCCTGTACGTTTCTGATTGGGGACAGGAGAGAGAGGGTAGCCTGCGTACAATCCGATTGCCCAGCCGCCGCATGGGAGGAACGATGATAGGTCCGGTGCCGACTCGGTGTCAGCGATGTTCCGGCTCTCGCCTCGCTCGCATTCTCGCACATTGTTCGGACATGTGCAGCGTGGACCTTGCTGGCCGTCATCTGCATGACTATGTGCCCCGTGATCTGGGGATCGGGGGCGGGGACGACGTGCAATTCGACTATTGCCTCGACTGCGGTCAGCTTCAGGGAGCGTTTCCTTTGCCGACCACGAGGATGGAGGTCTCGCCGAGGGAGTCCAGCACGCCCTTGGGGTAGACGGCCAAGGCGGCCAACCCGAAAAACCGGCCGGCGTACGGCCTGAACACCGCCACGCCCGCCTGCGCCATCGCGTACATGAACTGGGTGTCGTCGTTGCCCGCGGAGCCGAAAGGGTACATGCCGACATACCTGACCACGAAAATTTCCAGGTACGGCCTCCTCGTGGAGGGACAATGAAGTACCGCACCTGGATGAGGGTCCGCTCGCGCAACTTTGGAACAGCCATCGAGCACCATCCTCCAGCGGCCCAGCCAGTTGCGGGGCAGGTCAGGAGAACACCCGGCTCCCCTCGGCCGGGAAGTCGTATCCCGTCACCAGGCGGCTGATCGCCCTGGCGATCTTGCCCCCGCCCACGACAGACGGCTCGATGGGGGAGGCCCGGGAGTAGTCGGCAGCGTCGGTGCAGACCAGCCGGAGGTCGATGACCGGCAGCCCGGCCCGAAACGCCTCCCGCAGGATGACGTCGTTGAACAAGCACAGCCCCGTCGCCTCCACGGGGTCCAGCCCGGGGATCGCGTCGTAGACAGTGCAGACGGCGGTGGGCTTGCCGAGCCCGAGCACGCGCTCCAGCACGGCCCGGTAGTCCCGCCGGAACTGCTCGCGGATGTCCGCCAGGCGGGCGAGCACTTCCGCGAACGACCCGGCCGGCTCGTGCAGCAGCAGGCCGCTGTGATCCAGGGCGTCGTTCCCCCCGACGCTCACGATCAGGTGTGTCGCGTCTGCCGGGATCTGGTCGAGCTGGCGCGGAAGCTCCGCGATCCCGGCCCCGTCCCGGGCCAGGAGGGCGGCCCGCCACCCCCCGGGCAAGCACCTGCGGACGTGCTCGATCACTGACGGCCCGCCCGGGACGTAGCGGGCGTTGTCGAAGATCGAGTCGCCAAGAAGAACGACGTGGTTCACCGAGCGCGCCTCCTGGTCGGGCGTGGTTACCCTACCCCCCTGGTCCGCCCCGGTCAACTTCCGCGCCGCAGGCCGGGCAGTGGAAGTCGTAGCGGGTCGTGCCGCCGTCGTACTCGTCCAGGCCGATGCCCGCCGCCTGGAAGGCGTTCACGGGCGTCTGGCAGGCCGGGCACGGCACCGGCGTCCCCTCGACACGGAGCAAGAACAGCCGCTGCCTGTCGAGTTCGCCGAGCAGCTCTTCAGGCGCCTGGAGCAACTCGCTGTTCGTCACGGCATCTCCTTTCGTTCACGGGTTTTCACAGGGGCGACACGGGGGATGAGAGGTAATCGTTCGCCCGCCGGGTCACATGGCCCAGTCGGCGACCGGGCCGGGCTCCTCCCCGCGCTGGAGGGCCGCCTGTACTTCGGCCAGCGGCAGCTCCAGGCGGAAGGCGTGGCCGATCTGACGCTCGACCTGGACGTACTGGGCGAGCAGTTCGGGGTTGTGCTTGCCGGCCAGGAGGAGAGCCGGCCGGGGGCTGAAGATACAGAAGCAGCAGCTCAGAGGCTGCCGATTCCGGACAGCCTCTTAACCGCTCGTGATCGTGGAATATACCACCCCTTTTGTAGATATTTAGGCGTTGGTGCTGTCTACCCGGGGCCAACACGGCGGGAGAAGTTGGCGAGCAGGCAGGTACGCCCACAGCGCTTTGGGCGTGCGGCGCAAGCAGCGGCGCGCCTCCCGCCGCCTCCCGGGCGACACCTGTTTCGCCCCGTACCTCTCTCCCCAGTGTTCTTCGGTGTCACCGGATCGGCCAGCTGCGCGACCAACCCGTCCACGCAGCGGGTCGAGCCGTGCGCTGACCATGCACGTAGAATCTCTCAAGAGTGCCAGTTCATTCGCGGCAGAACCCGAAAGGAAATCCTCATGCAGTCGATGCTCGGCAAGCTCGTGATAACGTGCCTGCTCGCCACGGCGGATGCCGATCGCGACGGGGCGGGGGCGCAGCACTATTGGCCGCAATGGCGGGGGCCGCTGGGCACCGGCGTGGCGCCGAACGCCCGCCCGCCCGTCGAATGGAGCGAGACCAAGCACATCCGCTGGAAGACGGCACTGCCGGGCAAGGGGCATTCCACGCCGATCGTCTGGGGCGAGCGCGTCTTCCTGACCACGGCGATCCCTTACGGCGCGGCCGTGAAGCCCCGATTCCCGAATCGTCCGGGCGCCCACGACAACCTGGCCTCGACCCGTCCCCACGAGTTCGTGGTGCTGGCCGTCAGCCGCCGCGACGGCAAGATTCTCTGGCGCCAGACGGTGCGCAAGGAGCCGCCGCATGAAGCGGGTCATGTGTCTGCCAGCCTGGCGTCGGCATCGCCAGTCACCGATGGCGAGCATCTGTTCGCGTTCTTTGGCTCGCGCGGTCTCTACTGCCTGGACTTGGGCGGCAAGCTGCTTTGGAAAAAGGACCTCGGCGCGATGCACACCAAGCACGGGCACGGCGAGGGCAGCTCCCCGGCCCTCCACGGGGAGACCCTGATCGTCAACTGGGACCACGAAGAACAATCGTTCCTCGTGGCCCTCGACAAACGCACCGGCAGGCAGCGCTGGCGGGTGGCCCGCGCCGAGGACACCTCGTGGGCCACGCCGATCGTGGTCGAGCACGGCGGCAAGGCTCAGGTCATCGTCCCCGGCACGAAGCGCCTGCGCGGCTACGACCTGGCCAGCGGCGCGGTCCTCTGGGAATGCGGCGGGCTGTCGTCCAACATCGTCGCGTCGCCGGTGGCGGCCAACGGGGTCGTGTACGCCGGCAGCAGCTACGACACGCGGGCCTTGCTGGCCATCCGCCTCGACGGCGCCAAAGGCGACATCACCGGGACCAGGCAGGTTGTCTGGACCCGCCGCCGGGGAACGCCTTACGTGCCGTCGCCGCTGCTGTACGGAGACTCTCTCTATACGCTGCTTCACTACCAGGGAATCCTCTCACGCCTGGATGCCAGGACGGGGGATGACCGGGGCGGCCCCTTTCGGCTGGAGGCGATCAGCAACGTGTACGCTTCCCCGGTAGGCGCCGCGGGCCGAGTCTACGTCACCAGCCGCGACGGCGTCACGCAGGTCATCAGTCACGGTGAGGAGACGCCCAAGATGCTGGCCGTGAACCGGCTCGACGACAGCTTCAGTGCTTCGGCGGCCGTAGTCGGCCGGGAACTGTTTCTTCGCGGTGAGCGGCACCTCTACTGCATCGCGGACAGGTAGGGCTCAGAAAGGCGCAGTTGGAACTGATCCGCCAGTTGCATGCCAGTCCCCGCGCTACCCGGCGTGTGGCGCCGCCTTGGTACTGGGCCGGCTTCATCTGCCACGGCCAGGCCGAGTAGCCCTGGCCCTCGGTGTGGACGGCACGACGTTCTGATAATCGGTGGTGTCCTCGCAGTATTGCCAACCTTCAAAATGCCAGCTTTTTCCGCGAACTGCTGAAGCGCCGACTTTTCGGCGCCGAATCGACAACCGTCTACTTGCACGGGACTTACGTCATCTTGGCAATACTGCGGGGACACCACCCAAATTCTCCTGGGTGTCGAGGAATGATCAAACTAGAAGACCTTCAACCGAACGCGGCCGTGCGCGGCATCCTGCCTGACACTCTCGTGACGGTCGTCAGCGTGCAGTGGTTCGGCTCGGGTGCGATCGGTCTATTCCGCGCGTTTCTCGAAGAAAATGGAGGTTTTCGTTGGTCGGAAGTGTCGGAGTGGGGTGTGCGGTCAGGCGATTTTGCTGGTAAACGGCGTCTTTCCCGGCAACTACGGGTGTTGTTACGCGACACCCTTACCGGGAAAGGACGCCGTCATGAACCCGTCTACGCGCGCCGCCCTGCTCCTGGCCACTCCCTGCGCTCAGGAACTGCTGCCCCGCGCGGACCGCCTGCTG
>JBBRPS010000100.1:0-17869 GCA_038227745.1 Gemmatales bacterium | reverse complement strand
GTCGGAGCGGAAGGCGACCTGGTCGGGGACGGGGGAAACGGTGTTATCGTGCAGCGCCTCCTCCAGCGGGTTGCTCGACAGCGTGCTGAAGTCGGGCAGCTTCCCCACGACGAAGCCGTGGCGCTGCTGGGCCAGGGGCGCGAGGACGTCACGGACCTTCTCCGTGCCGCACACGCGCCGGCCCGAGCGGACGGCCTTCGCGGCATAGGAAGCCAGGACGCTGGCGAACTGGGTGGCGTCCTTGCCCTGCTGCGCCAGGCGGACGAACCACTTCCAGCACAGGGCGAGGACCTCTTGCACGACGTCCTCCTTCGTGGAGGGGCACTTGACGTGGCGGAAGTAGATGCGGCCGTGCTCCGCGATGCGCGGCACGATCGCCAGGAAGGCGGCGTGCAGCCGGTCGCCGGGGGGAAGGGGGGCTGAGGTGGCAGTCGCGCTCATGGGGTGGACCTCCTACGGACCGCCCCCACGGGGGCGGTCTTGCCAAAGCAAAACCGCCCCCGCACCGCGCGAGGGCAACCATGACTGGGGGGCATGCAGGACGCGCACGGTCGATGTGAAGTCCGGCGTGCCCCAGCAACCGAGAAGCCCCTCGACGCGCCGCCACAGGCGATGCGTCGAAGGGCTCGTGGCTCCGAGCATAAGTAACCGCTCGCAGTCGGGTACTATACCCCTTTTTTTGTAGAAATTTACCCCTGTGACCCTCCGTGTGGCGATACGGTCGCGCGGGAGGTTCGGAGAACCCCTTCCGGGGGTTGAGAAACGCCAGTCGAGAGCCGGGCCGGATCAGGTGGCCGAAGCGAGCCCGTCGAGCACGGCGGAGCCGCCCACCGTCGCGGAAGCTCGAAGGCAGACGGCCGCGGAGATGCACTCCACGGTTCATGGTGGGATCTGTTTACTAGACCTCTCAGCGCCCCTGCCTGCGGCGCCGCCGGTCGGCGTCCATCGGTTCGGGTGGCCCGGCCGTTGGCCGAAAACGGTGGCCGTTTTTCTGGCCAGACGGCCAAGAACGGCCACCGGAATCGCAGGCTTTTTCAGCGATTAAGACGCAACTGGCCGGTTTGGCCGGTTTCGTACAGGGGATAGGGGGGGCTACGGGAAAAACCGCTACACAGCCGGTCTCGTTCGCGACCCGGAACAGGAAGGCGCAGGCGAAAGTTCCGCCTCCGCAAGAAGCAGTACAGCTACTTCTTTGTACGACCGTCCAAACCGGCCAAATGGGCCAAGGCGCCCCGTTTTCTCTGGGATTCTTGCACTTTTTCGCTGGCCGGTTTTTCAGCCGCTGGCCGGTTTTCCGGCCATTCCGACCGGCCGGAGCACTTTCCGCCCCCAGGTGCAGCACCGGCCGCAGTCTGCCGTCCAGTGTCCTGCGGACCACCAACCGCTGCTGCTTCACGTCGATGCTCTTCCTGATGTGCAGCGACAGCCTCTCCCCGCCGATAAAGGCTACGTGAGAGCCCTCGCCTGCGGCGGTTCCGCCTGTCCAGGTCCGCCTTTCAGCTAGAGGTCCGTGTCCTGCCCATGAAGCCGACGACCGCCACCTTGCCCACCCTCGAAGAACTGCGCCGCCACGTCCTCAGCACTCTCTGCGCCCGCGATCACCTCGACCAGGCGCAAACGCCGCTCCACGAGTCTGTCATCGACCGCACGGTGACGCTGACTCCCTGGCGTCGACACGCCCGGCGACAAGCGCCGGCCCCTTGCGGAGTATGAACTGCCCCATGCCGGAAGTCGCCGAACCCCTCCAGCCCGGTCGGATCGCCCGCGTCCGTCAGCCGGTTCCGTCTGGCGCAGGACAGGCAGCACTGCCCGCACGACAGACCGACATCCATGGCCCTCACCCGCCAGGTCCGCGGCCGGTAGTGTTGCCGACTGCGAAGTCAGACCGTCCTCCGGCCCGACATCGTTGATTCAGAGCGGCCCGGTTGACTTGATCGACAAGGTGCTCGATCTGGTGTAGCAGGGCGGAGGCGTGGGTGCCCTGAAACGGCTGGTGGACCGGCTGGCGGACATGTAGAAGTGGTGAGCCTTTCTGACGTTGAACGCCAGGGCAAATCCCGGTAACCTCACCACTTGTGAGGCTTTTGTTCGTCATATTTTGTCCGGGCGGGGATTTACCCTCCGATGACCGAGCCGCCGATCAGGATGGTCTATCCGGGGCTGTTCCATGCGGACGCCGACCTGACTGGTGAGCCGAGCCGGCGCATTTACCTGCGGACCGCCACGCAGCTCGCGTTCCGGGCGTTCACGAGGGGTGAGGCGGCGAACCGGCTGGTCCACGCCTCTCACATCGTCCCGTCAAGTAACAACCGTCAGGTTATCGGGGCCTGGTTCGTGGCCGACCCCTGCGGCAACGTCAGCGCCCATCGCGGGCAATCCCTCGGCCCGGGCGGTTCCTGGGACTTGGCCGATGCCGTCATACCCGGCTCTCGCCATGCGGTGCAGGCTCCCGCGTTGAACGGTTTCTATCGCGAACGCCCTGATGCGTACCGCGAACGGGTCGAAAGCCACCAGGTCGCACGGGAATGCCTTCTCGCCCGACACGACGAAGCCGTCCGGTCCGGTCACCTCTACGCCGTGATGCGGGCTCATCCCGATCCGTCATTTCTGGGTTTATTACGCGCTGCCATCGGAGACCGCAGCACCCAGCTGGTCTTGCACGACTGGCTCGAAGAACGCGGTTTTCCGCACGCTGCGGAATTACAATCGAAACGCTGGAATCGCGGCGAATGGACCGAGAATCAGCTGCTGGATCTGCTGAGCAAGCCCTTTACTACAACGCGGCGATCCTTCACTGGCCGCCTGGTATAACCTCGACCCCTCAAGCATCGCCGTTGCGTTGATCCTTCACCAGCCGGTGCCCCTTCAAGGCGAAGCCTCGCTCGGCGAGCCTGCTGGCCCAGCCGTCGCGTGTGCCGATCCCGCTGGGGTTCTCCAACAGTCCGTTCTTCTCCTCCTGGGCGGTTAGCCGGGCGAATTTGGCGTGCAGGTCGTCCTCGGGCAACAGGAACGACTCCTTGCGGTGGAGAACCGGCGGGTTGACGCTGTGCCCGTATTCGTAACACTCGATTTGCCGCGTCCGCAGGTTCAGCTTCACGCACCGCAGCAGCGCCGGGTGCGGATCGCTCTCGAAGTTGGGGTAGACGAGGTACGACAGCTTTCCCGACCGCCGGTGGATCTTGATGACGTTCGCCCCTTCGACCTCACCGAGGTAGGCACGGCCACAGCCTTCGTAGATGCGCAGGACCGGCTCCAGTGAATCCAGGGCACGGCGGTGGACGTACAGGTCGTCGGGCAGCAGTTTGCCGATTGTGGACCGCTTGCAGGCTTCGTCGATCGCAGCCGCGTCGCCCGCCTTGAACAGCCATGCGTCGGCCTCGGCGCAGGCCCTGTGGTAGGTGCCGAAGAACGCCTTCATGTCGCGCTGCAGGCCGAGCGGCAGCTGCGACAGTAAAGGTCGCTTGCGGAAACGGGCCAGGGCGAGGTAGACCAGCATGTCCTCGCGCCGCCGGCGGGCGATCGCCTCCCAGGTCTCCGCGTCGGTGATCCGCTGGATCGCGGCAAAGGCCCGTTTGAGAGAGCCGAACCGCTCGACGACCTGCGCGCCGTCGAACTCCGTGGGGTCAGGCAGGCGACCCAGCCGGGCCATCACCCCCATCAGCGGCTCCAGGGCCTGGCGGGTTTCCTCCAGCCGCAACTCGGCGATACGCTTGCGGGGGAGTATCTCCCGGCGCCGGAACCGGTTGGCCAGGAACTGTTGGCGCAGGGCCTCATCCTTGAACAGGTAGAACGTGCCGATCCCCGCGGGGATCGCCTCGACCTCCAGCTGCGCCTCCAGGTAACTCCTGAGTTCGCTCTGCTCGTAGAACTTCTGGAACGTTCCTCGGTTGGTCAACACC
This sequence comes from Gemmatales bacterium, assembly GCA_038227745.1. Classification (GTDB taxonomy): domain Bacteria; phylum Planctomycetota; class Planctomycetia; order Gemmatales; family Gemmataceae; genus DASPXY01. The sequence continues at coordinate 13,970 of JBBRPS010000100.1, read as the reverse complement.
CCGTCGCCGAACTCGACCGGGTCCTTGCCGCGCCCGGACATCAGCACCTGCGCGGACACCGCCAGCACCTGGCGGCACAGCCCCCAGGCCCGGCGCAGCGTCTCGGCGCGCTCTTGCGCGTCCTCGATGACGTTGAGGACGTAGCCCAGGTTGACCACGTCGGCTTTCTGCTGCGGAGCGTCGGGGCGGTAGGCAGGGTCCCAGCCGCAGCACGCGACTCCTTCTTTTGTCAACAGTTCCAGGTCTTCGCCACGGCCACAGCCGTAGTCGAAGAACGTCACGCCCTTTCCGACCAGCCCGTCACGCAGCAGGCACTTGACTGGCCGCGAGAAGTCGCCGCGCCGGATGGCTGTTTTATGCCGCTGAATCGCCGCGTGTTCCATAGCCTGCCCACCCGCGCCCCGTCAAACGTGACTTTTTCAGAGGATCCTGCAATATCACCGTCACCCGCCTGGAAAATCCGCGCCAAACCATCCAACGACCCTGTCATTCTAAAAACTTGCCGGGTACGATTGAGCGCTGAAAGTGTCTACAGCATGAGGAATTATGGATGGGCGGAAGTGCTCTGCAGCATTCCTTCTCCGGGCACGAGACGTTCCCGTGTCGCTACCCCTGGCTGAAGAAGGGTTTTGACGCCGTTCAGGACGACGCCGGCGTGTTCACGCGCGACGACGCCACCACCACGCTCGGCGTGGGCAAGAACATGGTGCGCAGCATCCGGCACTGGTGCCTTGCCGCCGGGATCCTGGCAGAGAACCGCGATGCAGGGGGTGTCCTCCAGCCGACCGAACTGGGCACGCTGCTGCTGGCCGACAACGGACTTGATCCGTATCTCGAAGACCCCGCGACGCTGTGGGTGCTGCACTGGCAGATCGCATCCAACCGGGCACGGGCAACGACCTGGTTTTGGGCCTTCAGCTACTTTCACGAGCCGGAATTCACCCGCGAGGCGCTGGCCTCGTCGCTGTTCAAGTGGACCCAGACTCTGCCGGGCAAGCAGGTGGCAGAGAGTTCGGTCAAGCGCGACGTGGAGGTGTTCTTACGCACCTACGTGCCGTCGCGCGCCAGCCGTGGCGCCATCGCCGAGGATACGCTCGACTGCCCGCTGACCGAACTGGGCCTCATCACCCAGCCCGGCGACGGGAGGGCCTACCGCTTCCAGCGCGGCGCTCGGCGGAGCTTACCCGACGGCATCCTGCTCTTCGCCACCTTACGGTTCTGGGAGGCGTTCGCACCGGCAGCCGAAACACTGGCGCTGCATGACCTCGCGCGGCAACCGGGAAGTCCCGGCCGCCTGTTCAAGATCGACGAATCCTCGCTCGCCGAGCGGCTGGAAGGCATAGAACAACAGACGGACGGAAGAATGTCTTACGGCGAGACGGCAGGCCTGCGGCAGCTCTACCGCCATGAGCAGATCAGCCCCGCCAAGGCCCTCGCCGACGTGTACGCCACTGGAGGGAAGCGACGATGAGCGATTCCCCCACCCTCGACAAGCTGGTGGTCGTCAGCCCGCGCTTTGCCCGCTCCGTGTCGCTGGCCCGCGATGCCCACCGCAGCGACGCCCTGGAGGGCTACATCCTCACCCCGACCGGCCGCGACGTGCTGCGCCGCCTGGCCGAGGCGCTCCACTCCGAATCGCCCATCCGTGCTTGGTCGCTCACCGGACCCTACGGCTCCGGCAAATCGGCCTTCGCCCTGCTGGCCGCGCAGGCGCTTGCGGGGGAGCCCTGGGTGCGGAACAAGGCAAGGGCATTTCTTGAAGAACATGACGCCGACCTGTACGAGCGGTTCTTTGGAACGGGCGGACCGTTGCCCCAAAAGACCGCTCGGCTCTGTCCCGTGCTGGTGACCGGCTCCCGGCAGCCACTGGAAAAGGCGCTGGCTGGCAGTCTCGCCGCTGCGCTGAACGCGGTGCGCGGGTCCGGCCGTCCTCCCCTGCTCGTTGAGCGGCTGCAGCGCATGGCCGAAGCCCCCGGCACCTCGGGCACCGCCATCGTCGGTCTGTTCGAGGAGGCGAACGCCTACCTTGAGCGGTTCGGCAACGAGGCGGCGGGCATCCTGCTGATCGTGGACGAGCTGGGCAAGTTCCTTGAGTACGGGGCCAGCAACCCCGAGCAAGGCGACGTGTTCGTGCTGCAAGAGTTGGCGGAGGCGGCGACGCGCTCGGAGCGGCCCTTCCTGTTCGTGACCATCCTGCACCAGGCCGTCGATCGCTATGCCGAGCACATGAGCGCCGGCAGGCGCGCGGAATGGGGGAAGGTACAGGGGCGGTTCGAGGACGTGGCGTTTGAGGAGCGCACCGAGCAACTGCTGCGGCTGCTGGCCCACGCCATCCGGCACGAGGGCAACGATGCCGGGCTGAAGGCGCTCCGCAGGCAGGCGCGGGTCCACGCGCAGGACACCGCTGCCCTCGGACTGAAGGCCGGGTCGATGTCCGCCGGCGAATTGCAAGAGTGCGTGACCGCCGCCTACCCACTGCACCCGCTGACCGCGCTGATGCTTGGTCCGCTGTTCCGCCAGCTGGCGCAGAACGAGCGGTCCCTGTTCGCGTTTCTGGCCTCATCCGAGCCGTTCGGGTTTCAGGAATTCCTGCGCGAGCAGACCGTCAAGGCCGGGCCGTACCGGCTCGACCGGCTCTTCGATTACGTCATGACCTCGCTCGGGCCGACGCTTTTTGCCCAGCACCGCGGCAAGCTGTGGGCGGAGGTGCAATCGGCGCTGGACCGCCTGCACGACGCGACCGCGCTGGAGGTGCGGCTCGTCAAGAGCATTGGCCTGCTCCAGGCCCTCGGCTCCGCCAGCGGCATCCCTGCCAGCGGAGGCGCCCTCCACGCCGCGTTGAAGGGTGCGGCCACACGGGAAGAAATCGACGAAGCGATCCAGTCGTTATCGCGCCGTAGGGTCGTGGTTTTTCGTCGCCACACCGGGAGTTACGCCCTGTGGGAAGGCAGCGACGTGGACATCGACGACCGGCTGCAGGCCGCACGCCAGTCCGTCGAGCAGGATCAGAACCTTGCCACCTTCCTCACGCGCGAGGCCCCGCCTCAGCCGCTGATCGCCCGCCGCCACTACTTCCAGACGGGCACTCTGCGGTATTTCGAGGCCTGCTACGCGGACCGCGCCGCCCTGCAAACCGACCTGTTTCAAGGCGTGATCGCCGCCGATCCCGGCGAGGCCGACGGGCGGGTTGTCTACTGCCTGCCCCGTGACGCCGACGACCGCGAAGCGATACGGGGCACGATCGCCACGCCCACCGAGGTGCCCGTGGTAGTGGCCCTGCCGCAAGACGTATTCGACCTGCGGGAACTGTGCCACGAACTGACCTGCCTGCGCTGGGTGACGGAGCACACGCCTGAGCTGGAGGCGGACCGCACCGCGCGCCGGGAATTGCAGGCGCGGCTGGCCATCGCCGAACAGAACCTGCAGGGACATCTCGCCTGGGTGTTCTCGCTGGCGAATCCGGGCTGCACGTGGTACTATCGCGGGAAGCCGGTTAAGCTAGGCAATCAGCGGCAGCTCAACGATCTGCTCTCGAAGGCGTGCGACGACGTGTATCACTGTACCCCGCAGTGGCGCAACGAACTCATCAACCGCCGGGGCCTATCCTCGTCGGCCGCGGCGGCGCGTCGCAACCTGATCGAGGCCATGTTCGAGTCCGCCGGGCTGGAACAGCTGGGGTTCGTTGAAGGCCACCCGCCCGAGCGCAGCATGTACGAGACCGTGTTGAAGGCATCCCGGCTACACCGCAAGCAGGGCGGCGCGTTCGGTATCTACCCGCCGGACGGCAAGGCCGAGGAGGCCGTGCGGGAGTTGTGGCGGGCCATCGACGGATTCCTCGCCGAGACCGACAGTGGGCGGCAGTCCGTGGCGAAGCTGTTCGCGCTGCTCCGCCGCCCGCCGTTCGGTCTGAAGGACGGCGTGCTGCCGGTGCTGCTCGCCGCCGTGCTGGTCCACGGACACTCGCAGCTGGCGCTCTACGAGGAAGGATCGTTCGTCCCTCGGCCGAACGCCGCCACCTTCGAGAAGCTGTTCCGCACGCCGGGCAAGTTCGAGTTGCAGCGTTTCCGCATCGCCGGGCCGCGCGCCGAGGTATTCCAGCAGTACGCGGCCATGCTGAACCGCGGCAGTGAGGAGCAGCCGGACCTGCTCACGGTGGTGCGACCGCTGGTCCGCATGGTGAAAGACCTCCCCGATTACGTCAGCAAGACGCGGCAGCTCGCGGAGACGACGCAGCGGGTGCTGCGGGCCATGAAGGAAGCCCGGCAGCCCGACCTGCTACTCTTTACCGATCTCCCCGTTGCCTGCGGATTCCCGGCGTTTGAGGCGAAAGGCAAGGTCGATGCCGAGCAGGTGGAGGCGTACTTCACGCAGCTGCGTTCGGCCTTCACCGAGTTGCAGCGGGCCTACCCGCACCTGCTGGCCGAGGTGGAGCGGATCCTGCTGAAGGCGTTCGGGCAGGAAGGGCCGCTTGCCGCCGCCCGGCAGAACATCGAGCATCACGCCCGGCTGGTCCTCAATATCGCCGTAGACGCCAAGCTGAAAGCCGTCCTGACTCGGGTCGCCGACAGCGGCATCGAGGATACGACGTGGCTGGAGTCCATCGCCACGCTGCTGGCGGGCAAGCCGCCGACACACTGGGACGATACCGACCGGGCGCGGTTCGAGGTGCAGCTGGCCGCCACCGCCCGCACATTCGAGCACTTCCGCGTGCTGGCCTTCGAGTTGGAAAAGACAGGCTTCGCACTGCTGGACGGCGACCGCGAGATGCTGCGGATCAGCATTTCCGTCCCGGATGGCGGCGAGGTCGAACGTGTCGTGAAGGTGCCGCCGCAACTAGCGGAAGAGGCCACGCGGGCACGTGAGGAAGTGCGGCGGGTTCTGCGCGAGCACAACCTGCTGGGTCAGCGGGAGGCGAGCGTGGCGATTCTTGCGCAGATCGCCCGGCAGCTGCTCACCGAGGGCGAACCGCCAAGTGCCTGAAATCGACCAGCTAGGCTGGTGAACGCTGTAATTGCGCGGGAGACTACCGTTTATGAAGAAGATGCGCCACATTCTGATGATGTCCGGGGGGAAGGACAGCACGGCCCTCGCCGTTTATATGAGGGATCGCGTGGCCGGGATGGAGTACGTCTTCTGCGACACCGACAAGGAACTGGCCGAAACTTACGAATACCTGACCAAGATTGAATACGCGCTAGGCATCAAGATCGAACGGTTAAAGGATGATCGTGGCTTCGACCACTGGCTGGAGGTCTACGGCGGCTACCTGCCGTCGTCGAACATGCGCTGGTGTACAAAGATGCTGAAGATCAAGCCTTTTGAGAAGTACGTGGGCGACGACGAGGTGGTGATGTACGCCGGGATCCGCGCCGACGAGGATCGCGCCGCATACGTCTCGACCAAGCCGAACATCAAGACCGTGCTGCCGTTCAAGGACGACGGCATCACGATTGACGGGGTCCACAGGATTCTGGAGGAGAGCGGCGTCGGTCTGCCAGCGTACTACGACTGGCGTACCCGCTCGGGCTGCTACTTCTGTTTCTTCCAGCGACGCGCAGAATGGGTCGGCCTGATGGAGCGCCACCCGGAACTGTTCGACTTGGCCAAGGAATACGAAAAGATCAACGAGGAGACCGGCGAGCACTTCACGTGGAGCGGCAAGGAATCGCTGGAGGAGTTATCCCGGCCGGAGCGCGTGGCCGAGATCAAGGCCCGGCACGAAAAGGCAATGGCTGAGAAGAAGAAACGGCGCGTCAACCTGCCTCTGATTGAGGTGTTTGACGAGGTTCTGGAGGACGAGGACGACGACCAGCCGTGCTTCTTTTGTCATACGTGACAGGCGGCGTGGCCGGTCCGAATCGAAAAGAGTAATGCGGAGCGGGGCACATTCATGCCTCAAGACTCAGGAAGCTCACAGGCACCAAAAAGGCCTCCGTGACAGCAGGGTAGGTGTTGCCGATGCCATTAGACACCCAAGAGTTCGGTATCAAACGCTACTGGCTGGCGGCTGCTCTCAATCACATCCCTGCCATCCCCGACATCTTCGTAGCCAGTAAACAGCTGAGCCAGGCGAGGAAATTGTTCCTGGCGGGCAAGAACCAGCTGGCAGCGATTCGCAATTGGCTAGCCGGCGCAGGCGTGATCGATACCTCGAAAGGGCAGGTGAAGCTCAGCGAGCTCGGCCAGCTGATGGCCGCCCAAGACGCGCGAGCCGAGACGGCCTGGACGTGGTGGCTGTTCCATCTGCACCTCTGCGTCAACCCGGACGCATTCCCGTACTCCGCCTTCTTCCTCCTCTATGACGCCGAAGGGCGGTGGATGTCCTTGGACGACATCATCGGCGACCTCCACAAACACGCGGAGGAGAAGGGCGCCCCGCTCGCGAAGGGTTCCGTCGATACCTACTTCCGCGGCGTGGCGCACACCTTCCACACCGGCGGGTTCGTTCATGAGTTGGCCCTGGTCGAGGAGCGGGCGAGCGGCGATAGAGGCAAGAAAGTCCGACGGCGTCTGGGCCGTCCGGAGGATACCCTCGTAGCCTATGCCGCTTCGCTCTTCCAGAAGCGGTTTTACCCTGGGCAGGCGACCGTCGAGGCCAAAGACATCCTCAGCAACGGCTTGGCCCGCGCGCTCGGCATCCGGGACTCGGACGTGCGCGAATCCCTGTCACGGGTCAGCACGCACAAGCATCTCAACCAGTACGTCCAATATCGACAACAGGTCAACCAGGACTCGATTCAGTTCCTGCGGCCGTCGGAGGCCACCTTGAAGGACATACGCATCAGCGGTTACAGGAGCCAGGCCGTCAAATGGCAGTAACGTCGTTACAGGAAAAAATTGAGAGGCTGGTCGCGAGCGAGCTGAATCCGGTGCGTCGCTACAGGTGCCTCGTTTTGCAATCCGACCGGATCGACCTCATCGGGCGGCTTTGCGACTACCTCCCGGCGGCGTTCGGTGCGATGGGGAAGGTGCCGAAAATGCTGGGCTGGGAGAGCTTCTTCGATGCGGTCGGTGCCCTCTCCTCCGATGAGGCGCGCAGTGCCATCGTTGCGGCCGGAAAGGAAGCGCCGGTCATCTTGGCGGGTCCCCTCCATTACGTCGATTACTGGACGACCGGCGTCCAGGATGCGTTCTGGAGTTTCCTCTCCCTGTATTCCCGTGGGCCAGGGGTCGTCGCGATTGACATCCCTCGAACCGAGGGGGTCGAAGGTCCCTTCATCGCGAGAGGCACGATCCCCGGGACAGAGATCCGTTACCTGAGACCCCGCCTCGTCGCAACGGAGGAGACTTTTCTATGAGCCACCTCAACGAATGGGTCTACGTCTCCCAGGACGAGAAGCCGTACGTCAACTTTGAGGAGTCGCTCGACGTCGATCAGGTGGCCTCGGGCTACGTCCCCGTCAAATCGACCCTTGAGGTGTTCGACTTCCTGCGGGAAGCTGTCGGGCTTGCCAGTCCAAGAGGGCGGGCCATTATCTGCCACGGCACCTACGGTACGGGCAAGAGCCGCCTCTGCACGGTCCTTGCCCGCCTGTTCCATGACGGATTCACCTGCCCCGCCCTTCAGGCCGTGTGGGGGCGTCTCAAGGCACGTGGCCAGGGTACCGCGCTGGACTCGCTCCGCCAGGCCCTTGTCCCGAGCGGCAGGAACTGGCGCCCCTGGCTGGTCGTGCCGCTCTACGCGGACGGCGGCGGAGGGCGACTCTCGACGGCGTTCGTTCGCGGGCTGCTCAAGGCTCTGCGGCGCGCAGGAATGAACGAGGAAGTGCTGGGAAAGACCGTATTCCACGAGGCGGCGGCCCGCCTCGACCATCTCCTCTCCAAAGGCAAACAGTATCAGGCCGTGGCCGGATCGCGCCTGGCGACGGCAGACCAGATGGGCCGCGCGCTCAGGCAGGATTTCGACGAGCAGGCCCTGCAGGAATTCTGCGACTGGCACATGCGCGAGACGGTCGTTGACTTCTTCGACTACCTCAGAGCCTCTGGGGGAGCGTACGAGGCGCACGAGATCTACCCGCTCGTCGCGGAGCGCCTGCAGCAGAAAGGCTTCGAGGGCATCCTCGTGATCTGGGACGAGTTCGGGCTCGCCCTGGAGTCTCTGCTGAAAGGCTCCAACGCGGGAAAGCGGGACCTACACCTGGAGGCGATCGGCCTGCAGGACTTCGTCGAACGCGCCTGCGGCAACAACGACCTGGGAAAGCGGGTCGTCTTCCTGGCCTTCACCCACATGAGCCTAACGGAATACGGGCAGCGCAGCGGCCTCCCGGAAACCGACCGGAACCGGCTTGAAACCGTCGCCGCCCGCTTCCGCCAGCCATCCATCTTCATCAAGTTGAGCGTCACCGAGATGGAGGGCTATCACCTCCTGGCTGGCATGCTGCACCGGACCCCGGCGGGTGAAGAGATGTTCCGCAACCCACTCCTCCGGCTCCAGCATGTCGCCAGCCGCATGCCTCGTCAGCGATTCTGGCAATCGCTTTCGGCCGACGCCTGTTACCAGGAGGTCGCGGCACCCTGCTACCCGCTCCACCCCGCTACCGCAGCCACCCTGCTGCTGCTGTCCGACCGGATCGCCCAGGTCAATCGCACGGCGTTCTATTACCTCCAGAGCCGGGAGGACGGCGGCGTCGCCAGCGCGCTGGAGAAGCGCAAGCTGCCAGCGCCCGAGGAAGCCGGGGGGCAGGAGTTGCTCCGCGTGCATGACCTTCTGCCCTTCTTCGCCGAGCCCTTACGACAGAAAGAACCCCACCTCGTCGATCAGTATGACCAGGCCGTGGCCCGCCTTCCCGGCCCCTCCCCGTTGGAAACTGCGCTCCTCCGGGCTGTACTCGTCCTCACGGGCATCAAGAGCGCCGACATGGCGCCGACGACCGATTTCCTGACTTTCTGCCTCTGCGACGCGCAGCGCGAGGAGTTGGCAGCCGCGCCCCTTCACGAAGCTCTGTCCCGCCTGAAGGAGGCCCACGCGCTCTGGAAGAACGAGGCGACTGACGTCTGGAACTTCGTGACCGACCGCGGTCTCGGACAAGACCTGGAGAAAGAACTCGACCAGGAAAAGGAGCACATCCCAGTAGGCAAACCGGCTGGCGAGCTGCTCCGCACGTATGAGGTCTTCCGCGAGGAAATCACTGACCGTCTCGGCGAGAGCGACCTCGACCCTTGCGACGCCGGCATCGTGCGGCGGGTTTCCATCCGCCTCCTTGACCCGGCGAAGGGCGACAGGGCGCTCGACGCTGCCAACCCGGCCCTCGGCGGGAAGGACGAGGGCTGGCTGTCGGCATCTGTGTATCTCGCCGCCGTGGATTCCGTGACCCAACTCGACGCTTGCCGGAAGTTGGCAGACGTACAAGCCAAAGGGACCGTCTACGTGGCTCTCCCCGGTGCCCCGCTGTCGTTGAACGCCGACAAGGCACGTGAGCTGATCGCCGTTCGACAACTGCTGGAGAAGAAAGACCCCCAGACGCACGCCTACGAAGTCCTGGAGAACAAGCTGACTCGGCTGCGTGAGGATCTGCGCGCCGAATTCGCTAAGGCCTTCGGCAACGAGGGACTCCGATCAGGCACGACCGTCCTCAAGGCGGGGCAGCCAGCCCGTCCTGTGCCTGTCAGTTCGTGGGGCCAACTGCTGCCGTCGATCAGCCGCGACCTCGACACCGCATTCAGCAGCCAGCCGCGCGTCCGTTGCGGCACGTTCAACGAGTGGCAGGAAGGGGCAGGTGCCCAGTGGAACAAGATCGAGCACATCGTCGAAGCCATCCTGAAATTCGACGAGAAGCCCGAGTACCAGAACGAGTTCCTCAACTTCAACGCCAACAGCCAAGAGGGCGCGGTGATCGACGGGGTGCTGGTGGAGAACGGCTTCTTCACCCTCAACTCGTTGGCCGCTAAATGGGAGCTGGTCTCGCCGACGGCCGAGATCCCTTCCGAAGCGTTGCGTGAGGTACTCCGTTATCTCGCCGCGCGCAGTGCCGCCGACAAGCCGTTCCTGAAGCTGCACGAGAAGCTGATCGAGCCTCCGTACGGTATCCCGAACGGCGTCATCCCGCTATTCGTGGCTCTGGCATTCCGGGCGGAACCCTCGCGGATCGCCATTTACCACAAGAAGTACAACAATTGGGAACGGGTGGAGTCGAAGCTGGCCGAGGCCATCGTGGGAATGGGACGCTTCCCCGACCGCTACCAGACACGCTACAGCAAGCTGTCGCCGAAACAGCGTTGGGTATTTCGGGTCATCGGCAGTGAGCTATCAACGCGCGTCCCTGAGAGCGGTGCCACTGACAAGATGGAGGAGGCGTGCGAGAAGGTCGCCGGCGAGATGCGGGATATTGTCCATAAACTCCCCGACGCGGCCCTGGCGGTCCCGGACCTGACCGAACCGGAGAAGGACATCGTCAAGGCGCTGCGAGGGGGTGTGCCTCCGCAGCCAACTCTCCTGGCCGACCACCTCATGCGCTGGGTGCAGGAGGACATGGAGGCCCGCCGGGAACTCGAAGACAACGGAAGCACCATGACTTCTTTCCCCGCCACGGTGCGGCTGTGGCGTGGCTTCAGGGAGCGCCTCGGCCGGCAGGTCGAGGGGGCGCGCGCGCCCGTGCGGCGCCAGCTGCTCAGTGCCGGCAGCGACCTCCCCGGAGTCGTCGATTCGCTCCGGAAAGTCGAGGCGATAGCCGGGTTCGATAACAGCGTCATCGCCCCCATCGTCCAACGGCTTGAGGCGTCGGAGGGGAAGGCGGAGCTCATCGAGGAAGTCGTCGCCGCGATCTCGAACAAGGAAACGCGACAACTCACCCAGGAGGACTACGGCAGGGCATCGGGCATCCTTGAAGTCCTCCAATCACTCGCGCCGCCGCAGGGCCGCATGACCGTCGTCCTCCCTGACGGGGGGAGGCGCGAATTGCCCGTCTTCGCTCATGAGCAGGCATGTTCGCAGATTCGCGAGGCGGTGCGGGCCTGGCAGACCGCCTACTCGCTGTCGCCCGAGCAGACGGCCGCCCTCCTCTTGGGAGTCGTGTTCTCTGATTCCAGTGCGAAGGCAAACAGCCAGCCGACGCCGGAGGTGCCTTGACGTCGGGGACGCCGTGTTGATCTTTCCGGACCCCGGGAGACATGCGTGACCGAGGAAGTGCTGGTTCACCTGGTGTTCGACCCTTACCGCATCTATGCGGGGGAGGGCCAGCGCGTGGCGGGCCTGGCGCAGGAGTTGGCCGCCTTTCGCGCCGTCGGTGAGTTGCTGCGCCATCCCCCCGGTTCGGCGACCGGCCACCCGCGCACGTATGTGCTCGACCGGATTTCCTGGGAGCATTTCCGCAGCTTCAGGTCCGTCAAAGGGGTCCGGATCCGGGAGTACACGCCGCGCCGACAGGTGCAAACCCTACTCGGCGCTGAACCGCCCGCGTGGCTGACCGACGAAGCCATCGTCGCTTGGGCCCTCTTGCAACGCCCAGGGCCGGGGGGTCTTGTTCAAGAGGACTGGGCGGCAACCGCGTCTTCGTGGCTCTTGCCAGGGATCTGCGAGGCCTCCTCCTTATCGGAATGGCTGTCGGTTGCCGCGTCAGGCGCGTCCATCCCCGAGCCGATAGGCGTCCTTCCGGTCGTGGACTGGCTGGCCGAGCGCCTTCGGTCCCTCGCCGCGCAGGACATCCCATTGGCGGACGTCGTCGCGGAACTTGCCGAGCAGTTTCGCGAGTCCGCTTCACCGGTCGCGTTCGCTCGCAAATGGGTTAGGCGGCGGGCGCTCCTGCCGCTGACGCGCGCGGGAGGGCCGATGTCCGTGCCCGGCCTCCCCGTCGAGTCTGCACTCGACCTCGCCCGCGCGAACTACCTTCCCTTGCTGTTCCCACTACCACCTCCCCTCCACGGCGAAATCTCTCGCTTCATGTGTCGGGCCGTTCGCACCGCTCAGATCGAGAGGCCGGACACGTTCGAGCAAGTAGTATTGAGCCTCAACGCGCTGTGGGACGGGATTGCGGAAGAACTGGACCGCTGGCTCCAGGTCAACCCGCGCGGCATGACCGAGCAGTCGGCGAGGCGCCTGGCCGACATGCCGGGATTCGAGGGAAGCGAGTTGGCGGAGAAGCTCGTACGCCTCTTCGCACCGCCGGCACCGATCGCCCGCTGGACAGACCTTGACGACTCTTTCGACGACTGGGTCACCGCCTACGCTGACTACATCGAGCGGCTCTTCTATCAGCGGACCCTCCCTCCCGCGGAGGAAGACCCGGCCCAGCCGTTCGCGCGCTGGGTGAAGTCCAACCCCACCGTCTTTTTCAACCACCCGGACCGCAGTTACTTTTGTGTGGCCGGATTGGTTCAACAAGCCCTGAAGCAAGGGCGGCCGGTGATTGTGGTGCTGGTGGACGCACTGGCAGTACACGTCGTGGCATCGGCGCTGGCCGCGCTGGAGAAGGAACTCGGGGAACCGCCGACGCGGCTGCGGTATTCCTTTTCGCCGGTCCCCACCATCACCGAGGTCTGCAAAGAAGCCATCCTCGGGGGCGCTTTGCCGGAAGCCTGCCACGGCAACCTGTCGCAGACCCTGCTGCACCGTTACGCACTGACCGCCGAACAGATGCAACTCGCCGCGCACTGGCACGATGCTGAGCGCGTGCGGGTTACGCGAGCGGTGCGACTCCTCGTTTACAGGGACAACCGCCTCGACGAGCAGCTGTCCACTTTCACCAGTTACCGGGCCCTCCGAGAGAGCTTTGAGCCGATCATCGCTTCAGTAGCGCGCTTCGTCAGGCAGTGGACGGAGGAGTTCAAGCACTGGCACGGCTCTCCCCCTTTTGTCATCCTCACCGGCGATCATGGGTTCACTTTCGGCCCGAAGGCCGTCCGTGAGAACGCCACTGGCCGCGACGGCATGCACCGCTGCGTCGCACTCGGAGACGGGAGGCCAGAGGACTCGGACCTCCGCGACGAGTCGCTCACGTTCCTCGACCGGGAGACCTTTCACCTGCGGAGCGGCTACCTCGTGGCTCGCGGCCGCTCCTTCGGGCGGGGTACAATATCAGGGTGGGTGTTGTCCCACGGTGGGCTTTTACCGGAAGAGGTCATCGTCCCGGTCGCCGAGTGGTTCGGGGACCAGCAGGCGCTACCCTTCCCGGAGGTTTCGGTACCCGCCGGGGCGGCTCGCGACCGCGGTCAGTGGGTCGTCACGCTCCATCTGCGGAACATCCACCCCGTGCCGACCGCAGGCGGTAGGGTTCGTGTCACGCTCGCCGGGGAAGGGACCGGACCCGCGGACAATTACCCGCCGCTCAGGCCCGGCGCCGCCCATCAACTCCCGCTTGAGGTTCCCGGGAATGAAATGCCCGGCGGTCAGGAGGTGATCTTTGAGGTCACGCTCAGCCCTCGCGGTGATGCCCCGGCGCCCGACATCATCAGGCACGTCCACGTTTCCCGGGCCAAGCAGTTCGTCGAAAGGACTCGCGACCAGGCGGCCTTTGAAGATATGTTCTGAGGAGATTCACCGTGGCCACCCCGGAACTGGACAGGAAGATCCTTGAGAACTTCAAGGAATTTGCGATCGACAAGGGGCTCATTACGCGCCTGGGGCTGTCGCGAGACGACCGTCACATTCCCTCTTATGTGATGGATTGGATCGTCACGTTCGCCGCCAGCAAGGTGGGCATGCACACCGGGCGTCTGAGGGACGCGGTGGTCGATTTCATCAAGAAGCACCTCCCCTCTAAGGGCGAGAAAGAGACCATCAAGTTCCGCCTGAGCCAGGGTGAAACGCTCACGATCCTCGACGCCCTGTCGGTGGAAGTCAAGCTCGGCAACCCGCCGGAGTACCTGGCGACCATCCCCTGCATCGACGAAAAGAAGGCGAAGATCGACGCTCCGCTCATCAAGCAGAACGAGGGCCTGCTGCAAAGCAGCATCTGGGGAGCGGCGAAGATCTGCCACGACGACTCCAGCGACACCGGCGGGGTCTGCGTTATCGATTTCAAGCCCATGCAGATCGG
>JBBRPS010000099.1:0-17910 GCA_038227745.1 Gemmatales bacterium | reverse complement strand
CGCCACCTGCCCCCGTTGCTGAAAACCTTTGCAGAAGCAGTCGTTATAACATAGCAAACGGTATTGCGTTTAGCCGCGGTTCGCAGAACCGCGCGGCCCGTCATGCCGCGCGGTTCTGCGAACCGCGGCTAAACGGCATCCCCGTCACAGTTTCTTGGTCAGCACCTGCGACCGGCGGCCGCTGCGGTCGTAGCGCTGCCGCCGCACCGGCGGCAGGTCGTCGGGCGTCCCCAGGCGAAAGCCCCCCTTCTGCACGAAGTAGTTGAACGCCTGCGTCGAGAGGCAGAACAGCTCCGCGAGTCCCGCGGCACGCGCCTGCGCCTCGAGGTAATGCGTCAGTTTGATCCCGATCCCCTGGTTCTCGTACTTCGGCGAGACGCACACGCAAGCCAGCTCGCCCTTGTTGTCGTCCGGGTAGACGTGCAGCGCGGCGCACCCGGCGGGGTTCCCGTCCACCTCGAAGATGTAGTAATCCTCCAGCTGCCGTTCGATCTCGGCCAGCGAGCGGCGTACCAGCTCCTCGTCCTCGACCCCCGTCTGGATGAGCGCGAACAGCGACCGTGCGTCCTTGCGCTGCGCTCGCCGGATGGCCTGGTACTCGTTCGTATGGATCAGGGTGCCGATGCCCTCGTTGGAGAACACCTCGGCCAGCAGGCCCTCTTCGACCCGGCCGTCGATGATGTGGATCCGCGGGACGCCGTTGCGGGCGGCGCGCACGCCGTGCGCCAGCTTCGACACGGTGTTCTCCATCACCTCGGCACGCTGCTTGCGCAGGATCTGCTCGGCCTCATCGACGGTCAGCTGGCGCAGCAATTCCGGGGCCGCGCCGGCGTGCTGCACGAGGACGCCCTCCGCGTTGGTGATGTAAATCAGCTTGACGGCCTGCAGCGCGCGGGCGACCTCGACGGCGACCGAGTCCGAGTTGAGCCGCCAGGTGTTGCCCTCGCCGTCGCAGCCGAGTGGCGGAATGACGGGGAGGATGTCGTGCTGGAGAAGTCCCTTGAGCAGGACCGTGTCCACGCGCTCGACGCGCCCGGTGAAGCGGTGGTCCACGCCCTGGAGGATGCCGGCGGGGTGAGCTACGAGCGCGTTGCCGCAGGCGCCGCGGAGGTCCGTGGCCGACAGCCCCTCGAGGATCTCGTGCGTGACGCGGTTGGCCGCCGTCAGCGCCAGCTGCAGTGTCGCCTCGTCGGTCACCCCGGTGCCGTCGATGTTGGACGGCGTCGTGCCGGTCTGCTCGGCGAGGCGGCGGATCTGGTGGCCGGCGCCGTGGACCAGGGCGACCTCGATACGCAGGCTGCGCAGCACGGCGATGTCGAGGAGGAGGTTACGGAAGTTGTCCTCCTCGACGACGGCGCCGTCGAGGGCGATGACGAACAGCCGCTCGCGGTACTGGGGGACGTAACGCAGGATCTCGCGCAGGTCGGGCAACCGCAGCATGGCAACAGGTCTCCCGACGGGTTCACGGGCGCCCGAGGTCATTGTAAGGCGGTGCCCGGGGTTCCGGGTGGGTCCGCCCGGGGTTCCGAAGACTCCACCCCGGGCTCTATTCGCGGAGAGGAACGCCTGTCTTCTCGAATAAAGCCCGGGGTGGAGTCTTCGGAACCCCGGGCGGGTGGGTTCAGCCCGTGATCTCGGCGATCTGCTCCTTGAGGTTGCGGTGCGTGACGGTGCGGCCCTTCGCGAGCTGCAACGCCTCGCCCAGGCTCAGGCCAGGGTCGGGAAAGGGCAGGCGCCCCTGCGCGTCGGCCGCCTTGCCGGTCAAGGCGTAGCGACCCTCGACCAGTTGCACTTCGATGCCGAACTTGCGCAGCACCTCCAGGTCGCGGTAGAAGCCGCGCAGGTTTTGGCTCAGGCGGCGCGTCAGCACCGCGCGGGTCTGCGGCTTCTCGCCGAGCAGCCCCAGCAAGCGGTACAGGCGCCCCGCCCGCTGGCGCGTGATCGCCGTCGCACCCGCCGCACGGGCGGGCTTGCGTGTCTTGGCCATGCCGTCCTCGATGCTTTCTCTGGTCCTGACGCTGGCGGCCGGGGAGGCTCGCGGGGCAGGGTGGGGCGACACCGGCTGACCGTGGACCCGCCGTTTCCCGCGCCGTCTCACCCGCACCGTCCTGGGAAGGGAGTGGGCGACGACCGAGGAAAGTGCAGCACGCGCCCGCGGAGCCGCCCTGGCACGGCGGAAGGGATTGCCGGGATCTCCCTGCGGGCGTGGGGAGTGTGGAAAATGGTAGACGGCCGGACAGCAGAAAGCAAGATGCCGCCCGCCAAAGTTTTCCACGCTTCTCCAGCTTTCGGCCGCCCCTTCCGGCGGCCGTCCTTGACCTGTACTCTGATTCAGGACCGCCGGTTTCACGATTCCCGGTTCGGGCCGCGGCCACCTGTCCGCCGAGGGGGAAAAACCGATGTCCGCACTCGATTATCTCGTCGTCGCCCCGCACCCCGACGACGCCGAGCTGGCGATGGGGGGCTCGATCCTGCTGCTGCGCGCCCAGGGCGCGAAGGTGGGCGTGCTGGACCTGACCGACGGCGAGCCGACGCCCCTGGGCAGTCCGGAGATCCGCCAGCGCGAGACCGAGGCCGCCACGGCGGTGTTTGGGCTGGACTGGCGCGGGAACCTGGGGTTGCCCAACCGCTCGCTGATGAACGACCTCGACAGCCGCCGTAAGCTCGCGGCGGCCCTGCGCCAACTCCGGCCGCGCGTCGTGTTCGCCCCCTACTGGGAGGACGCCCACCCCGACCACGTCCAGGCCAGCGGCCTCATCGACGCCGCCCGCTTCTGGGCCAAGCTGACCAAGACCGATATGCCCGGCGAGCCGTTCTACCCGCAGAAGGTCGTGTATTACTTCAACGTCCACCTGCGCCTGCACGTCAAGCCGTCGTTCGTGCTCGACATCACGGCCCACATTGAGGACAAGATGCGGGCGCTGGCGTGCTACCGCTCGCAGTTCGTCGAGGGCAGGCCCGCGTTCCTGAACGACCTGCGCGACCGAGCGCGCTACTGGGGCTGGCTGATCGGGACGGGGTACGGCGAGCCGTTCCTGTGCCGCGAGGAGGTCGGTCTGCGCGGGCTGCGGGACCTCATCTGACCCCTGCGGGTGTCGGGCCGTGGGTCAGGATTCCAATCCTGACAGGTCTCGTCAGGATTGGAATCCTGACCCACGGGGCGGCGGAAAGCTGGAAGTCCCCTGGCGGCCCGTCCTACAATGAAGGGGTGGCGCTGCGGTGACGACGCTCCCTCCCCCCACCGACGCGCCTTCCCGCTACCCCTATGAGGAGACTCCCTGGTGATGCCAGCAAGGGTTCGGCCTGCCACGTTACAAGATCTCCGCAACAGCGGCTGGGTTTCCAAGACGGTCAAGCACGAGATCCGCGACAACTTCCTGGTCATGCTCGGCCGGAGCGAGGAGCTGTTCCCCGGCATCCTCGGCTACGACAGCACCGTCATCCCCGAGATCAACCTCGCCCTGATCGCCGGCCACGACATGCTCTTCCTCGGCGAGAAGGGCCAGGCCAAGAGCCGCCTGATGCGCGCCCTCGTCCGCTTCCTCGACGAGGACATCCCCTACCTCGACCTGCCCGGCGGCCCGGTCCACGAGGATCCGTACAAGCCGATCACGGGCGCCGGCCGGCGTGTACTGGCCGAGCTGCCCGAGGACCGCATCCCGATCGCCTGGTGGCCGCGCCGCCAGCGCTACGCCGAGCGGCTGGCGCCGGGGACGAAGTTCGCCGACATCATCGGCGAGATCGACCCGGCGAAGCTGGCGGGCGGCACGAGCATGGCCGCCGAGGAGGCGCTGCACTTCGGCCTGATCCCGCGCATGCACCGCGGCATCTTCGCCATGAACGAGGTGCCCGAGTTGGACGAACTGGTCCAGGTCGGCCTGTTCAACATCCTCGAAGAGCGCGACGTGCAGATCCGCGGCTACCCGATCCAGTTCGACCTCGACGTGCTCATCCTGTTCTCGGCGAACCCGGCGACGTACAACCGCAGCGGCAAGGTGATCCCGCAGCTCAAGGACCGCATCGGCTCGCTGATCCAGACGCACTACCCGCTCGACCGCGCCACCGGCATCGAGATCATGGAGCAGGAGGCGGGCGTCGATCTGGGCGGCCCCTACCCGGTGCTGGTGCCGTACTTCATGAAGGAGATCATCGAGCAGATCAGCGTCGGCGCCCGCAAGTCGAAGTACGTCGATCAGCAGTCCGGCGTCAGCGCCCGCTTCAGCATCGCGAATTATCGCACGATGGTCGCCAGCGCCCGCCAGCGCGGCGTGCGTCTCGGCGAGAAGCCGGCGGTGCCGCGCATCAGCGATCTGGGGCACCTGATCGCCTCGTCGCTGGGCAAGCTGGAGCTGGACATGATGGGTAGCCACCAGATGTCGGAGCGGCAGGTGCTCGAAGCGATCCACGCCGACGCGATCAAGACGGTCTTCGACGAGTACGTGGACAAGCACGGGCTGAACGAGATCGTGGAGGTGTTCGGTAAGGGCGTGAAGATCGAGGTCGGCGACCTGCTGCCGTCGAGCCAGTACGCCGAGCGGCTGAAGCGCGTGCCGCGGGCGTGGGAGAAGGCGTTCGAGGTCAACCCGAGCGCGAGCGAGGCGGTGCGGGCGTGCTGCATGGAGTTCGTGCTGGCCGGCCTGTACGCCGGCGACCGCATCTCGCGGTCGCAGAAACACGGGAGGATCACCTATGAAGTCCGCTGAGACGGAGACACCCGGCCCGCTGCCGGCGGAGATCCACGACCGCGGCCGCGGCCCGGAGATCAAGGGCACGCGGATCACCGTGTATGACATCATGGACTACGCCCTGGCCTGCTGGCCGCCGGAGCGGATCGCGACCTGGTTCCGCCTCCGCGCCGAGCAGGTGGAAGCAGCGGTCGAGTACATCCGCGCGCACAAGATTGAGGTCCTCAAGGAGTACCTCAAAATCCTCGAGCGCTGCGAACGCGGCAACCCGCCCGAGCTGCAGGCGAAGCTTGATGCCAACCACAAGAGGTTCCTGGAGCTGGTGGAGCAGGTTCGTCAGGTCAAGGAACGGGCCAGCACGGAGATCCACGAGCTGATCGAGAAGCACCGATCGAGCCCGGCGCGGGAGGCGGTCCATGCCGCGAATCATGGCGGACCATAACGTCGAGGGACACCTCGACGCGATCCTTGACTTCCTCCGGTCCGAAACCTGGCAAGAGTTCTGGGAGGAGGCAGCCGTCACGGCCGTGAGTTTTGGAGGCCTCGGCCTGGAGCGCAACACGGCCGACAGCTTGCTCTGGCAGATCTGTCAAAGTCAGGAGATTGTCCTGTTCACGGGCAACCGGAACAGGGAGGGGCCTGATTCCCTGGAGGAAGCCATCCGCCTTTTCAATCGCGCCGACAGCCTCCCGGTCATCACGCTTGGCGATCCCGAGCGTTTCGGCCATGACCGAACTTATGCAGACAAGGCAGCGGTGAAGTTGCTGGATTATCTGTTGCACCTGGACCACTACCGCGGCGCCGGTCGCCTCTACGTCCCTTGACCGGCCGGAGCCCAAGAGGAACCCCATAAGCATCCCCGACCGCCTCGGCGGCATCATTCACACCTACCAGAAGTTCGACCCGGGCAACCCCTCCAGCCAGCCGGTGTTCCGCGCGGCTCAAGGGCGTGCCGCGGGCGTGGGAGAAGGCGTTCGAGGTCAGCGCGAGCGCGAGCGCGGCGGTGCGGGCGTGTTGCATGGAGTTCGTGCTGGCCGGCCTGTACGCCGGCGACCGGATTTCGCGGTCGCAGAAACACGGGAGGATCACCTATGAAGTCCACTGAGACGGAGACACCCGGCCCGCTGCCGGCGGAGATCCACGACCGCGGCCGCGGCCCGGAGATCAAGGGCACGCGGATCACGGTGTACGACATCCTGGACTTCATCCTGGAGTCCTGGCACCGCGACCAGATCGCAACGTGGTTCCGCCTCAGTTCCGACCAGGTCCAGGCGGCCATTGACTACTTCCGCGCCCACAAGATCGAGGTGCTGAAGGATTACGTGGAGATCCTCGAGCGCTGTGCCCGGGGCAACCCGCCGGAACTTCAGGCCAAGCTCGATAAGAGTCACGGGAAGGCCCGGGAATTAATGCAAGAGATCCGCGAAGCCAGAGCGAGGAGCGACGCAGAAATCCAGGAGCTGGTGAACCGCCGCCGCGAGGCCTGGGCGAAGGAGAACGGCGATGCCCGGGATCATGGCGGACAATAACGTCGTCGGGCAGTTCAATGCCATGGTCCACTACCTGGTTACGGGGACCTGGAAAGACCTGTGGAAGACCCTCAGCATGAAGGTGGAGACGTTCGCGAGCCTGGAGCTCGAGGAAGAGGCCCCCGACGTGGTGGTCTGGCAGGCCTGTCAGGCCCGCGGTGTCCTCCTGGTGACCGGCAACCGAAACAGTCAAGGCCCTGACTCGCTGGAGGTCGCCATCCGCACCTTCAACCAGCCGACCAGCCTGCCTGTCTTCACCATCAGCGACTCCGACCGCTTTACGTACGACCGGGCGTACGCGGAGCGGGTCGGGGACCGACTGATGGACTACCTCGTGTACCTCGATAACAACCTCGGGACGGGCCGCCTCTACCTGCCCTGACACTCTTCCGGGAACAATTTGCCATGAGCACCCCCGACCGCCTCGGCGGCATCATCCACACCTACCAGAAGTTCGACCCCGTCAACTTCCCCAGCCCGACCGCGCCGCCGCCCGACATGGTCTCGCCGGCGTTCGAGCACCTCCTCTTCTATGGCAACACGCGCCGCCTCACCGAGGAGGAACTCGCCCGCGCCGTCCGCATCGACCCCAGCCAGATCGCCGGGCTTGGCCCCAGCCTCCAGGCCCTCATGGAGATCCTCCAGGAGCGCAAGCGCAAGATCCTCGCCACCTACGAGACCGGCCACGCCGAGACCGAGGCGCGGAAGAACTTCCAGAACCAGGCCCAGGACATGCGCCCGCCGGGCAACCTCGGCAAGCGCTTCCAGCAGGCCGTCCGCGACGAGCAGCTCCACGAGCTGGAACAGCTCTGGTACCGCTCCGGCGACGAGCACGGCAAGTTCGCCCGCCAGCTCCTGCACCTCGTCGAGCGCCTCGGCGAGAAGTACCAGGTCGATGAGCTGGCTGCCAAGTACGAGTTCACCGGCCGCACCCCCATGTCCGTGCCGAAAGCCCTCGAGGTCAAGCAGGAGCTGGAGGCGATCGATAAGCTGCTCAAGCAGCTCGAAGAGGCGATGCAAACGGCGCAGATCGGCGTCATCGACCTGGAGGAGCTGGCGAAGTTCGCCGAGCCGGGCGACGTGCAGCAGCTCAGTGCCCTGCAGCAGCAGGTCCAGGACTACCTGCGCGAGCAGGCGGAGCGGCAGGGACTCGAAGAAGGGCAACGCGGCGGCTTCCAGCTCACGCCGAAGGCGTACCGCCTGTTCCAGTCGAAGCTGCTGTCGCAGATCTTCGAGCAGTTGCAGGCGTCGCGTTCGGGGCGGCACCAGGGGCCGATCGTCGGCGAGGGCGCCACCGAGATGCAGCAGACCAAGGCGTACGAGTTCGGCGACTCGGTGACGCACATGGACATCCCCGCGTCGATGGTGAACGCCATGCTGCGCGACGGCCCAGGGCTGCCGATCCGCATGAAGGCCGACGACATCGTCATCCACAAGACGCGCAACAACCCCAAGTGCGCCACGGCGGTGCTGCTCGACATGAGCGGCTCGATGCGCTACGACGGCCAGTACGTGAACGTCAAGCGCATGGGGCTGGCGCTCGACGGCCTGATCCGCACCGAGTACCCCGGCGACTTCCTGCAGTTCATCGAGATGTACTCGTTCGCGAAGCCGCGGCGGCTCGCGGAGGTCGCCGCGCTGATGCCCAAACCGGTGACGGTCTACGACCCGGTGGTGCGCCTCAAGGCGGACATGAGCGATCCGAACATCAGCGAACACCAGATCCCGCCGCATTTCACGAACATCCAGCACGCGCTGCTCCTGGGGCGGCGCTACCTGTCGGCGCAGGACACGCCGAACCGGCAGATCATCCTCATCACCGACGGGCTGCCGACGGCCCACTTCGAGGGCGAGACCCTGTACCTGCTCTACCCGCCCGATCCGCTCACGGAAAACGCGACGCTGCGCGAGGGGCAGCTCTGTGCCCGCGAGGGGATCACGATCAACATCTTCCTGCTGAACAGCTGGAACCAGACGCACGAGGACGTGCAGTTCGCCTACCGGCTGGCGGAATCGACGAAGGGGCGGGTATTCTTCACCGGCGGCCGCGAGCTGGATCGGTACGTCGTGTGGGACTACATCAAGCGGCGCAAACACATCATCGGCTGACGACATAACATCCTAAATCGACAACCGTTAGAGGCACGGGCAGAAAGGAAGGTCGGCGCGCCACCCGGCCCGCGGCCGCAGCCGAACGGCTGGATCTGGACGGTCACCTCGGTCGGTGCGGCGGCCTTCGCCCGCGCCACGTGGACCTCTTGAGCAGAGGGATTCGCTCGGTGCCGGCTGGCGGCAGAACGTCCGTCTCATCCACGTCTTCACCCTGGGGGATGGCATCACGGGTCTCTGCACGAGCCTAGTTCATAAACCCAGAGGCGTCCAATTGCTGCACTTGGCAGGTGGGTAAAGCGGTCTAACTCGCAGTCGCTCCGAAAGGCCCCGAACGCGCCGTTATCACCCTGGCAAGGAAGTTCGTCACGTAGGACGGCTCTCCTGAGCCGTCCGGACGGCTCAGGAGAGCCGTCCTACGTGAGCCTCTTTCGGGCCAGGGAATCTTTCTGCTTGACCAGCTGCCGCAGCACGTAGTGCAGGATGCCGCCGTGCCGGTAGTACAGCACCTCCTGAGGCGTGTCGATACGCACCGTCGCCTGGAAAGTCCGCTCCACGCCATCGGGCCGCCGCGCCTTCACCGCGAGGTCGCGCCCCGCCGTCTCGCCCTTCGCCAGCGCCTCCAGCGCCGCCGGCAACCCCTCCAGGTCGTACACTTCCTCTCCCGTCAACCCCAGAGACGTGGCGCTGTCACCCGCCCCGAACTGCAACGGCAGCACTCCCATGCCCACCAGGTTGCTGCGGTGGATGCGCTCGTAGCTCTCGGCGATCACCGTCCGCACCCCCAGCAGCCGCGGCCCCTTCGCCGCCCAGTCGCGCGACGACCCCGAGCCGTACTCCTTGCCCGCCAGGATCAGCAGCGGTATGCCCTCCTCCTTGTACTTCATGGCCGCGTCGAAGATGCTCATCGGCGCGCCGTCGGGCAGGTGCCGCGTCACGCCGCCCACCGTGTCCGGCGCCAGCCGGTTCTTCAGCCGCACGTTCGCGAACGTGCCGCGCATCATCACCTCGTGGTTGCCGCGCCGCGAGCCGTACGAGTTGAAATCCGCCGGCGCCACGCCGTGCGCGATCAGGTACTGTCCGGCCGGGCTCTTCTCCTTGATCGTGCCGGCCGGCGAGATGTGGTCGGTCGTGATGCTGTCGCCCAGCACGGCCAGCACGCGCATCCCCTTCAGGTCGCCGACCGCCTCCGGCTCGTGCGTCATGCCCTCGAAGTACGGCGGGTGCTTGACGTAGGTCGAGTCCTCCTGCCACTGGTACAGGGACTCCTCCGGGGCCGGCAGGCTGTTCCAGCGCTCGTCGCCCTGGAATGCCCGGTCGTTGCTGTAGACCTTGCCGAACACCTCCGGCTGCACGTTGGCGTCGATGGCTTCACGCACCTCCTGCTGAGTCGGCCAGATGTCGCGCAGGAAGACGGGCCGGCCCTGCGTGTCCTGGCCGAGCGGCTCGTGGGTGAGGTCGATGTCCATGCGGCCGGCCAGGGCGTAGGCGACGACCAGCGGCGGCGAGGCGAGGTAGTTGGCGCGTACCTCGGCGTGGATGCGGCCCTCGAAGTTGCGGTTGCCGCTCAGCACCGCCGCCACCACCAGGTCGTTTTCCTCGATTGCCTTCGAGACCGGCGGCGGCAGCGGACCGCTGTTACCGATGCAATTGGATGCAGCTACAGTACTTGCGACGAATGAATGCACCTCGGACACCGAGAGATCGAACACCGGGCACTCACCTGCCGGACGCCGGTCCAGGACGCGCAGCGATAGCGTCGGCAGGGTGGTCGCGGTCTTCTCGACGCAGTAGCGCTTGGCGTAGTCTGTCTCCGCACGCGCCTGCAACACCGCGAACCAGTCCCGCACTCCGAGTTGCTCGAACAGTTCGACGGGCGACGGGAAGCCGCAACTGTCCCGGTGCAGCGGCTGGAACGTGCGCGCTTCCGGCCGGGGGAGCCGGTCAAAGCGGTCATGTCCTTTCAGCAACGAGTAGTGCGGGAAGACGACCGTCGCACGCCGGCTCATCTCCGCCGCCGCCAGCTCACGCGCCTGGCGGAATTTGAGTTCGGGGCGGAGCCGGTGGAGCTCATCCAGTTGGGACGACATCCACAAGCGCTGTTGGGCGATCTTCGACACCGTCCGCCAGTACACCGCCGCAGCGCTGGCGCGCAGCGCCTTGTCCACACAGTAGCGGAAACCCACCCGCTCGACGAACGAGAGACCGTCCGGCAACTTCAGGCGGACCTCGACCCGAGGCGTGCCGTCCCGGGCGGCCGGGTAGGTCGAGGCCGAGCGGCGCGTCGGGTATTCATAGACGTTCGCGCCGTCGGTCTTCACCCCACAGCGGTCCAGGAGGCGGAGCAGTTGGCGCAGCAGATCTTTCAGGTGGCTTGCGTGCTCGGGCCTGGCGGTCTGCGAGTATGCCGGGTGGCTGAGGATCGCGCTTTCGGCGCGCTCGTTCATGCGATGCAAGGCCGGCGCCTGCCCGTCCGCCCCGAAGGCCCCGCCCAGGAACTCGCGCACGACCGCCACCGGACACTGCTCGTCCAGCACGAAGGCCGGTAGGGTCGGCGGCTGGTCGATGCGCCGGCCGAGTCGGACGCCGGGCAGCGTGGCGATGGCGGCCGTCAGCGGCGCGGGCAGCACGATGGACCACTTGCGCTCGTCGTATCGCGAGGCCGCCGGCCGCTTGCCCGTGACCACCTCAATGTCGTTCAGGACCACCTCCCGATCCACCGCCTGGCCGACGTTGACCCGCCCCTGCCCGGCGGCGCTGATCGACCCGTCCCCGAGGAGATGACCGAGGAGGCGGGCAAAGGCGAGAGTGCGCAAGCGCTCCTGAGCGGTGTCCATGGTGAACTTCAGTCCGCCGACGGGGAGCAGGTAGGCGGTCTCGTCTTCCCCAGGCTCATCCAGCGGCGCCTCAAGGCCGACCACCACGCGGTTCTCGTCAAGCTCCAGTTCGTCCGCGCGCACCCAGCGCCCGTCCGCACATAGAATCTCGTGGTCCGGGGTGCAGGTCAACGTGCGGCCGTCCTGCAAGACCAGGGTGACGCAGTCGCGCACCCCCTGGGCAAAAGCCTCGGTCTGCATCGCCAGGACCAGCTTGCCGTCCTCGGTGGGGCTGAACAGCACGGCGCCGCCGGCGGACGGCATCTGCTCGATGCGGCGGGCGGTGCCGTTGGCGAGCAACACGGGCGTCCCCTCGGCAACGCAGGTCGTGCAGCCGTAGCCCACCAGGTTGAAGCGCAACTGCTGCAAGTAGCGCATCAGCCCCGCCTTCTCCAGGTACTCCGTCACCGCCTTCGACCCCGGCGCCAGGCTGGTCTTGACCCACGCCTTGGACTGTAGGCCGCGCTCGACCGCCTTCTTCGCGAGGAGCCCCGCCGCGAGCATCACCGACGGGTTCGACGTGTTGGTGCAACTCGTGATGGCGGCGATGACGACGGCGCCGTGGTCGAGCTCGTGGGCGGCGTCCTCCGTCTGGACCAGGATCTTGCGCGGCAGCGGCGGCGACGGCGGCTCGGGGACCTGCATCGCCGCCGGACTGGCTCCCTCCGTCTCCAGGCGCTTGATGTCGCCGGGCGTCACCCTGGGCGCGGTCCGGGTGAGCATCGTCTGCAGGGCATCGCGGAACGACTTGCCGGCCTGGCTGAGCGGCACCCGGTCCTGCGGCCGCGTCGGTCCGGCCAGGCTCGGTTCTACTTTCCCCAGGTCCAGCTCCAGCGTGTCGGAGTAGGCCGCCTCCATCGTGCCGGCGCCGTGGAACATGCCCTGCGCCTTCGTGTAGGCCTCGACCTTGCGGACGTGTTCCTCGGAGCGGCCGGTCAGGCGCAGGTAGCGGAGCGTCTCGACGTCGATGGGGAAGATGCCGCACGTCGCCCCGTACTCTGGCGCCATGTTGGCGATGGTCGCCCGGTCGGCCAGCGGCAGCGCCGCCAGACCCTCGCCGTAGAACTCGACGAACTTGCCGACCACGCCCTTGCGGCGCAGCATCTCCGTCACCGTCAGCACCAGGTCGGTCGCCGTCGCGCCCTCGGGGAGCTGGCCGTACAGCCTGAAGCCGACCACCTGGGGGATCAGCATCGACACGGGCTGGCCGAGCATGGCCGCCTCCGCCTCAATGCCGCCCACGCCCCAGCCGAGCACCCCCAGACCGTTGATCATCGTCGTGTGCGAGTCGGTGCCGACCAGCGTGTCGGGGTAGAGCAGCGTCGGCTGCACGCTGTCGTCGGTGAAGGTGACGCGCGCGAGGTATTCCAGGTTGACCTGGTGGACGATGCCGGTCTCGGGCGGCACGACGCGGAAGTTCGCGAACGCCTTCTGGCCCCAGCGCAGGAAGATGTAGCGCTCGCGGTTGCGCTGGTACTCCAGCTCGCTGTTGGCGCGGAGGGCCTGCGGCGTCCCATAGGCATCGACCTGGACGGAGTGGTCGATGACCAGCTCGACCTTCTGGAGCGGGTTGATCTTTTTGGGGTCGCCGCCGAGGCGCTGGACGGCCTCGCGCATGGCGGCGAGATCGACGATGGCGGGCACGCCGGTGAAGTCCTGCAAGAGGACGCGGCTGGGGGTGAAGGCGATCTCGCGGCTGGGGGCGGCCCTGGGCTGCCAGCGGGCCAGCGCGGCGATGTCCTCGGCCTGCACGACGCGGCCGTCCTCGGTCCGCAGCAGGTTTTCCAGGAGGATGCGCAGGGCGAACGGCAGGTGGAGGACCTCGGGGAAGGTCCGGGCCACCGTGGCCAGGCTGTAAATGCTGTAGTCCTGGCCGTCGATGGGGAGACGGGTCCGGCTGCCGAAACTGTTGGCCATGGTCGGGGTCCTTCGGGTAGGAGCCGTGGGCGCTGGTTGGCAGAAGCGTCCAGGGTATTGTCGGTGCGCGAGGGGTGAGCGGCAACGCGGCGGTGTCGTGGTGGCGGGCGATTCCGTGCTAGGAATTCCATGCACAAGGCGCATACAATAACGGCGACTGGTGCCTCGCAGACGTCCGCTGCTGAACGATACGCGGAGACCCCATGGACTTGAACGACTTCGGAACCGAGTGCGACTCCACATCGCGGCACGCACCTCCCGGCAACGCCCCCTACCACCACCCCGGCAACTATGGCATGGTGGAGAGTCCGATCGTCCCGATCCAGTGGAAGGTCGCCATGCCCGGCGTCTATGAGGCGTGCGGCACCACCTACCGCAAGCTGCCGGCCGGCGCCTATGGCTGCAGCCTCAACCAGTACGGCGAGCCGCAACTCCTCGCCAAGGACCTGCAGGTCGATGACCTGATCGACTTCGCCAACAGCCTGCCGTCGCAGATCCTGCAGGAGATCGAGAACTTCTGGTCGCTGGGCGAGAAGTTCCAGCGCTACGGCTACCTGCACCGTCGCGGCTACCTGCTCTACGGCCCCCAGGGCTCGGGCAAGAGCTCCGTTGTCCATCAGGTCGTCCACCGCATTATCAAGGCCGGCCACGTCGCCGTCTTCTGCGAGCACCCCGGCGTGCTGACGCGCACCATGGAGCTGTTCCGCAAGATCGAGCCGGAACGGCCGCTGGTGTGCATGTTCGAGGACATCGACGCGGTCATCGAGATCCACGGCGACAGCGAGCTGCTGCAGTGGCTGGACGGCTCGCACCAGATCAACAAGGTCATCAACATCGCGACGACGAACTACCCGGAGCGGTTGGACCGGCGCATCGTGTCGCGGCCGCGGCGCTTCGACCGGATCATCAAGATCGAATCCCCCGTCCCCCTCATCCGCGAGGCGTACCTGACGAAGAAGCTGCCGGAATTGCAGGGGGTCGAGCTGGCACGGTGGGTGCAGATAACGGAGGGGCTGTCGTTCGCGGCGCTGGCGGAACTGGTCATCAGCGTCGCCTGCCTGGGCAACAGCCTGGAGGACACGATCGAGGTACTGCGGACGCTGGACGACCAGCGGCCATCGAGCCGCGAGTTCGAGCGCCCCGGCGGCATGGGCTTCGGCGCCATGCGGAACCAGGCGCGCTCGCGGCGCCGCCCGCCGCGGGACGAGGAGATCCCGTATTGAGGGGAGTTCGGGCCGTGGGTCAGGACTCCGATCCTGACGGCTCCATGTCAGGATCGGAGTCCTGACCCACGAGGCACCAACAGCACGCCGCCGCGACCGCGACGGCGCCCCAGAAGTGTTTCCCTAGCAGCAGCCACGCCCCGAGGCTCCAGCCCGTCTCGCCGAGTCCGGTCGTCGGCCACGCACACGCCAGCGCCAGTACGAAGAGGGCCGCCAGCGCCACACGCCAGCCCGGCAGTCGATACCACACGCGCTCGGCCAGGAGGGCGCACGGCACGAGCAGCGTCACCAGGTTGCAGCGCCACCCGCGCGGGTGTACCAGCGTCAGGAAGACCAGCAGGAGCGCCAGGTGCAGGTTGTCCCGCCGCCCCCAGCCGCCCGGTGGCCTGTCCGCCGGGGTGCGGCGGTCATACCGGATCCAGCCCAGCAGGGCCGCGGCGAGGGCCAGTACGAGCAGCGGATAATAGCGGTGCAGCGACTCCAAATTATCCGCACTGTGGCACGTGTGGCCGTCGCTGACCGCGGGCAGGCGCGCGAGCTGGGCGAGCAGCGACTGGTTGCCCGGTCGGTACGTCTGCATCGGCACGTGCGTGGACGACGTGTGTCGAACCCATTCCTCGTGCAGGCGCACCGTCCCGTCCCAGCCGACCCACACCGCGGGCAGCAGGAGCAGGGCGGCGCCGCCGACGGCCACGCCGACCAGCCCGCGCCAGTCCCGCCGCAGCAGCAGGTACGGGACGAGCAGCCCGGGCGCCAACTTGAGGGCGCACACCGACGCCAGCACCAGGCCGCCCAGGAAGGACCGGCCGCGGCGCACGCACGCCGCCCAGCCCAGGCAGCCCAGCAGCAGCAGTGCCCCCGTCTGGCCGACGCGCACGTTCGCCCAGAGGTAGGCCGCCACCGGCACCCCCGCGAGCAGCGCGACCGGCCACGCCGCCTCCGCCCGCCCCGGCGGCAGCAGCAGGCGCAGCGTCAGGACGAAGCAGGCGGCGGTCGCCAGCCAGTTGACGAGCATCCAGGCGCGGCAGGCCCACAGGTAATCCAGGCGGCTCAGGGGGGCGAAGAGGTAGGCGTAAACGGGGGCGTAGGAGTAGGCGCCGAGCGGGCCGTGGGCGTCGATGGTGTAGGGCGTCTCGCCGCGCGCGACCGCGGCGCCGCCGCGGTAGTAGGCCCCAAAATCGAGGTCCTGGCAGTCGGGGTTGCCGAAAGTGCTGCGGAACGACCAGGCGACGGCGAGGGCGAGCACCGCAAGGGCGGCGGCGCGGCAGAGGCGTTCCAGGCCCTGGCCGGGGAAGGTGGCTGCGGGGACGGAGACAAGGTGCGGCATGCAGGTTCCTCCGGGAAGGAGACGAGCACTGCCGCAGCTTATAGGCGAAAGGCGGTGCCGGTACAAGGCGGGATCGCGCCGTGGGTCAGCACTCCGATCCTGAAAGATCCATGTCAGGACCGGAGTCCTGACCCACGGCAGAATCTCAGAACCCGCGGCCGGGTTGGGTCGAGATGCCTTCGGGGCGGAAGTACCAGCGCGGCACGCCGCCCCCCGGGGCGTTCTCCGGCTGCGCCAGCGCGTCCTCCGGCGCGTCCACGGCCGCCATCTCGGCCGGGCCGCCGTTAGCCCGTCCGGTGGCGTACCAGACGCGGCCGTCCGGGCTGGCGCCGGCGAACTTGCCGAAGGCGTGCCGTTGGCCGATCCGCAGGATCCGGCCGTCCGCCAGGCTCATCACGCGGCCCTCGAACAGGTTGCCGTCCGAGAGCACCACGTGCTTCGCCCCCCACCAGACCAGCGGCCCGTTGGCGTTGAAGTCCTGGGGGGTGACGAACTGGGCCTTCTTCCGCCCCGTCGCCACGTCCCAGACGACCACCTGCTCGTGCTGCCGGTTGTTCAGGAACAGGTTCAACTTCGCGGCGAGCTGGCCGCCGTCCGGGCTGAAGCTGACGCTCCATTCGTTGCCGACCCGCCCGCCCGCGGCCAGGCTCTCG
The DNA here is from genome assembly GCA_038227745.1 of Gemmatales bacterium. Lineage (GTDB taxonomy): Bacteria > Planctomycetota > Planctomycetia > Gemmatales > Gemmataceae > DASPXY01. Next base: position 1,591 of record JBBRPS010000099.1, on the reverse strand, counting down.
GTGCTGCGCAGGGGCTGCCCCGTCGCGGTGTCGATCAGGTCGAAGCCGTCCCTGTTCGACAGGGCCAGGACGCGCCGGTCGCGGCTCACCGCGAGGTTCGACGGCCGGCGGCTGAAGAAGTCCAGGTTCAAGGAGCGGTCGCGCCCCGGCCCCACGGGGACGCTGTAGACGTTGCGCTTCTGGGCCATGTCCCACAGGTCGTACTGGCCGTTGCGGGCGACGGTGAGGAGCCGGTCGGCGTCGAGGAAGGCGAAGAACACGAGCTCGCGGTTGACGTTCTTCCCGGGGTTCGGATCTTTGGGATAGGGGTCCCACTTGTCGAAGAGGACGTTGCCGTCGGGGAGGGACCAGACGGTCAGCGGGTAGCCCCGGCCGGCGGTGCCATCCTGCAGCGCCACGCGCTTGCCGTCGGGACTGAGGTCGAGGAAACGGCCGTTCTTGACGGCGGAGACATCGACGTGGGCGACGCGCCCGCCGCCCGCCTCGTCGTGGAGGTCGAACCACTCCTTGAAGAAGTTCTGCGAGTCCGCGTAGAAGACGCCGACGCGCTTCGCCAGGGGGGCGAAGGAGATGTCCTTGATCTTGTTGTCGCGGGCGTTGATCGGGAAGCGCACCGAGGAGGCCTTGAAGAGCGCGGGCGCCTGCCCCGCCGGATCGATCTGGGGCGGCGGCTGGAAGGGCGGCATCTCGCCCGGGGGGATCTGGAACGGCGGCATCTGCGGGTGGAAGTCCCCCGGGTTCGGCATGTTGAGGACGATTGGCGGCGGCGGATCGGGCTCGCTCTCGGCCCTGGCGATCAGGAGGATCGTGACGACGAGGCCGGCCGCGAGGAGGACGCCGCCGACCGTGGCCGCGATGATCCACGGTGCGGCCGAGCCGCGCGGCTCGTCGCGCCCGGGGCGGCGGCGCGGCGGCGGGGCGTCTTCGGGGGGGACGGGGCGGACTCGGCGGGCGCCGCCGGGGAGCGGGGGAGGCGCCGCGATGACACCGCCCTCGACCGGCTCGGCGGCTGGTGCCGCACTGTCGGCCTCGCGGGCCGGGAAGACCGCGAGGCAGCGCTTGCAGCGGACCGGTTTACCGCGCAGAGAGTCGGCAAGGGTATAGGGGGCGCCGCACTTCGTACAGGCGGTCTTGACAGGCATACGGCAGGCCTCGCTGAGTAGGGCGTGTTGGTGGCTCGACCCCTGCGGGCGCGAGGGATCATGGGGGTGTCCACGAGGATTCTAAAAGCGCGGAGGCGCGGCCACAAGGTTGACCGGGCCAGGAGAGGGAAAGGGCAGGGCAGGGAGGGGACGCGCAGGCGTCATTTGTGACCGGGATTGTGAAAAAAAGACGGGAGGCTACTCTTCTTGAAGCCCCGCAGGGGAGGGCGGGTTGGTCGGGGCCTCGGGGCGCTCGGCTTCTGGGAGCTCGGCGTCCGCCGCCTCCTGGAGCTGGTCGATGCGCAGGAGGGGGCGGTCGCACCTGTCGCAGCGGCTGCCCTCGACGGCGTCCGCCGGCAGGTAGTAATCGCGGCAGCATTCGGGGCAAACGGCAATCGGCATCGCGACCCCTCGGCAGTGGTGGTGGCTGATCGTGTGTGCATTGTAGT
>JBBRPS010000098.1:0-17993 GCA_038227745.1 Gemmatales bacterium | reverse complement strand
CGGCCTTCCTGAAGCAGCCGTGGGTTAAGGTCAAGCTGTCGCGGCAGACGGTGGGCACACAGATCTGGGAGGTGAAGGCGGCGCCAGTCTGGCAGAGGCAGGACAAGGAGTGGAGCCACCGGACGTACTGGCTGCTCTGGGGCGTGGGGAAGGCGCTACGATGCCGTGTGCGCCGAGCGAGACGCCGGTTCACCCCCACCTGCGTGGGGATGGCCACAGCCAAGCAAAAGCTGTGAGGCCTCTATCCGGTTCACCCCCACCTGCGTGGGGAAGGCAAGCTAAGATGGCGGCTAATGATGCCAAGGTACGGTTCACCCCCACCTGCGTGGGGAAGGCGCCGTGAACACCAGACAGCGGCGGCCGGCAGTCGGTTCACCCCCACCTGCGTGGGGAAGGCTGCTTCCGCTGGGCCAGCGATTCGCGCAGGGCCGGTTCACCCCCACCTGCGTGGGGAAGGCGTCTTGACGCCGCGCGTGCGGACGGTGATTCGCGGTTCACCCCCACCTGCGTGGGGAAGGCGCTTCCGGGACTGCTTCCCGTGCGCCACCCCCGGTTCACCCCCACCTGCGTGGGGAAGGCTACAACCCCCCGTACACTTGGGCGTATAGGCCCGGTTCACCCCCACCTGCGTGGGGAAGGCTAAGCGGCGTCCTGCGCCTCGATGACTTCCTGCGGTTCACCCCCACCTGCGTGGGGAAGGCGATCGATTGAGGCGGCGTGCGCCGGCCCCCCCGGTTCACCCCCACCTGCGTGGGGAAGGCACTAGAAACTACCCTTTATTGTTTGATTCTGCAACACCAGCGCCCTTTCGTGGAGGGCGGCGGAAACGAATCATCAGGGCCAGGCCCTCGAAATCCTGCAACAAATGGTCCCGGATGCCGTGCTGCCGATAGGCGAACCCTTGCTCACTCGGCGCCGTCCACAGTTGCGTCACCGTCCCCTCCTTTTTCTTCTTGCAGGCCTTCAGCCAGAGTTCCTCCCGCACCCGCTTGCTCGGGCTCCCCACGAACACTCCGGGACGGAGCTGGATCAGCCAGCGTGACAGCTCGCCCCTCAAGCTCTCCGGGACTTTCTCCAGAATCATCACCAGCATCGAGCACCTCCGCGATGTCCGGCAGAAGGCGTTCCATCAGCCCAAACTCGTGGAACGCTTGCCGGCAGGCCATGCGCACCTTCCGCTCCAGATCGTGCCCCTCCTCCGCGGCCAGGCGAAAGGCCAGCGGCAAGGTCAACTCCGTCTTGTACAGGTCCGCCACGTCGTACACGAACGACAGCAGCTTGCCCGTGTGGATGAACCCCAGGCCTGCGGAATACCCCGCCGACACGATGGCCGCGTGGCACACCCCGTACAGGCAGGCATTGCCCGCCGACAGTGCCCGGTTGGCCGGCGATGCCGCCTGCCAGTCGTCCTGGTCGTAGTCCCGCCCCCGCCACTCGATCCCGTAACGTGCGGCCATCTCGGCGTAGGCCGCTCGCACCCGCTGACCCTCCATCCCGCGGAGCTGCTCGATTGACCTGTCTTCCAGGCCGTCCCCCGGGAACCGCTTGCGGTACATGCGCACGGCGACCTCCAGTCGCGACTTCTCGTCGCTCGCCAGCCGGGCCTGACGGAGCAGGCGGCGGGCGCTAAACGTGCCGCCGGTGCTGTGGGCGTACAGCTTCACGCCGTCCCGCCCTGTCCACGCGAGCAGGCAATTGTTGCCGGCGAGTGCCTTCACCGCCGCGTGCGTAATCGTCGTCCCCGGGCCGAGCATGACCAGGCTGAGTTGATTGATGGGGATGCTGGTCAGGGTCAGCTTGTTCTCGAAAGCGAGACCCTGGGCCGCCTGGTCCAGGGTGCCGTATTCCAGGTAGAGGTAGGACCAGCGGTCCTTGAACGGGGGTAGTTCGTGCAGGGTGCGCATGGGGGCCTCCTGGGCGGGAAACGGCCACGCCGAGTGCCGCGGCCGCGACAAGACACCCCCACTGCGGTGGGGAGAAGGGGGATGGCTGCGGCCTCTCAGGCGGACACAGGGGCCACGGAGAGCAAGCCGAACCCGAGTCCTTTGCCGCTGCCGATGCCGTCGGCCAGCGCGTGCAGGAAGCAGTCCGCTTCGAGGATTTCCAGGACGCCCTCGAAACGGACGGACTGGAACTGGAGCGCCTGGCCGCCCTTGCGGGCCAGCACCTTCCCCTCGGGGATGATGCGGAACCCGTCCGGAGCCACGCGGAAACCGCTGTCCTGCCCTTTGCGGACCAGCCAGGCCCCTTGCTCCTCCTCGGCGGTCAGGCCGACGCGCTTGCCGGCCCACTGCGGCCCGGCTGACTGACCGGCCCGCTTCGTCGGGTTGGCGCGCAGGCGGAACAAGAGCCGCTGCCCGGCGGCGAAATGCAGACCCTCCAGGGGCCTGGACTCGCAGTCGGTCAGGTAGCCCTCGGGGAGCTGGGGCCAGAGCGGTTCCTTGTCTGACTGGACCAGGACGAAGGGGGCCGCGCCGCGAGGCAGCTCCACGCGGAACAATACGCGCCCGGGGCCGCCGGCGTCCGCATCCGGGAACGCGCGCAGCAGGGTGCGGTGCAGCTCGTACAGGTTGGCCAGGTCGCGGCGCGCGCCGCGGTGGCGGAGATCGGGGGTCAGCTTGCTCAGGAACACGGGGCGTCCTCCGGGTTGTGGAGCGGGGGCAGGCGGTCGAAGAAATCCACGCGCACATGGCGAATGGCGAAAGCCCGCCGCGCGAACGAGAGGGGCACGTCGGGGCGCGGCTCGCCGGCGCCGAAGGGCACGTCGATGACGTAGCCGAGCCGGGTCGGCACCTCCTCAATGGCCCGTCGGCGAACCCACGGATACGAGCCGAGCACTTCCAGCAGCGGCCCCTCGCGCAGGGCCTGCTCGGGGCGAGGGAGGGGCACCGGGAAGCCCGGCACGAACGCCTTGCGGCCCAGATAGAGGGGCCAGACCGGGCGCCGCAGGGCCGCGTCGAGGCATTCCAGCAATCCCCGGTCGCCCTCAAGGCCGACGAGGAAATCGGCATCGGCCAGGTAGAAGCGCGTCGAGACGACGGTGTCCTGTCGCCCGGAGCCGTCGGCCCGCAGCACCTCCTGGGCGGTGTGGAAGTCACGGGCCAGCCGCCCCGGGCGGTCGATGCGCACGCCCATCTGCAGTGCCGCCAGATCGTCCAGCGGGGCGGAGCGGGGACGCCCCAGCGCGGCGCAGAGCAGGCCAACGACGCCGCTCTTTGACGGCTCGGGGCGAGTGTCGCGGTGGCCGAAGCGGCTGTCCGTGCCCCAAGACTGCATCGGCCCGGCCAGCCGGAGCAGCAGGACGGTCATAACGCCTCCTTACCGTTCGCGAGTTTCCCCATCACGCCGGCGATCACCTCGGGGACCGAGGCGGCGAGGTACGGCGCCAGGGCCTTCAACTCCGTGGACTCGTCCTCGATGCAGACGTGGGCGGCGCTCAGGCCGTCGGTCCCGAACATCCGCGCGAGCCGGCCCCAGTACGTGTCCAGTTGCAGCACCGAGTTCTGTACGAGGCCGCGCTGGGGATCGGGGCGGACCGGCTTCTCAAAGGCGTTGGCCAGCGAGAATAGTCCACGGTCGCGGACGACGGCGAGGACCAGCGACGGCGGGTTGTGCGCGGCGAACGTGTTCTGCTTGCCCGTGGGCAAGGCGTGGACCGACGCCTTGAGGAAGGCGGCGACGGCCTGGCGGGCCAGTTCCGCGTCGCCCTGCAGGTTGCGCGTAAGCTGGTCGAAGTCGATGTTGGCGTAGCGGTAGAAACAGGCGGAGTTGAACTCCACGGTGCCGAGCATGCCGGCCCCGGCGTCCTCCTCGGTGCCGCGCCGCTTGAGGTCGTCCACGGCGGTGAAGAAGTCCATCTCCATGCTGACCTTGTTGGTGGACAGGGCGTGGGCGACCTGGCAGGCGGCATCGACGTTCAAGTCGGCCTGGTCGGCGAGCATGCGGCCGAACAGGGCCACGTCCGCCGCCTTGCCGCCGTTGAACACCGCCTTGACCTGCTTGGCTACCTCGGGCGGCACGGCACCCTTGGCCTGGGCCTTCTGTTGTTTCTTCGTCTTCTTCTTCTCGCCGGGGGCGGATGGCGGTTCCGGCGCGGCGGCGCTGGCGGCGAGGGCGTCCCAGTGGACGTGGACGACGTCGGCCAGGGCGGCGATCTCCCGGCGGCCGAGGAACAACAGGTACTGTGTCTCGTTCTGCTCGACGGCCGTCAGCTTGACGGCGGCGAGGGCGCTCTTCACCGCGGCCGCGGCGACTTCCGCCGGCCGGCCCTTCTCTTCAAGGATCTTCACAACTTCGCCGACCAGGCGCTTGGAGCGCTCGGCGAGGTGTTCCTCGGGCAGGAGCTTTTGGGCGGCGAAGTAGCGGCGGACGGAGCGCTTGATGCACTGGCTGGAGATACGAGCGCGGCGGTGGCCGCCGAACTCGCAGTCCTTGGGGCTGTTGGTGTCGTCGCGGTTGAGACACGACGGGGCGAAGTTCTGCAGCAGGTGCAGTTCGACGAACATGCAGGGGTTCCTTTCACTCGGGGGTCGGTGGGACCGCGGGGGCGGCAGCCGTGGGGACTTCTTCGGGGCGACGTTCTTGCCAGAAGGCGCGTGCCCAGACTCGTTGCACGCGCCTGGACGGGTAATTCCAGCGCCGGAGGTCGGCAAGGAGCTGCCCCCAGTCCAGGCCGATCTCTCGGGACTTCAGCAGCGAAACCGCCTGGCGCAACCGCCCCGGCAGGTCTTCGCGCTCGCCGTCCAGGAGGGCCACGAAGCGCTTCTCGACGCTGTCGCTGCCGGTCCGGTCTTTCAACTCGCCGAACGCGGCGCCCAGATTGACGCCGGTGCTTGACATTGGGTGGGAGGCGAAGAGGGCCGCGACCAGCATCGCGTCCTCCAGGTCGCCGCCGTCGTCCACGCCAACGAACAGGGCACCGACGCGGTACAGGGCGCGGCCAAGGTTCTGCCCGAGGCAGCGGCGCAACTCGGCAAGACTGGCACGGTCGGGGTGCTCCTGATCGGCCAGACGTGTGAGCCGGGCGATGAAGTCCTTCTGCCAGTCTTTTGGTTTGCTCATGAAGAAGCCCCCTGCTGGACGGGTTTGGCGACGTGGTATTGCCGGGCGATTTTCGCGAGGCCTACGGCGAGCTGCTGCCCGCCGGCGACCAGCGCCCGCAAGCTCCGGGCGGAGTGGTCGAGCTGCCCGGCCGTTTGCTGGAACGCCGCGTGGGCAGTCCGTTCGAGGTCTGCGCGGAACCAGGCGTCGAGCTGCGCTTTCTGGTGCTCCACTGTACCGGGGAGTCGGGAGAGAAAATCGCGGAAAGGCGCCTCCAGACGCGACCAGTAGAGTTGATCCGCCCCGAGGGAATCGACCAGCGCCCAGAGCTGGGCCTTGTCCGGCTTCCTCTCTCCCGGGGCCAGCAGTCGGGATGCGAGGACGGCGCCGGCGCCGCGGACCGCCCCGCCGACGGTCTCGGCCAGGCCGGTGGCGCTCTTGAGAGACTCCACCAAAGTCCGGTCGGTGAGGTAGTCGAGCGGCAGCGGCAGCGTCTCGTGGCGCCAGAAGTTGACCTTGGCCTTGACCTTGTCCTTGCAGAGGCCGATGGCCGCGAGGGTGAACGCCCGATTGCGCGGGAGTACGTCGGCCGTCCGCAAATCGGCCAGCCAGCTCAGACTTGCCGGCCCGCGAAACACATCCGTCTCGGCGAACTGGAGCAGCGCCGCGCTGTCGCGCCAGAGCGCCTTCGTCTCCGAGAGGCGGACGGGACTATCGCCTTTCTCCTTGTCCCGCCGGTAGGCCATCATCGGGTCATACAGCTTCCTTTGGGGGGCAAGTTTGCGACCCTGGGCGAAGGACATCCGGCGGACCTGGCCGTCGGCCTCGGGGTGCAGGTGGACGGAGCGGCTCTGCCAGGTGAGGTAATCGAGGTAGCCGTCGGGCGCGGCCGCGCCCTCGACGGGGCGGCCGTCGCGCTCCCAGGCCGGGGCGTCGTCCTCGTCCCCCGGCAGGGGGTGTCGCTCATCATAGGGCACCAGGTTGAGCAGCAGCGTCTCGAACAGGTTGTCGCCGCACACGAGGACGGCCACTCCGCCGATCAGGGGGGCGCTGGTGGTGTAGCCGAGTTCACTCTTGCCTCCTCCGACAGCGAAGGCCTGCTCGGCGATCAGGGCGCGGGCGGCCTCCGCGGGGGAGAGGAGCGGCGGCGGGTTCTCGCTGGTGTGGTCGAAGAGCGTGGCGTTGTGCCCGCGGGACAATTCGCGCACGAGCTGATTAATGCCGCCGGGTTCCCTGGCGCGGAACGTCGGGTCCTGAAAGAAGGGCCGCGCGGGGTCGAACAAGTCGAACCGGCTGCGCCACCTGGCGAAATAGTCCCCCAGCGGGCCGGCGGGGAACCGCCCGGCTTCCCACAGGCCTTGCCATTGCTTGGGACCCTTGGGGCCATAGTTCCGGTGGAGGATCGCCAGGATGAGGCGGTGCAGGGCGACCGTGACAATCGGGGAGGCGTCGCGCACTTCCTGAAGGTCGTGCGCGGCGAGCAAGGCTTCCCGCAGCGAGTAATCTCTGCGGCCGTTCGGCCCGTAAGCCGGGATGAACGGCTCGTCGAGGAGGTTGAAAGCAGGCGGCATCGGGCCTCCCTGGTCTGACGGCGTTACGGCGGACGGCGGAAAGATGCGATGGGAACATCACCCCCACGGAAGTGGGGACCGACAGGACACCCCCACTTCCGTGGGGGATGGCGCGGGCCACGGCGCACCCGCTTGACACCAACGGGTCACCCCCACGGCGGTGGGGACGGAGGAAAGGTAATTGTCTCGGTTCCGAGAGTCTTCTTCTCTTGCGAAGACTTTAACATCCCCATCCTACCAGTTGACCTCGGTGGCGTCAACCCCCTGTATCCCCCTTGAGACCAAATTCCCCTCCATGCCATTCAGCCCACTTGCTCGTCCTCCCGGGTAAACACCAGCCCCAGTTCCGGATCGTTCGTCAGCGCATGTTCCCCCGAGAGCGATGCGCCGTTGCCGTCCAGCCGGACGAGCCGGTGGAACCGCAGCAGTCCGCTGTCCGGCCAGGGGGAAGGGCGCTTGACGTAATGGAAGAAGCAGCCCTTGTGCTGGACGGAGACGGTGTTGTTCAGGAGGGCACGCGCCTGATCCAGATTCGGCCGGCGGATGAGCTTCACTTCCGGTCCGCCCTCGGGGCGCAGGAATAACTTCCCGCCGACCTCGTAAAGAAGAACGAGGGACACCGTCGGGGAAACCAGCCGCGTAAAGGCCTGCCGATCTTTCGGGACATCCGGGTTGTCCTCCTCCAGTTGCTGGTTGAAGGCGGACAGGATTTCCTCCTCGGCCACCGGGTCTGCGATCAAGAACGCCCTTGCGGCCTTGCGGTGTTCCTTCTGCTCCGCCTGCCAGGCCTTCTCCGCGTCCGCGAGGGCCTGTGTCCAGGCCGGGGTAGGCGGGGCCAGCGAGGGGTGTCCTGCGTAAACGGCCTCGATCAAACCTTCGAGGTCGTCCGGCAGATTCACCTCCACGAGGTCTCGCAGGGCGAGGTACGAGCGCAGGAGCACCAGCGGCTGGTACACGAACCGGCTGACGCCGAAATTCGGCAGCCCATCCGCCCCCTCCGGGGGCTGTAACAGCCAGACGACCGGCTCCTTCAGGCAGGCCGGCCGGGGGCGGTTGTGACGCCACAGGCGGCCGGCGCGCTGCAGCACCAGGTCCACCGGGGCCAGGTCCGTAACGAGCAGGTCGAAGTCAAGGTCCAGCGACTGCTCCACCACCTGGGTCGCCACCAGGATTGTCCTGGCCGGCCGCGGCCCCTCCTTGCCGTAGCGGCGCAGCACGGCCTGCTCGATCTGCTGGCGACGGCCAAACGGGAAGCGGGCGTGGAACAATTCCACCTCGACGTCGGGCGTGAGGGCCTCCTTCAGCGCCCGATAAGTCTGCTGCGCGAGGCCGACCGTGTTGCGGACCACCGCCACGCAGCCACCCGCCTGGAGGGCCTGGCCCAGCCGAAAGGCGAGTTGCGGAAGGTCGTCGCCCTGCCAGGCCAGCCGCAACCGCTTTGCAGCCGACGCCGGAATGTGCTCCACGTTGACGGCCGGTGAGCCCCCGGGCCGGGCCGCGGTGATGCGCGGATACGGCCTGTCTTCCTCGGGGACGGCGGGCAGGCCCGTGTAGGCCGCCAGCAGTTCCTGCCGCTTCTGCCGCGGCAGTGTGGCAGACAAAAGGATCACCGGGCAGCCGAGGGCCGCGAGCCAGCGCAGCAGGTGCCGCAGCAGCGTGGTCATGTAAACGTCGTAGGCGTGGACTTCGTCGAGGATCACGGTTTTCCCCGCCAGGCCGAACAGCCGGACGAAACCGTGCCGCGTTTGCAGTACGGCGAGCAGCGCCTGGTCAATGGTGCCGACGGCGAACGGGGCGAGCAGGCCATGCTTGCGGTCCTGCGCGAACCAGGCGTCGGCGAGGACCACCCCGGGCGACCCGTCTTCGTCGTACAGTTCCGCGGTAAACGTCTGTCCCTTCGCCTGCTCGACGAGCCGCTGGTACGCTTCGGACAGCAGGGCCTGTCCGTGGAGCAGGTGGAGGTTCTTGCGGCCGGGGTAGGTGGCGGCAAGGAACGCTTCCAGCCGGCCGAACATGCCGTTGCTCGTCGCCATCGTCGGCAGGGCGACGTAGAGGCCCTGCCCGCCGCCCCGCTCCCAGGCGTCGGCGAGGCAGAGTGCCGCCTCGGTCTTGCCCTCGCCCATCGGGGATTCCACGAGGATCAGGGCGGGGCCGTCGAGGCCGGCGGCGTGGCGCTCTGCCGCGGCCTGGAGCGGGCGAACTTCTTTCAACCCCAGGTAACGGAACAGGTCGGGGAACGACGGCCGCCCCCCCGGCCCGTCGGTGCGCCCGGTCCAACCGAGTCGGCTTAACGCCTCTTCCGCCTGTCGGTCGGCGCGGTGCAGGTATTCACGGGCGCGCTCCATCCGGTCATCGGTGTAGTTGTCGCCGTTACCCACCGGCGGGAAGAAGGCCTGGTTGGACCCGACCCAGTCGGCCACGGAAGTCAGGCCGGCGAGGAACATGAGGTGCGACTGGTCCTCGCCCTGGCCCTCGGTCGGCGGCCGGGTAAGCGGTACCGTCAGGAGTTCGGCCAGGCACGACAGCACGTCACGCCGGGCGGCCGACCAGGCGGGGTTGCCGAGGGCTCTGTCCCCGAGGGCATCCCAGCCGGCCTCCGCGAAGACGCCGTGGTGGCCACCGACGGCCAGCGCGACGCGCCGGGCGGCGATTCTGGGCACGCCTGCCCCCTGCAGCCAGTCGGCGAGGACGGGCACGCTGACGGTGCCGTGGGGCGGCGCCGCGGAGACGGCGAAGTCAAACCCGGCGGCGGCGAGGTACTTGACGAGTACGGCGGCATTCTCGCGCTGCTGGAATCCGGGTGAGGCCTTGCCAATGTCATGGGCGCCGACACAGAACGCAACCCACGGCCCGCAGTCGTGCGCGGCAATGCCCAAGGCGGCGGCGAACGGCTCTTTCACGCGCGGCCGGAGGATGTCGTCCCACAGGCGGCGGGCGACCGAGGCGACATCGAGCAGGTGGAACAGGAGGGGGTGGTACGAGTTTGGATATTGGGCCTTACCGAGCTTAGCCCAGAGTGCGAGATGAGGGTGGGCAGACATGCGCAGTATACCTCTCCAAATTTCCATAAACTATTCACACAAATAAAGGAGCATACCTGCCGTGCGCGGTGAGCGAAAGGTCAGCAGCGGCGATTCCCGCGCCTCGTCGCTTCGGCAGAAATGCGAAGCATCCCCGGCGCTGGCCCGTCCTGTCGTCCAGTCAGGCGCGGGTCTCGCGAAATAGGCTTGCAAACCCCCACGGGCCGCGCCTTCTTACCTCGCGGCGCTGAGCCTCTCGCCATTGTCAGCAGCCCGTGGGCTGGCGGATGTGGAGAGGATTGGGTCGTGTCGCATGGGCCGCGATGAGGTGGGGCACGGCCTGGCGCTCGCGATGATGGAGACGGCCACTGTCGGGTCGGGACACAGCCCCGCCGCCTTCAGGTCATCCAAATAGGCGAGGAAAACTTTGACGCTCAGCCCCTGAGCGCAGCAGACTCGGTCGCCACCGACTTCAAGTCGCGTCTTGGGCCGGTCAGGGCAGCTTTGTGACCCGCCGCGCGCAGTTCCGCCGCAACCTCGCCGATCCGCTCCGGTGCAGGCGGCGGCAGCTGCGGTCCTGGCGGACTGATTTCAGCCCAGGAGCCCGGGGCGCGGTCAACTGCCCCACCATTCCGCGCGCTGGTGAAACATCTTCGCCGTGGCGTCGGCTACTCCCTCGACGGTCAGAGGAACGTCGGTTAGTTCCGGCTTTTCAGCCGGCCGAGCGGCGTTCAGCCAGTGCAGGAAGCCCTTGGGATCGAACGTGGCTTTCTCGGCTAGGGCCAGGGCACGTTGCAGGCGGTCGAAACCCGGAAACTCTTCCCACAGCAAGAAAGGCGGAACGTTCAGCCGCTCGCAAAACAGCTTCCAGCCTTCGGCCTTCGTCCGCAGCACGAAACCGGCGACCAAGACCGGGTCGAGGAACTTCTGCGCGACGGTTTTTTTGCGACGGCCTCCTTCGGCCTCTTGCTCGGCGTCGTCGGCCAGGTCGAGGGTATCGCGCTGGCAGGCGGCAGCTTCGAGCAGTTCGATGAACGTGAACTCGGCCAGATCCTGGAAGGCGAGTGCGTAGGGCGAATGGTCCGGCAAGGAAAGCGCCATCCTCGCGCCGGCGTGCGCCAGCCGGTCCCGCTCGGCTTCATCGCCGCGCCCGCTCGCGGCCAGGACCAGGCGGAAGCGCTCTTCGGGCGTCAGGCGGCTGTAGTTCCTGGCCACGGCGTTCGCGTTCATCTTTCCTTGTCCTTTCGGGCGGTCAGCACGACCTGCAGGGCTTCCAGCCTCTTGTCCAGCACGTCAACGCCGATGGCACGCAGCAGGGCGTCGGCGAGCGTGGCCGTCAACCGGGACTTCTCGGCGGTGGGCAGTTCGGCGGCGTCCACCTGGCGCAACCGCTCGGCCAGCAGTTTCACCACGTCGGCCGTGCCCTTGACGGCCCCGAGCGTGGCGCCGCCCTCGTCAGGCTCGGCCAGCTCGGCGCCGCCGCGGAGGGCATGGTCGAGGAGCGCGACGGCGGCCCGCACGCGGTCGCCATCCTTCTTGCCGTCCTTCGCCACGGCCAAGAGCGTATCGACGGCCAGCCCCATTGCCGCTTGAAGCCGCCCGATGGCCCCCGCGACCAGCTCCAGGCGGGCGCTGCGGAATAACTGCCGGAACTGCGCGTCCGCCAACCAACTCTTGAGCGTGCGGTACGGCACGCCAGCCTTCACCGCCGCTTGCTGCGCGGTCGGTTCGCTCAACAACGCGGCAATCGCCAGCTCCCAGCGCTTCGGCGTCTTTTTCTTGTTCGGCATCGGCATTGCCCCATCTTGCCCGTGGTTGCCCGTTTCCCGGCCCGGCCTGCGGTCGAAAGTCGCAGTGCCCAGTTCGACGCCGAAACGGTCATGGACCAGCCCACGGTTCCGGCCCATCTTCGTCGCCGGCCTCCCTCGCGGGGGCCGTCGGAGCGGTCCAGACGACATGCAACACATCGCGGCGCTCGCTTTGCAGAGTCCGGCGAACAGTAAGCTTGCCCCTTCCGGTGTCGGTCGAGGCGAGCAGCCCCTTGTCCCGCAGACGGCGGCGCAGAGTAGTCTCCGTCACGGCGAAGCTCTCGCCCTGTGCGCTGGCGAAGCGCTGCACGGCCATGAAGCTCGCGTCCGGCTCAAGGTACAGGTCGCCGTCCGCCAGCCAGCCGACGCGCACCCCTTGTGCCCGGAATCGCGCCCCGGCCCCGTCCGCGGACTCATCGGGCCGCCAGCCCCAGTGCAGCGGTTCCTGCGGGGCCTCCCCGTTCGCGGCGGCGACGTGCGCGCACCCGCTTGCCAGGACCGCCGACAGCAACCGCATGAACAGCCCGGCCGGTTCCGCGGCCATGAGGTGCGCCGCCTGAGCTGCGGCTGCGTCGGTCAGGGCCGCCCACCCTCGCTCCCAGATTTCCGCCCGTTCCGTCTCCGAGATGGCGCCGGCGCAGCGCGCGAAGTCGAGCAGATAGCGCAGCCCCAATGCCAGGTCCGCGACGATGCCGGGCGTGCGAGCGTGCTGCGCATCGCCCCGGGCGCGGTCCCGCAGCTCCGCCAGCTTGCCCCGCAGCTGGCCGCGAAGCGCGTCGTATTGCGGCGCCAGCCAGCGGATGAAGCCCGCCAGGGCCGCGGCGTACTTCCCCGCCGTCGCGTCCCCCTGGCACATGGTCAGTGCCGGGTTGTGGGCCGGGGGTAGCGGCCCGAGGTCACCCGGCGAGACTTCGAGGACCAGCAGCCGGGCGCGAAGGGACTGGCCGCGGGGCGTGTCTTCGCCGGTGGACAACGTCAGCCCGCGCGGTGGCTTCGACGGCCGCAGGCTGGCATCGGCCCGCATGCGCTGCCGGCCGGAGCGGTTGCCCTGTCCCCGGAAGAGTCGATCCGCCTCGCGGTGGTAGCGCTGCACGTCCGCGACCGAACCGGCCGGACAGAAATCATCAATGACAAGCAGCGCGTCCTTCCCGGCGAAGGCCAGCGCTTCGAGTGCATTGCCGGTGGAAGACCAGCTGGCGGGCAGGTGCCGCGCGTCCATGCCTGCGCCGTAGTGTTGCTGCGCCAGAGCAGCGGCTTCGCTCTTGTAGCAGCCGGTCGGACCGGACAGGTGCAGGCTGAAGTCGGTGTTCCCCATCGCGGCACGGTACACCGCGGCCAGCAGCGGGAACGTCACGCGCTTCGCGCCGAGGCGCAGCAGCCCCAGACTCGCGTGAACGGCGTCGGCCAACTCGGCACCCTCCGGCGGGACGGGCAGACGGAAGCCGACGAGGGGGTCGGGCAGTGACACAGCGGTGTCAACGGCCAGCCCGTCGGCGCCGATGGCCCCGCCAGCGTGCAGGTAGACCCATGCGCCTCCGACGTTCCGCCAGCCGGTATGCCCGTAGATGGTGCGGCGCGGCACGTCGCCGGACAGCATCTGCAGCGCCGCCCGCAGATGGTCCTTGATGCCCAGGCCGGCGTGGACGACGGCGCGCGTCCCCCAGGCAGGGACAACCCAGTTCATGCCGGCAAAGTCCACGGCCGGCACCTGGACCCGCGGCAGCGGCCGCCCATTGGCCAGGGTTCCCTCGACGGCCAGGCTGCACGTCTGCTCGGCGCCGTCATCGTGAACCGTGTCCTCCACGATGCGCGCCGTGAAGTTGCCCAGCGTGACCGTGACTGGGCCATCTTTCGTAAGCGTGGTGCGATAGACGCAGCCGGCTTGCTCGAAGTAGGGGAGTAGATCATCACCCGCGCCGGGCGAGGCGGGCGGGCGCAAAGGGCGGAGGGCCTTATCGAGGTCGCGGAGGGACACGCGCCCCTTGAGGCGGGCGCGGTGGGCAGCGAAAGCGGCAGCGTCGGCCGTCGCCAGATTCGCCAGCGCTTGCAGCAGCGCCTTGTCGCCGAAGAGTGCTTCGGCGCCGCCGTCGTCGAGTACGCCCTGCAGCCGGGCCAGTTCATCGGGAGGGGCCGTCTGTTCGCCGCCGCTTGCCACGGCCAGGATCTCGCGCACGGCCTGCAACGCCGCATCCCCTTGCAGCAGCTCGGGCGCCTTGCCGGCGGCCAGCAAATCGTCAATGCCCTTGCCGTCTGCTCGGTCCCAGCGCTCCAGCTCGACGGCCAAGCTGCGGGCGTTCGCGGCCGCCGCGCAATCCGCCAGTGCGCGGGCAACGTGGGCGTTGTCGGGCGCATCGGCATCGAAAGCAAGAGAGGCCGTGCGGCAGCCCAGCGCTTCCAGCACAGGGAATGCGGCCCGCCAGCTGCTCGCGCCGGGAATGGAGACGGTCGGCACGCCGGTCAGGGCTTGGACCACGTCGGCCTTCAATTCGCCCTCGGTGAGGCGCACCCGTTCGGCTGTCTCCGGCGTGCCCAGCGGAACATGCACGGGCGCGCCGGGGCCGGGGCCGCCGTGTCCCTTGGACGAAACGTAGACGTAGCGCGGGGCGCCTTCGCTCTCGCTGTCGCGCCGCACCTTCAGGGCCACGATGCGCCCGGCACGGTCGCGGCAGGGGACCAGCAGGCCGGCAGGCCCCCGCAGCGTCAGGTAGCGCCCGGATCGCCCTTCCTTGACGATGAAGCCCGGCACGCGCAGCAGCTTGTCCCCGAAGCGATCGCGCAGCTCGCCGGCGATGCGCAGCCGCCCCTTCCCAGGCAGCGAGCGATAGCCGTTTCGCGCTATCGCTTCGTCGGTCAGACCGCGGCGGTGCAGGGCTTCACGGTGCGACTTCACCAGTTGCAGCCGATCCAGCAGCGCGGAGTAGACGGCGTGCAGCGTGTCGGCGTCGGCGCGCTGCGCTTCGGGGCCTTGGCGCGGCGGCAGGTTCACCTCGGGCCGCGGGGCGCCGGCCAGGCGATGCAGATAGACGCGCGAGCCGTCGCTGCCCTCCTTGACGCGGAAACAGCCCGTCTCGACGCGCATGCAGCCGGCGTGGGTGCCGTCCGTCGAGACGCGGCACCAGTCCGGGCGCTTGCAGACCGGGCAGGGCGATTGCTTCGTCACGCGCTTCCACTGAAACCTTGCCATCGTGTCGCCCTCTCCAAATCAGGACTCATCGCCCACCCCGGCGCGCCCGCTGCAGCTGCTCCCAGCGATCGCGGTCCGGCATCCCCTCACGGATCCATTCCCGGACCGTCTCGGCCGCGTACAGCACGCGCCTGCCGCACGTCAGCCGCCCGGGGATATGCCGGTCGGCGTCCAGGCGGCGCAGCTGCCGCTGGCTGATGCCCGTGAGCGCGGACAGGTCGGCCGTGGTCCAGGTCAGGCGCTCGCCCAGCGGCACGGCGGCAAGGACTGGCGCGGTGTCGGACGTCAGGGTCAGAGTGTCGGCGCTCATGTATGGGTCTCCTCAGGGGCGGCGCTCGTTGTCTCGCGCGGCAAGTAGCCGGCCTGCCGCAACGCGGCTTCGAGCGCGGGCAGTTCGTCCTCGCTGACGACGCGGAATCTGCCAATGCGACGGGCCGGCGGCAAAAGCCCGCGGGTGTAGACGCGCTGCACTTTCCAGGTGGCAACGCCGAGGCGCTCGCCCACCTCTCCCAAAATCAGGTCGCGGCTGATAGTCGCGGCGGACATGGCCTTTTCCCCCATCGGGTATCGCACATCGCACGTCCTCCATCTCCTGACCAGGAGGCGGGCTACACGCGACCGCGTCAACACGAATTGCACATCGCACGTCTCATGGTCCCAGACTGCCACGGCACGGCGCCGGCACAAGGGTGGACGCGGGGCGGGCGGTGCCGACACCTGCACAGACAACAGCCACTTGCTCCGCAAGGGGTTGCGTCCCTCAACTCGACCGTGCGCCGAACACCAGCCGATATTTTCCGGAACTTTTTCGGCAGTCGCGGTGTGGGTTCAGCGCGGGCCGTGTAGGCCGCGTGTAGGATTCGCTCAGACGGACATTTTTTTGGCAGGCGAGGCAAGTTGTGGGCCGGTTTCGTGGGCTGATTGCCGGTCGATGGGCCGGTGCGGGGGTGGGAACTGGCCCGTGGAATTCCCTGTGATTTCCGGGGGGTCGCCGGGTAGTGGGCCAGTTGGGCCGGTCCCGTGCAGGGGGAAATGAAGGCGCCCTGTAGATTCAGATATGCAGCCCGCCGAGTGAGGAAACGCCAGCGGGCCGGCAGCCCGGTGAAGGGACAACCGGCCCGCGGCGGGGACAGCTCGCCGCGTCATTTGCAGCTATCAACCAAGGTCAAGATGATGCGGCGGACCTGTTCGGGCAGGTTCGGCCAGGCGTCGATGAGACGGGCCAGCTCGGCATCGCCGTGCAACCCGTGTGCAACCGGGGAAGTGTCGGCGTTGCAAGACATTACAGGATTTGGATTTGTGGTTTCGTCTCCACGGTAGGTTAATCCGTAGGTCCTGGGTTCGAGTCCCCGCCGGCGACTACACGATCCACGCCGGCCGCGGCTTCGAGTACGGCGTCGCCACCGCCCGCGTCTCCGTCAAGGCGGGCGACACGGTTCGCCAGGCGCTCACCATCCACCGCGAGGTGCCGACCGAGGGTTACGTGAGCTGCGACACGCACGTCCACACGCTGACCTACTCCGGCCACGGTGACGCGAGCGCCGACGAGCGGGTGGTGACCCTCGCGGGCGAGGGCATCGAGCTGCCGATCATCACGGAGCACAATCGGCAGCTCGGGCCGTCGTGGGTGACGGCGGACCGCGTCGAGCTATATGCCAACGGGCGGAAGATCCGCGAGGCGCGCATCGTTGACACAAGCCCGACGCGCCAGCGAGGGGTCCCTCGCTGGCGCGTCGGGCTTGTGTGACCACCTTCCGCGCCGGAGTCATACGATGAGGCCGCCGCGAAACGCCTCTGGCAGATCGGCCTGGACCTGGCTCACCTGCCCACGGTTCCCTCCTGAACGCGGCTCACGCCATCACGCCCGGGATCGGCTCCCAGCCCGTCATGGTCTGCGTGAGTTCGCGCGGCAGACCCGGCACCAGCCGCAGCTCGCCGACGTCGAACAGCGTGTGCAGCACGGTCGCCACCAGGTTCTGGATGCGCACCGGCGTCGAGGCCGGCGACCCCGCGTTGCGGTCGGAACGGCCGACCACCTGCCCCATGCGCAGGCCGCCGCCGGCCAGCAGCAGCGGCGCAAGGTTGCCCCAGTGGTCACGGCCGCCGTTGCGGTTGATCCGCGGCGTCCGCCCCATCTCGCCGCACACCACCAGCAGGATGCGGTCGCTCAGGCCGCGCGTCTCGACATCCTCCAGGAACGCCGACACCGCGTGGTCGAGCGGCCGGCCCATGTAGCGCATGCCCTCCGCGACGCCCGCGTTGTTCACGTCGGCGTGCATATCCCATACAAAATTGGTCGTAATAGTCACAAAGCCGCAGCCGCGCTCGCACAGCCGCCGCCCGAGCAGCAGCAGTCGGCCGAGCGTCTTCGCGTTATCGACGTAGTTGTTGTAATTCCGCCAACGGCGGTCGATGTTCTCCGGACGCACCAGCGGCGCGGTGTCGTAGCGGCCGACGACGCGCGCGTCCTCGCGACGCAGGTCGAAGGCGTCCGCGACGCCGCCGAGGACCGTCTGCAGGGCCTGGTCGCGCACGCGGTCCATCGAGTCCAGCAGGCCGCGCTCGGCCAGCCCGAAGCGCACCCGGTCGAGCTGCGCGAGGAGCTGCCGGCGGTCTGCCAGCCGCGCCAGCGGCATCGACAGGCGCATGTCGTTCTGGAGCTGACCGCCGCCGCTCGGGTCGAAGGGAGCGCAGGCGCTGCCGAGGGTGCCGGTGTTGGTGAAGCGGCCGAACGCCGTGGTGCCCGCCTGCGTGCTCGGGTCCACGGCGCGCGGGAGCAGCAGAACATTGGTGGGCAGGCCCGTGTCCGAACGGTTCTGCCCCGCGACGAAGGAGTAGATCGAGCCGAGATTGGCCCCGAGTGTGTCGCGGCCGACGACCGGCTTGATGTCGTGGTTGCCGTCGCCGGCGACGAAGGAGCGCACCACGGTGAGCCGGTCGGCCAGGGACGCGAGCCGCGGGAAGGTGCCGCCGAACGTCACGCCGGGCAGGCGCGTGGCGACCTCGCCGGTGGTGCTGCGGAACTCGACCGGGGCGGTCATTTTCGGATCGAACGTTTCGGTTTGGCTCGGGCCGCCGTGCAAAAACAGGAAGATCACGGAGCGGTCCTTGACGACGGTCCGGCGCGTCTCCGCGGCGCGCGCCCGGGCCGTCAGCAGGTCCGGCAGCGACAGGCCGCCGAGGGCCAGGCTGCCGACGCGGAGGAAGGCCCGGCGGTCGAGGCGGCGGTCGCTATCGTGAATGGTCAGCATGTCAGTCCCCCCTTGGTTCAAGCAATGCACCCGCGCCGGTTCCGGGTTCGTGGGCGACTCGCTCCGCGAGTCGCTCTGGCGCCGGTTCCGGGTTCGTGGGCGACTCGCTCCGCGAGTCG
>JBBRPS010000097.1:0-18012 GCA_038227745.1 Gemmatales bacterium | reverse complement strand
TCCGAAAGGTCCGGGGAAGGGATGGCCAATACCTCGGGCTTGCGTCCACGCATGGGGCACCTCCCACGCCGAAACGGAGCACACGCTCAGCATAGCAGGACAGTCCAATTTAGTGCAAGTTTTCGTGCCGACGACACTAGAGGTCCGCATCGTCCGTGAACGCGCGGGCCTCCTCCACGCGAAGGCGGTGTTCGCCAAGCTCCCAGACGGGACTGCCACCCTTCTGGTCGGCTCCGCGAACCTGACCGAGAGGGCTTTCACGCAGAACCACGAACTCGGCCTCTGGGTGAACCTCCTAGGCGAGCCGGAGGTGAGCCGCGCGTTCCAGCTCTTCGCGCAGAGCCTCGGCGGCACGCGTCACGCCGCCGCCGACCTGCTGCGCTTGGCAGAAAGCCTGGAGGGCGCCCGTCCCCCCGTTTTGCCTCCGGATGGAACGACCAAACCCCCACCACCGCCGCCGCCGAACGGCGCCGACCCGCCGCCGCCCCCCGTCCCGATTGAAACATTTGTTGGCGATTGGCTCCAGGCCGGTAGCATCGTCGGACGCGGCCGTCGCGGGCTCGACGTGCTGGTGATCCGGACGCCCGGGGAGCACCTTGAGCACCTCGGTCTGATCCATCCCAAGGCGAGAAAGAGGATTGCGGCCGCGACCGATAGGACCGTCTCTGCGGGATACGGGGTGCGGCTCCTCCCGGACGAGGAGGATGGACGGCTGCGCAAGGACGCCCGCAGGACGCAGAGCATCCTCGGCAAGCTCACGCTGAACCTCCCGTGCTTCGGGCTGTGGATGCCGAGGGCCTACTGGGACCTCTTTCAACAGGCGACGGCCGAAGTCCAAGCCGCCGGGATCTCGACGGAGGCCATCCGCGCGGCCGCTGCGCGGCGTCGCAGCGAGCTCGACGGCGCCGGCATCGAGTGCCAGATCGACGCGATCGTCGCCGACCTCCAGCGCGGCGGCCTTGCCAAGCCAGGGCGCGAGGACGACCTCCGTGCCGAGCTGCTCGTTCATTTCCGCGCCCAGCTTGCCCAGCGGACGCCGGAGCTAGTCGCCCGTGCCGTCGGGTTCCGCACCGGACGGCAGGCCCTGGCGTCGGACCTCGACCTCTGCGCCGTCGCGCGCTCGTTCTTCGTCGATCTGGTCCAATCGACATTCGCCGCGACGTACCGCACGGGCGGCTGGCCCCGACGCTTCGGCTCGTTCGTCGGGCGAGCGTTCGCCGCGCGGATTGCCAAACGCCGCTCGGCGAAGGGTGAGGAGCCGAGCGACGCCCTCGCCCTCCGTCTCCTCGACGGCGCCGCCACGTGGGAGGACGAGCGCGTAGGCTTCGAGAAGGTGACGGCCCAAGTGAACGAGATCCTCGGCAAGGCGGACGACTTCGACAACGTGACGATGGAAGAGTTGCTCCACGGAGACCATGAGGGAGGCGGCGATACCGATGACGATTGATTGGAACGAGGCGGCAGCCGGTCTGAAGCGCGACGTGCGCGAGCACGGCGGCTTCCTCACGATGCAGAGGGATTCGCTCCGCGAGCGGTTCGACATCGGCCGCCTGACGGAGGGGATCACGGAGGATCTGCTGGCCACGCTCCACAGGCACAGGATGATCGTCTTTCCGCACCCCTACGACAGGGGAACGTCGCTCCGCGTCTACGATGTCGAAAGCGACATTGGGAAGATCGCGCTCGCCGTTCTCGACCCTCAGGGCGTGACGGAAAGGGCGCTCGTGGACGCCGTTAACCTCTACGAGCGCGCGGAAGCTGGGAAGCGTCGGCGATCCGTCTGTGTACCGTGGCTCTCGGCGCTCGATGTCTTTCTGCAGCTCGTCATTGGGAGACCGCCCGAGGCCTGGGAGGATCTCGACGATGATCGTGAGCCTTACCAGCTTGTCGCGGCCCTCGCCGAGAGCCTCAAGTTGCGGGCCGACATCGACGATGCGGAGACCGTCCGCATGGCCGGCGCCGTATCCGCGTTCCGCCCGCGCGTGCCGCGGTGGGAGGGCGCGCCGCCGGCGCTCGCCGCCATCCTTGCGGAGGCAGCGCGGAAGCAGAAATACATCTTCGACGGGATGCTCCGCGATGCGGCTAAGTATATGTTGGGAGGGGCGGAAATCCCGTCGCGTGACGTGGACCTCGGCCGCCTCGGGCTCCGCTATCGCCGCGAGGCATAAGGAGGCATCGGATGGCTGCATTGAGGGCAGGAGATCGGGTCGAGCACGTGAGCGATGCGTCGCTCGGGGTCGGCGTTGTGCGCTTCGTCGAGGAGATCGCCGGCGCCCGGAGTGCCTTCGTCACCTGGGCCGGGGCGACCGGCGCTGAGAGGTACACTGAGGCGCAGCTTCGCCGCGTCGAGGATATGGCCAGCAGGCTCGCGAGTGTTGGGCCAGGCGCCACGGTGCCGTTCCAGCTCCGGGTCCTCGGCCGCTGGTTCGAGGCCCGCCACGAACAAACCGGCGAGATCACGAACCAGCCGTTCGACATGCTGCCGCATCAGGTCGTCGTCACGAACCGCGTGCTCACAAGTCCGCCTGCCGAGGACGGCGGCCGCCATTGGCTCATCGCCGATGACGTGGGCCTTGGCAAGACTATCGAGGCCGGCATGATTCTTGAGGTCATGCGCCACCGCGCCGGCGGTGCCCTTCGCTGCTTGGTCGTCGCTCCTGCGGGGCTCGTTTATCAGTGGCAGGTTGAGCTGAACGTGAGATTCGGACGCATATTTAATATCTTCCACCGCGACAGAGTGAACGAGCTAGAGACGTTCGACCAAATGGTCGCGTCGATCGACACGTTGAAGCTCGAGGGACCCAAGAAGGCGGCGCTGGACGCCAACCCTTGGGATCTCGTCATCTTCGACGAAGCGCATCACCTCACCCGCTCGCCCGTTCAGAGGCACGACCTCGCCAGGGACCTGCGTGACAAGAAGAAGTCCAAGAACACGATCTTCCTGACCGCGACGCCACATTCGGGAAACCACGACCATTTCTGCAACTTGCTCCATCTCTTGCGGCCGGACCTCGTCCACGGGTCGAACAAGGGCTTGAAGGGGCTCCCGGACAACTTGCCGCTCGCAAAGATGATCATCCGGAACCGGAAGCGCCTCGTGACGGACGCGAAGGGCAACAAGATCTTCCACGGCATCGCGAAGTCGACGATCCTCGCGTTCCAGCCCACGGAGGCCGAGGTTGCGTTCGCAGGAGAGGTGAAGAACTACCTGAAGCACGGCTACGACGAGGCCGGCAGGCTCGACAACCAGGGGCGGTCGGCGGTGGGCTTCTTGATGGCCACCTTCGCGAAGCTCGCCTCATCGTCGCGCGAGGCCCTGAAGTCGGCGCTCCAGCGCCGGGTCGAGGTGTTGAAGGGAACGCAAAGTGAACTCGAAGGCGGGGACGGCAAGGTGCCGGACGAGAACGCAGCGGCCGCCGTCGGGGGCGCGACCGGGACGGGGAGGAGGGGGAAACAGAGCCTGATCAGGGACGAAGCGAAGCTCGTCGTTGGGCTCCTCGCGCGCCTCGAGGCGTTGCCCGGGCGCGATTCAAAGCTCGACGGGTTCGCAAGCGGGCTCAAGAAACTCGTCGAGAGCGCGCGCGGCCTGAAGGTGCTCATCTTCACCGAATACCGTGCGACGCAAGACGTGCTGACGAGTACTCTCGCGGATTTGTTCGGCAAGGAGAGCGTGGACACGATCCACGGCTCCAAGAGCCTCGACGAGCGGAAAAAGGTCGTGGCGGGGTTCAACGAACGGGACCAGCTGCGCTTCATCGTCTCCACGGCGGCGGGCGGCGAGGGGCTTAACTTGCAGCGGCGGTGCCACACGATTGTGAACTACGATCTCCCGTGGAACCCGAACGTGCTCCAGCAGCGGATCGGGCGCGTCTACCGCTACGGGCAGACCAAGCCCGTGATCGTGTACAACCTCAAGGTCGTGACGGACAGCGACGCGTACGCCGACAACAAGGTCTACGAATACCTTGAGAAGAAGCTCGGCGACGTGGTGGACGCGCTCGCCCAGGCGGCGGGGGGCGAAGGCACGGAAGATCTCCTCGACGACGTGCTGGGGCAGGCCGCGGAGCACGGGCTCTCGTTGGAACAACTGCACCAACTTGCCATTGAACAGGGCGAAAAGAGGGTTGAGGAAACCATCGACGAAAAGGCGAAGCACCTTGAGGAGATCATGAAGAACCCCGAGATGATCGGGATGTTCAATGGCCTCGCTCGTTTCAACCTGGACGACTACAAGAAGGTCCAATCCCGGGTCACGAGCGATCACCTCGAGTTCTTCGTCAAGCAATACTGCGCGAACGCCCGGCTTGGCTACCGCGACGAAGGGGGGAAGCGCTTCTCGTTCAAGCCTTCGCAGAAGCTCGCCGACCTGGCTGCCGAGCGGCAGAAGCGGGATCCATACGCCGTTGCGGGGAGCGTATCGACCGAGAAGGTGGGGAATGCGACGGTCGATAAGGAGGTCGCGCAGCAGGGCGCGCGCCTGCTCCGTTTTGGAGATCCCGTGTTCGAGGCGATGGTGCAACACGTGCAATACCGCGATTTTTCGGCCGTCGCGTCGCTCGATGTGCCGGCGAAGCACCTCGGATGGGAGCGCCCGAGGCAGGAGGGGACGTGGCTGCTGTTCGAGCTTCAGGTAGCGCGCACCGAGGGCACGCGGTCGCTCGTGCTCCGGCGGGAGCTCGCGTCGTTCGTCGTCCCCGTCGGCGGCGACGTGGCCGAGTGGAAGCCCGAGCTCGTCGAGCACGTGACCGAGGCCACGCAGGGGCCGCCGCGGGTCGATGTCGCGGAGGCGCGGCGGGCGTTCGAGATCGGTCGCCAGGCGGCGAACGCGCGGCTCGTCGCGCTGAAGGATGAGGTGCGCGCGGAGTATCCTGGCGACGAGGCGATAGCGCCTGTGCCGGTCTCGGAACTCGCGCTCGCGTGGGTACGCGCGGTGTGAGCGCGAATCGGGACTCCTCCCGCGGCGGGTTACAAGGGCAAGGAGGTGCCTGCTGGGCGAGGAGTTCCGCCGCAGCGTGTAAGTAGAGGTGCGCCGCAGCCGGCCGCTGGCTGTCCTCGACACCTTCGACGCGCCGGCGATGAGCCCGAACTGCGAGGCGCGCAACAGCTCGACGGTGACGCCGCAGGCGCTGATGCTGATGAACAGCCGCTTCATCGTGGACCACGCCCGTCACTTCGCGGAGCGCGTTCGGCGTGAGGCGGGGAGCGAACCGCGGGCGCAGGTGGCGCTGGCCTGGCGGCTGGCGTTTGGGGGCGAGCCGGCGGGGCGGGACGTGGACGAGGCGGTGGCGTTCGTGGCGGCGCAGGCCGAGGTGTTCCGCGGGCAGAAGCGCGGCCCCGGCCAGCCCGAGCCGCAAGTGCAGGCGCTGGCGAGCTTCTGCCAGGCGCTGCTGAGCGCGAACCGATTCCTGTACGTCGATTGAACTGGAAGGGTCTGTGTTTCCCTCTTGCGTCTTCCCGGGGCGAACGCGAAACGGTAAGCCCAGATCCTCAGTCCCGGTAACGCAACCGGCTCCCCGGAATACAGAGACCGGGACCCCGGGATAAAGAGACCGGCGGCGCCGAGTTAGGCGAACCAAACGTTTTGCTGGTAAATAAGGACGTCGATATGCAGGTAATGAGGGCCTGATGCGTTGGGGGCGTCTGGGCCCACCAGCGCTCCCGGCCAGGAGCCAACCCCGAGAGGACGTGCCATGGTTTTCCAGGTGGTCAACTGGGTCGGGCAGGAACTGCAGCGGGGGCGCTACCGGGTGAGGTCGCAGCTGGGCGCCGGCGGGATGGGGACGGCCTACCTGGCCGACGACCGCCACCTCGGCTGTGGCGTGGTGATCAAGGTCCCGCACCCGGCCGTCCTCCAGGATCCCGCCACGGCCCGCCGCTTCACCCAAGAGATCCGTTCGCTGGTGGCGCTGGTCCACCCGCACGTCGTCCGCATCCTCGACGTTGGCGAGCACAACAGCGTCCCGTTCGCGGTGCTGCAGTACCTCGCGGGGGGGAGCCTGCGCGACCGCCTGGCCGCCGCCATCACGCGCGCCTCCGCTTCCCCGGCGCGCGACCTCTCCACCTGGCTGCCCGCGGCCACGGACGCCCTGGACTTCATTCATACCCGGGGCTACGTCCACCGCGATGTGAAGCCCGACAACATCCTGTTCGACGCGGAGGGGCACGCGTACCTGGGCGACTTCGGCATCGCCAAGGCCCTGGCGGGGACGGGGGCAGGGCGGGCTACGGTCCTCACCGGGACCGGGGTTGTCCTGGGCACCGCGGCCTACCTGGCGCCCGAGTTGATCCGCGAAGAGGCGTACGACGGCCGGGCCGATCAGTACGCCCTGGCCTTGACGGTGTACGAGGCCCTCGGCGGGGCGCGGCCGTTCGATGGCCCCCTTGCCGTCGTCTTCGCCCTGCACCTGACGCAGCCGCCGCCGCCCCTCCACAAGGTATGCCGCCGAGTGAGTCCCGCCCTCGCGGCGGCGGTCCACCAGGGACTCGCCAAGGACCCGGCGCGGCGCTACCCAAATTGCACCGCGTTCGCCCGGGCCGTCCTCGCGGAGGCGTCTCGGCCCGCGCCGGCCGCACCAGCCGGCCGCCCGACCACGGCCACGGCCGCCCTCCCGAAGGCGAACCGGCCCACCGCTACGTCGGCCGGCCGTCCCACCGCGGCACCGGCCATCCACGGCCAGGCAACTCCAGTGCGCCCGTCGGTCGTGCCGACCCGGGCGGGGCCTCCGGCAAAGACCTCGCCCTCGCGCGGGAGGCAGCCCGCGACTGGGCCGCGGCGCCGTGGGCGGAGGTGGCTGTGGCTCGCCATCCTGGTGTCGGCTGTCGCCGCCGGCCTGGCGGGGTGGTTCGTCGTGGCCGACCCCGCGGGGGTGTTCCGGCCGGCAGGGCCGGGGGCGGTCGCAGAGGCCGGCGAGACGCCCCCGCCCCCGAAGATGGACGTGAGCGGGCGGCCGGGCGGCCTCGGCCCCCCCGGGGGCGGGAAGAATCCCGACCCCGCCGTCGGGAAGAAGGCCGGGGCGCTCCGGCTTGCGGCGCCGCTGCCGCTGACGTTGCGCGCCGGGGAGCAAAAGCCGCTGCGGCTCCAGGTCACGCGGGTCGGCTGCGCGGGGCCGGTGGAGGTGCGCGCCGAGGGCCTCCCGACCGGCGTGAAGGTGTCGCCGCTGCTCCTCGGCGCCGGCGAAGAGGCGGGGTGGGTGTACGTGACCGCCGGGGCGGAGGCGGAGGTGGCGCCCCGGCCGGCCCGCCTGGTGGCGGCGCTCGGCGCCCTGCGCGCCGCGCAGGACCTGCACCTGACGATCCGCCCGCTGGAAGTGGCCCGGGAAGTGGCCCGGCTCAAGGGGCACACGAGCGAAATCCGCTGCGTGGCGTTCGCGCCGGGCGGCGAGCGGGCCCTGTCGGCGGGGGACGACGGCACGGTCCGGCTGTGGGACCTGCGCGCCGCCGCGCCCCTGCGGGTGCTCGACGGGCAGGAAGGGGGCATCTATGGCGCCGCCTTCTCCGCCGACGGCAAGCGGGTACTGGCCGGCACGGGAAGCGGCTCGGTCCGGATCTGGGACGCCGAGACGGGCGCCACGCTGTTCTTCCGGCAGGGCGGCCACAAGGGCCACGTCAGCGCGGTCGCCCTCTCCCCCGACGGGCGGCGGGTGGCCTCGGCAGGCTGGGACAAGACCCTCCGCGTCTGGGATGTGAAGGCGGGGAAGGAAGTGTGGCGCCAGGGGGGCCAGCGGAGCGTGGTCTGGAGCCTGGTCTTCTCCGGCGACGGCCGGCGCCTGCTCGGGGGCAGCGGGGGGCACATCGAGGAAGTGCATGGGCCCGACGGGAAGATGCGGGGCTTCCGGCAGGTCGGGGGCGCCGACAACCTGGTGCGCCTGTGGGAGGCCGCCACGGGCAAGGAGGTGGCCCGCTTCGAGGGCCACAAGGACGCCGTGCAAGGGGTGGCCTTCTCGCCGGACGGCCGCCGCATCCTTTCCGGCAGCGGCGACGGTACGCTGAGGGTCTGGGACGCGGTCGGGGGTGCGGAACTGCAATGCTGCCGGGGGCACACGGGCATGGTCAACAAGGTGGCCTTTTTCCCGGACGGGCGGCGGGCGCTGTCGGGGAGCTCGGACCAGACCGTGCGCGTCTGGGACCTGGAGAGTGGGAAGGAGCTGAATCGCTTCCGCGCCCACCGCGATCCAGTCTTCAGCGTGGCGCTGTCGCCCGATGGGGCGCGTGCCCTTTCCTGCAGCGCCGGGTTATGGCAAGCGGACGTTTACGTCCCTTCCCAGGACCACGCGGTGCGGCTCTGGGAGTTGCCGAGGTGAGCCGACCGGAGGGGATTTTCTCCCGACTCCCTCGAGTTTTCCTTCCCCCCGCCGCCCGATGCGGCTACGACGTCTTCAGCCGCCGTCACACTCCCACCCGAACGCCCGCCGGCCCCGCCGGAGAACCGGCGCAGGTCGAGGTGTTCCGCGGGCAGAAGCGCGCTGCGGGGCAGCCCGAGCCGCAGGTGCAGGCGCTGGTGGGCTTCTGTCAGGCGCTGCTGAGCGCGAATCGGTTCCTGTATATCGATTGATCCGGAGGGGGAGGGTATTTTCCCCGTCGCTGGGGCGAAGGACAGGATTGAGCGGGGACCTCTCATGGCGATGACCTTTGACGCGACCTTGAAAGACATGGGACGGGACAGCCCGCACGGCTTCCTGGCCGCCTTCGATCGACCGCCGACCGCGCCGCTCAAGCTGCTGAATGTCGATCTGTCCACGGTGACGACCGCAGCCGACCTGGTCGTGGGCCTGGGCGAACCGCTGGCGGAGATCGTGCAACTCGACTTCCAGTCGAATGCCGCCGCCTGGAAGCACGCGGACCTGATGGTCTACCACGCGCTGCTGTTCGCCCACTACCGCGTGCCGGTGCATACCGTCATCCTCCTGCTGCGCCCGCAAGCCGCGCACGCGAACCTGAACGGCGCCATCGCGTACGCGCCGCGGCCGGGGCGTGGTAAGATGGACTTCGGTTACGAGATTGTCCGCCTGTGGGAGCGCGCGGCGGAAGAACTGCTCGCCGCGGAACTGGGCGTAACGCCGCTGGCGATGCTCGGCCGCTTGCCCGAAGGCCTGTCCTTGGAGGACGGCTTGACGGCCATCGCCCAGCGGGTCGTGGAGCGCCTGACGAGGGAGGCGTCGCCCGACCGGGCGAAGAAGCTGCTGACGGATGCTCTGCTGCTCACGGGGCTGCGGGTGAGGCGAGACGCCGCCCAGAGAATCTTTCGAGGAATCCGTGCCATGCAAGAATCCGATACGTACCTGATGATTCTCGACGAGGGGCAGGAGAAGGCCCTCCGCGAGCTGATCTTGGTCCTGGGCGAAGACCGCTTCGGGCCGCCCGACGAATCCGTGAAAGGCAGACTGAACAGCATCACGGATTTGGACCGGCTCAAGCGGATCGCACGCCAGACCCCCAAAGCGGCCGGCTGGCAGGAAATCGTGGATACGCCTTGAGCCCGTGCCATGCAAGAATCCGACACGTACCTGATGATTCTCGACGAGGGGCAAGAGAAGTGCGCTCGGGACGATGTCCTGATCGTCGGCGAAGAGCGGTTCGGCCCCGCGGCCGAGTCCTTCCGAGGCCATCTCCAGACGACCACGGACCTGCCTCGTCTGAAGAGGATGCTCCGCCGCGCCGTGAAAGCCGCCAACTGGGAGGAGATCCTGGAGACGCCTTGAGGCCGTGCTGCGTCGCCTTTCCTCGCCTCCAAGAAACCGGCGCCGGCTAATTCCGCCACCAGTTCCCCCACAGAGGCAGAAGGATGTCCGTTGGCTCTGTCCTGATCGGACTTCAGGCTTCGCGCCGCGATGGCCGTGGCGTGACGACGGCCGAGTTCCTCGCCCCGCTGGACATCCGGTCTGGGGAAGTCGAGGCCACACGCGCGGACGGCGGAGCGTGGGCCTCCGGGATGGTCTGCTTTTCAGTGACCCGGCTCGGTGCTTTTGCCGGCGCGGAGGAGCCAACGGAGGCGTTCTTCGCCCGACTCGTGGAGGCGTTCCGGGCTGCCGGGCGATTCCTCGACGGGAGGGCGCAGGAGGTCACCTCCAAGCTCCGGGCCTGTGGACTGTCACTGCGGCTCTTCATCGAGATCCGCATGGATCATGACCAGATGGAGTTGGAGTTACCCCCGGAGTTGCTTGCCGCATGTGGCCGCCACGCCCTCGGCATCTACGTCATCTCCAATGACATCCCTGCCGCTGACGTCTTGGCAGGGAGGACGAAGTCACGATCCGCTGCTGACGGTTGAGTCTGGAGGAGAAAGCCATGCACACCTTGCCGACCGATGCTCCCGCCGTTCCGCCGGTCGTCGCCTCAGGCCTCGACGCGGAACCGGAGGTCGAGCCGAGCTACGACAACCTGCTGACCGAGGACCACAAACCGGTGGAGCGCATCCTGATCGAGAAACTGTATCGGCTGCTGACGCACACCCTGTACGCCAGTTGGCCCGGCCCTTCCCCCGGGCGCCCCTTTCTGGCGCTGGCCAACGTCGGCTGGTTCTACAGGGAGAAGACGCCCGCCGTCGCCCCGGATTTTCTGCTGAGTCTGGGCGTCACCTGTCCGGAGGATCTCCACGTCAAGCAGGGCCGGTCCTACTACCAGTGGCAGATGGGCAAGCCGCCGGACGTCATCATCGAGGTCGTCTCCGATAAACTCGGCGGCGAAGACTCGTTCAAGCGCGACCTGTATGCCCGCCAGGGCGTCGCCTACTACGCCATTTATGACCCCGAGCACCATCTTTCCGAAGAACCGCTGCGAACTCTCGAGCTCAGCGGCGGCACCTACCAATCTACGTCACGCGGCCCCTGGCCTACCATCGGACTGGGCCTGCGTTTGTGGCAAGGTGCGTTCGAGGGGCACCAGGATACCTGGCTGCGCTGGTGCGATGCCGGTGGCGAGATCATCCCCACCGCCGAGGAACGGGCCGCTCGCCTGACGGAACGGGCCGCGCGGGCGGAGGAAGCCGAGGCACGCGCCGCGCGGGCGGAGGAGCAGGTCCGGCGGCTCGAAGAGGAATTACGCCGCCTCAGAGGCGAATCGTCGTCAGCCTGAACACTTTTCTCGCCGCAGCGAGGGAGTACGAATGCCCAACCCGTTCCCCGGCATGGACCCGTATCTCGAGGGCGACCTGTGGACCACGGTCCACACCGACCTGTGCGCGGAGATTGCGCGTCAGCTCGCGCCGAAACTGCGGCCGAAGTACGTGGCCCTCAGCACGCGGCGCGTCGTCCTCGCCCCTCCTGACGAGAACGAGGGGCTCGCCGGGCAGCGTTTTCCGGACGTCGGCATTCTCTCGTCACACCCCCCCGGCGCTTCTCCCGGGGCAGCCGTCGCTTCCGCGCCGCTGATCCTCGCGGCGCGCTTTCCGGAGCCGATTCCCCACGTCAGCGTCGAGATCCGCGACGTGGCAGAACGTCGGCTGGTAGCGTGCATCGAAGTCTTGTCGCCGACCAACAAACGCGGGCCGGGCCGGGAGGAATACGCCGCCAAGCGCTTTCAAATCCTCTCCGGCGCTGCCCATCTCGTAGAAATCGACCTGTTGCGCGTCGGGACGCGCTTCCCGACGGCGCCACCGCTGCCTGCTGTTCCGTACTTCGTCTTCATCAGCCACGCCGAGCGGCGCGGTGAGGTGCAAGTGTGGCCGATCGCGCTGGAGCACCCCTTGCCGGTCGTTCCGATACCCTTGCTGCCGGGCGATTCGGCTGTGCGCCTCGACCTGCAACAGGCCCTTACCGTCGTGTACGAGATCATCGGCTATGACGAGCTGGTCGCTTATACCCAGCCGCCGCCGGGACCGCTAACGCCTGCCGAAGCAGTCTGGGTCGATGAGCAGCTGCGCCGTGCCGGACGGCGCCAACCTCCATCGAATGGATAGACAAGAGGCCACAAAAGGACCTGCGCACGATCCTTGGCGTTCGATGAGTGGAACTTGACATGGTGCCGAAAACGGGAGTCGAGAAGATGCGGATGCCGACGCGCGACCACGTGACCCGCCGTCATTTCCTCGCCGCCAACACGATGGGCCTCGGCGGTCTGGCCCTCGCCTGGCTCCTCAATGAAGACAGGCTCCTCGCCGAGCCGACGCGCCCCGAGCTGCAGCCGCGCCGCTTCGACCTCACACCGAAGCCGCCGCACTTCCCGGCGCGGGCGCGGGCCATGATCGCGCTCTTCATGCAGGGCGGCCCCAGCCACATCGACCTGCTCGACCCCAAGCCGGTGCTGGCCCGCTACGACGGCCGGCCGTTCCCCGGCACCATCCAGTACGACAACGCCGCCGAGGCCAGCTCGAAAGTCCTCGCCAGCCCGTGGCGCTTCCGCAAGCACGGCCAGTGCGGCACCGAGGTCAGCGAGCTGCTGCCGCACCTCGCCGGCGTCGTCGATGACCTCACCGTCATCCGCTCGACGCGCACCGGCGTCAACAACCACGTCCAGTCGATCCACGCCCTGAACACCAGCCGCATTCAGGCGGGCCGGCCCGTCCTCGGCTCGTGGCTGACCTACGCCCTCGGCAGCGAGACCCAGAACCTGCCGGCCTACGTGGCCCTGACCGACCCGGTCAGCCTGCCCGTCGTCAGCGTCGGCAACTGGTCGAACGGCTGGCTGCCTTCCCTCTACCAGGGTACGGTGGTGCGGCCGCAGGAGCCGCGTATCCTCAACCTCGACCCGCCGCCGCACCTGCGCGGCGACGCCCAGCGCCGCTACCTCGACTACCTGCAGCGCCTCAACCGCGAACACCTGGAGCGCCGCCCCGGCGAGCTGGACCTCGACGCGCGCATCGCCGGCTACGAGCTGGCGGCGCGGATGCAGACCGCGGCGCGCGCGGCGCTCGACATCTCCCGTGAGAGCCCGGCGACGCGGCGGCTGTACGGCCTGGACGAGCCGGCGACGGCGGAGTATGGGACGCGCTGCCTGATCGCGCGGCGGCTGGTGGAGCGCGGCGTGCGCTTCGTGCAGGTGTTCACGCGCAACCAGTTCTGGGACCACCACGGCAGCATCCTGTCGGCGCTGCCGGCCGCCTGCCGCATGACCGATAAGCCCGCCGCCGCGCTGGTGCGCGACCTGAAGGCGCGCGGCCTGCTCGACACGACGGTCGTCCACTGGGGCGGCGAGATGGGCCGCCTGCCGGTGATCCAGAACGACACGGGCCGGACGCGCGGCGGCCGCGACCACAACACGCACGGCTTCTCGACGTGGGTGGCCGGCGGCGGCTTCAAGGGCGGCTGCGTGTATGGCGCGACGGACGACTTCGGCCACCACGCGGTGACGGACGTGGTTAACCACTATGACTGGCACGCGACGTTGCTGCACCTGTTCGGGCTGGACCATCGGCGGCTGACGTACACGCGCAACGGGCAGGAAGTCACGCTGACCGACGGACAGCCGGCGCGGGTGGTGCGCGCGATCCTTGCCCACGGCTGAAACACGGAAACACGGAGGGCGCTTCTTGAATTGACACGCCCCCGCCGCCCGCGTACCTTGAATTAACCTGCATCGCCCCCCTGCCCGCCGCGCCCTCCCTGCCCCATGTGACGGAGTCCCACCGGATGAGCCTGCCTCCCGTTCCCTGCCCCGGACCGCTGTCGCGACGCCATTTCCTCAAGGTCGGCGCCCTGTCCCTGGGCGGCCTCGGCCTCGGCGGCCTGCTGCCGCTGCGGCTCACCGCGAGCGACTCGGAGCGACCGGCCTCGGACACCTCGGTCATCCTCGTGTGGCTGCCGGGCGGGCCGCCGCACATGGAAACCTATGACATGAAGCCGGACGCCCCGGCCGAGTACCGCGGCGACTTCCGCCCCATCCGCACCGTCGTGCCCGGCATGGATGTCTGCGAACTGCTGCCGATGCACGCCCGCGTCGCCGACAAATTCACGCTGATCCGCTCGATCGCGCACAACTTCGCGGACCACGGCGGCGGCCACAAGCGCTTCCTGACGGGCCGCGACCCGTCCTCGCCGGTCGGCTTCGTCAACGACCACCCGATGGTCGGCTCGATGGTGGCGCGCGTCCGGCCGCCGCGGCGCTCCGGCGTGCCGAACTACGTCTGCGGCGCGGACGCCGGCCGTGACGGCATCGACGTCTTCAGCTTCGGCTCGGCGTACCTCGGCCCGCAGACGCACCCGTTTATGGTCGCCGGCGACCCCAGCGCCCCGAACTTCCAGGTGCGCAACCTCGGCCTGGCGCCACAGCTCGCCGACCGCTTGCCGGAGCGCCTGCGCCTGCTGAACACGCTGGATTCGGTGCCGCCGTCGCGCGACCACAGCGGCACGATGGGCGCGATGGACACGTACCGCGAGCGGGCGCTGGGCCTCTTGACGACGGACGCGGCGCGATCGGCGTTCGACCTGACGCGCGAGCCGCGCCATGTCCGCGAGCGCTATGGCATGCACCCCTGGGGACAGCGGGCACTGATGGCGCGGCGGCTGGTCGAGCACGGGGCGAGCTTCGTGACGATGGTGATGGAGAACCCGATCCCGCCGGGCCAACCGATGCCCGCCGACCTGGTGTACAACTGGGACTCGCACGCGGTCAATTGTCACATTTTCACGGACGCGCGGGTGCGGCTGCCGATCTACGACCGGACGATCACGGCTCTCGTGGAGGACCTCTACGCGCGCGGCCTGGACGAGAAGGTGCTGCTGATCGTGACGGGCGAGTTCGGGCGGACGCCGCGGATCACGTACGCCAACGGCCGGCCGGGCCGCGACCACTGGCCGAGCGCGATGTCGGTGCTGGTGGCGGGCGGCGGTATGCGGACGGGGCAGGTGGTCGGCTCGACGAATTCACGCGGCGAGCACCCGCGGGCGCGGCCGCTGACGCCGAACGACCTGTGGGCGACGATGTTCCGCCACCTCGGCATCGACCACGCGCACACGGCCTTCCCCGACCACACCGGGCGGCCCATGCCCATCCTGCCGTACGGCGAGCCGATCGCGGAATTGCTGTGAGGCGCCCGCCGGATCGGGTCGTGGAAGGACTCCGGCAGGGCGCAAGGGTCACTTGAACCGCCTGAGCATCTGCTCGGCCACGAACCGATGGCCGGCGTCGTTGAAGTGGTTGCCGTCGTAGGTGAGGATGTCGTTCGGCCGGTTCTCGGGGTTGTGCGCCTTCCAATGCGCGACGAACGCCTTGCGGAGGTCGTTCAGGGGCACGTTCTTCGCCCGCGCCACCCGGCGCTCGACCTCGGCGAACGCCTCCAGTTTGGGGTCGTCGCGGTTGGTCCCGTCGTGCTTCTCGCCGACGCTGGTGAGCGTACACTGGATGACCTGGATGTTCGCCTTCTGCAAGCGGTCGATGAGTTCCTCCAGGCTCGCCTTGAACCGCTCCTTCGGGATCCGGCGGGCGTCGTTGCAGCCGATCTGGATCACGACAATCGTCGGCTTTTTGGCGATGACGTCTCTGTCCACGCGCTCGAGGAGGTCGGGGACCGTGTGGCCGCCGGTCGCGACCCAGTCCACTTCAATGCCCTTGCCCTTGTGGGTCTGCTGCAGGGCCTCGCGGACGAGCCGGACGTAGCCCCTGGTGACGTACTTTTGGGGCTCCTCCTTGCCGGCCAGCGCCGTGAGGGAGTCGCCGAAGAAGATGATCCGGTCGCCCTTCTTCAGGGCCACTTTCCTGTCCGCCGGCTCCTCGTCCGCCGCCACAACGGCGGCGGCCAGCAAGAGGCCCAGCGGGAGAGCGAACGCGCGCGACGTGAACATGGTGCAGTCCCCCAGGGGCGAAGCAGGGCTCCGGGCGTCCTCATTCTTCCGCCTTCCGGAACCGCCACTCTACCCCTGGGGCCGGGGCCAGGCAACCGCCCGGCCCAAGAAACTGACGCCTTCGGCATCACGCCGGTGTGCTCGCTTTCTGCACGAAGGCGTCGAAATCGTCTGCTTCGAGCAGGCCGCAGCGGACCAGGAAGAAGTGATTCGGGCGCCCGCCCTTCGCATAACGCGAGGGGCTTTTTCGCAACGGCTACTTCGGGACTTGCTATCGCCAATCGTTCAGGATGTGGAACTCTCCAGCGATGGAGTAGCCATGCGGAACAGCTGCCTCAATTCTCCCGATAGCTGCCACGCTCTCTGCGTCACTCATATCTCTGCTCGGATCGTTGTCCTGGTAGACGCCGAAGATGCCTGGATGATTCGGGTTCTGATTATGCAGAACCCTGAAGTCCTGTGGGTTCTTCGTGATCAGCACCAAGCCGTGCTGGACAGCGTAGGCCAGGTGGACGTCGTCATCCCGACCCGTCAGCCCAGAATTCCGAGGCCGCATCACGGTATGTCCCGCCTGGTGGAGGAGATCAGCCAGCAAGTTGGAGTCAGCACAGTCGTCAAGATACAGTTTCAGGGCCACGGCGTTTCCCCTCTTGATCGAGCAGGAACCGCTCGTACGCCGCCTCCAGATCAAGCAACGCAGCATTCTCCTCCGCGTAGGCTAGGGCCTCGCGGATTGCTTCGACAGGAAGATCGTAGTTCGCCGCTGCTTGCTCCTCGCTGAGTTTATTCGCCCTGACGCCCCCCACGAGTTGACGCACGGTCATGTTGCGGCCTCGGACGTAGAGTTGCTTCCGCCAGGGATGTCTGCGGAAAACAAGGTGTTTCCAGGGATCGACAGGGATCTCCTTCTCGCCTTGGGGTTTCTGCCGCATGAAGCTCCATACAGCCTTCCCAAAAAAGGAAAGATCAGGGGGGGGAAGGCCTAAACAGACGATGGCAAAGACGCCAGGTGGCCCCTCAAGCAGGCGATACTGGTCGGGGAGTCCGGGGATATGCCGCAGGACGGATTCAAACCAGCTGACCTTCGCTTCAAGAGCGGCAATCCTCGCTTCAATCGGTGGTGTTTGCGTTTCCGCCATTGAAGCCTCCGACGAATGCCCCGGTGAGACCGAGGGGCGTTTTCCGCCCCGTATAACCCCAGTCGTGTACTTCTGTCAAGATCAGTATTCATTCTAGCCTACCGGGAGGAGGAGGACAAGCCGCAAGGGAAACCTCAGGGAAAGCACGTTGGAGAAGGGAAGCGAGGGTGTAGCGAAGGATCGCCTTTTTTTGGTCTAGACAATGGGGTCCACCTCAATACCTTCGGCATCACGCCGGTGTGCTCGCTTTCTGCACGAAGGCGTCGAAATCGTCTGCTTCGAGCAAGCCGCGCAGGTCCAGGAATGTCCGCGTGCTCCGCAAATCGCCTTCGTCCACAGCCTCTGTCCTGTCGTACACGCGGAAGAGGAGCAACCCTTCCGTGGGGTGATCGAAGACCCAGGCCTTCGGCTTTTCTATCCGCTTCTCCGAGTACCCCAACCCCTGCAGGAAGCGGCTAAACTCCGCGAAGGGGATCGGCCTACTCCTCGTCATGAACCACCTCCAGGATCTGCTCCGGCACGCCGTCGCCGAATAAGGGCCTCTTGTTCTCGCCAAGCTGCCAGCACCTGGCGGCACTCCTCGCAGTACCAAACTTCTTCGATCCGGGTTCCGCTGATGCCGCCCCAGTCCTCGGGCCTTACCCCACACCGGGCATACGGGCAGGGGGGCGGTTGGCGCACCTCCCTGGGAACCGCTCCACAGGTAGTCTGCCCGGCGGGGACATGAATGATACCGCGGACGAGGACGCGGCTGTGAACTTCGCAGAAGCGAAAGACTTCACGAAGCTGCTCGAAGGCCACCTTCCACTGCGGGTTTTCCTCGGCAAACGGCTCCCAGAGTCTCTCCTGCCACCAACGCAGCCGGGAAAGACGCTCCGGGGCCGTGTTGATCGCTCGGACGAACCTGTTGAAGTCCTCGGTGCCAATGAAGGCCTTGAATGCTTCACGGATGGCGGCTGCATCCATTGGCACCTCCAGCGCGCAATTACTGAGTCCAGCGTGGCTAAAGTCACCACGTTTAGTTCTACTGTGTCCGTCATTCCCGTTGGTTAATCCGTTGGGGCGCCAGGAGTTCGTGCGACTTGTAGTGGTAGAAGCGGGCCTCCTCGTTGCGTTGGAGTCGTCGCGTCATGTTCCGACAAATACGCTCCTGATTGTCG
>JBBRPS010000096.1:0-18053 GCA_038227745.1 Gemmatales bacterium | reverse complement strand
GTGGAAGTCGCGGCGCAGCTGGCTGACGCGGGCGGAACTGACGCCGTACTTGCGGGCCACGGCCTGCGTGCGCTCGCGCACCATCAGGTCGTCGATGAGCCGGCGGTCACGCTCGCTCCGGGTGCCCCTCCAGGCGGGGAAGTCGGAGCGAAACGCGACCTGGTCGGGGACGGGGGAGACGGTGTTGTCGTGCAGCGCCTCCTCCAGCGGGTTGCTCGATAGCGTGCTGAAGTCGGGCAGCTTCTCCACGACGAACCCGTGCCGCTGCTGGGCCAAGGGGGAGAGGACGTCACGGGCCTTCTCCGTGCCGCACAGGCGCCGGCCTGAGCGCACGGCCTTGGCGGCGTAGGAAGCCAGGGCGCTGGCGAACTGGGTGGCGTCCTTGCCTTGCTGCGCCAGGCGGACGAACCACTTCCAGCACAGGGCGAGGACTTCCTGGACGGCATCTTCCTTCCTGGCGGGGCACTTGACGTGGCGGAAGTAGATGCGGCCGTGCTCGGCGATGCGCGGCACAATCGCCAGGAAGGAGGCGTGCTGCTGATTGCCAGAAGGGAGGGGGGCTGAGGTGGCAGTCGCGCTCATGGGGATGGACCTCCGAAGGGACCGCCCCGTCAGGGGCGGTCTTGCCAAAGCAAAACCGCCCCGCACCGCGCGAGGGCAACCATGACCAGGTGGCATGCAGGACGCTCACGGTCGGCGTGAAGTCCGGCGTGCCGTATAAACCGCGAGCCCCTCGACGCGCCGCCACAGGCGATGCGTCGGGGGGCTCGTGGCTCCGAGCAAAAGTAACCGCTCGCAGTCGGGTAATATGCCACGCTTTTTGTAGATATTTAACCTCTGCGGGGCTTCGCAACGGCGTCCGGCCGGGGGAAGGCCCAGGGCCGTGACGAGGGTCGAGCGCCGCTGCCCGCTTCGCGTCACGGCTAACCTCAAACCCAGAAACAAGGTCAAGGCTGCGCGCGGGGTTGGGCTGACCCGGACATCGTGACCAGGGGGGCGGCTGGACATGACGTGGATGGGGCCGCGCAGCGGCACGGCCGTCGAACCGCGCAACATTGGGCATAGAGTGGGCCATGACCGAACCAGGGGAGGCCGGCTGTCGCCGCTGCGACTCTGCCTGACGGTTGAACGGTCGGAGCACGGTCGGGACCGTTGCATACCCTCAAGGTTACTGTTCAAGTGTTTACAGATTCGGAAGCGGCTCAGGATGCCCCAAAATCGAGGCTGTAGGGCAAAGACGCCCCAGAGCTGCCTAAGCCTCTTGGAGGGCTCCAGCGGCCCGCCGGGGGCCTTGCCGGGCATCTCTGGGTCTGTGGGCAGGGTAGAGGAGGCTCTCCAGATGAAATCAGTCCCTTTGGCTGCCATCTTGGCAGTCGCCAGGTGATTGTCCGTACAGTTGCATGGGGGATTCTTCGACCATGTTAGGGGAGATGGCGCAGTTCTGGACCTGCGCGGGCCAACTTGCCTCGGCCTGGACATCGTGGCCAGAAAGCGGTCGGACGTGACGACGGCGGGTCCATGCGGCGGCACGGTTGCCGAGGCGCGGCATGCGCCG
Source organism: Gemmatales bacterium (assembly GCA_038227745.1). Lineage (GTDB taxonomy): Bacteria > Planctomycetota > Planctomycetia > Gemmatales > Gemmataceae > DASPXY01. The sequence continues at coordinate 16,498 of JBBRPS010000096.1, read as the reverse complement.
GGCTGCCGCCCTTGACCCCGTTTCTGGTTTCGAGGACACCCATGATGCGGTGAACGTGGCCACCCTCGACGTCCTCCCCTCCAGCGGGCAGCGCTGCCGCTATCTTTACGGCCGTTAAGTTATCCCGGAGCGGCTCACGCGCCCTCCCCCTTCGCGTCGGAAGGCAGGCCGCGACAACCTGGCCTGCGGACTGCCACGCCCACGGGAGAGCCCTGGCCTGGCTGCGGGCCGGCGACCTACTCATTCGCTCACTTCCGTCGGCGCCGCGGCGGATCCTCTCGACGAGGTTCAGTGCGCTACTCCTGATCGCGCGTCCGTTTGAGGAAAGCCTCCGCGTCTGCCCAGACGGTCTCCCAGGCGGTGCGCTTCGTCCCTCCACGGTGCTGGCGGCCAGTGTGGCCGAGCGGTGGCAGTGGTACGTCGGCTGGCTGACGCAGTGCTGGCAAGGGAGGGTGTCCGAGGTGACGGCCGAACTGGAAACCCGGCTGAACAGGTTGGGCCCGTATCCGGGTCCGGGCCCGCCGCCCGCCACTGATCCGCGCGCCGTGTTGCGGCGTACCATCACGTATCTGCGGAACAACCACGAACGCATGAAGTACGCGGACTATCGCCGGGAGGGGCTGCCGGTGACGTCCAGCGCCGTGGAATCCCTCATCAAGGAATTCAACTATCGCGTGAAGGGAACGGAGAAGTTCTGGGACAACCCGGAGGGTGCCGAAGCCATCCTTCAGGTGCGTGCGGCCGTGCTCAGCGACGACAACCGCTTGGCCACGCACATCCAGGCCCGGCCCGGCAGCGCCTTCCGCCGCCCGCCGAAACCGGCGGCTGCGCAAGCTGGGTAAGGGTCAAGAATCGCAAAGCGGGTCCTGCACTCGCCGGTCGATGTGTCCCAGAACCGCGCTGTCTTGTCGTGGCTGCCCGTCAGCATCCTGCGACCGTCGGGACTGGGGTGCTTCGCCGTCTCCTTGCCGATGGTCTCGAGCACCGGGTTCAGCTCCTTGTTCCGCACGAAGCTGATCACGGCTGCCTTCGAGTCCCGCCAGGTGAGGTAGCCGAGCAGCTGGTCGATGGTCGCGTGGAACCCCTTCATGCCGCCCCAGAACTTGCACTCGGCCACGAACACGTTCTGCCGCTCGTGGCGGATCAGGATGTCCGTCTTCCCCGCCTTGTTGAACGTCTCGCCCGTGGTGCTCTGGAAGTGCGGCGACAGGACCATGAGGAAGTGGTCCCGCAGCGTCTCCTCGTCCTTGCCGCCGTAGATGGCGGGGTGCCGCTCCATCTCGACGCCCGTGTCGCGGATGATCCGCAGTACCCCCTCGTAGACCTCCTGCCCCAGGCGGGCTCCGGCTGGAAGGAGCTGGAAGGGGCAACCGGCCGCTCGATGAGGGCCGGCTTCCTCGCCACCGGCACCGCGAACGTCGCCGGGACCTGGTCCGCCTTCTTCACCGGCACCCCGAGGGCGGCGAGGGTACTCGCCTGCTTCAGCAGCTCGGCCTTCCGGGCCTTGACCAGCCGGGACACCTCCGCCTCCAGCCGGCCGTTGAACCCGGCGACCTCGCTGGCCACATTGCCGGCCTGGGTGCGGAGGCTGCCGATGACGCCCTCGGCCTCACGCTTGATGGAGGCGGGCTCGTCCCTCCAGTTGACGAGGTCGAAGCACACCGCGGCCGCCTCCACGCGGACCTCCGTCGTCCAGAGGATGCGTGTGGAGGGGGCGTACCTCAGCAGGTCCGCGTTGCCGGCGAACGGCAGGTGGTAGGTGATGACCTGCTTGGGATACCGGCGGCCCCGTTCGATGTTGAACTCGAAGGCGTTGGGGAACCGCTCGGCGGGCATCAGCTCCTCCCGCTGGGAGACGGTGAGCCCGTCGAAGTCGAAGGCGAGCGGCTCGACCCGGGAGCGGCCGACGAGGTGCTGGACGAACTGCGTCTCGTTCACGTTCAGGAGGTAGTTCGGGTCGGCGGAACGGATGTCCTTCCCGACCTGCTGTATTCTGGCTTCAAGGAATCCGCGGAGGTCGGGCTCGGCGAAAATCTTCACGGTTCTCTGCTCTCCGTTCACCACGTTGTAGGTCATGCCCCGGCGTCTGAGTCGAGATGCCCCAAGTCCTGCACGAGGGCGGCCAGCCGCTCGCGTCCTTGTCGGATTCGGTCGATGACGGCCTGGACGGAACGGCCGCCGTCGCACGCGATCCTCGCCGTCTCCACCAAGTGGAGGTCGCGTCCGATCTCACGCAGTCGCTCGGCCAGCCCCTTGCGGATAGCGTCCACGTCGTGGTGCCCCAGCCGCAGCAAAGCGAGCCCGACCTGCGACGGTTCGCACAGGAGGTCGTCCAGCCGGCCTTGCTGGGCCAGACGCTCTGCACGGTCGGCCAGGCCACGAAGTTGTCGGCTGGCGTTGACCACCGCGAGCCTGACCTCGGCGAGGGAATCAGCGGACACGGGCAGGGGGTCGATGCAGGCGGACTTGAGCCTCGACGCCTGCCCAACTGCTGCGGAAAGCAAGGCGGCAAACGCCTCTCCGCAGCCCGAGTACATGCGAAAGGTGGCGAACTCGTCGCAGGAGTCGGCAAGCTCTTCCAGGGGACGTGAGAGAAAGTGGCGGGCCGCCGCCTCCTCAAGGGCAAGCTCGCGAAGCTCCCTGGCCGACCCGCCGAACAGGGCACGGGACTGACCCAGCCACGGGTTGATACTTCGCTCCTCCGCCTCCGTCCCGAAGATGAGCAGGTCGATGAGCAGGGACGCAAGCCGGGAGAAGAAGCGGCCCTCAGCGGCGACGACATCGGGATCGGGCGTGTCGAGGATCAGCCTGATCGCCTCCCGAAGGGTGGCGACCAGGGCCTTTCGAGGCTCGGCCTTGTCCTGCCCCTGTTCCAGCCGGTACTTGCCTACCCGCTTCTGTCGCAGGTCGAACGGGAGGCTCTCGATGGAGCCGGACGCCTCGTTGCAGACGCAGACGACCCGCTCGTCGCCCAGGCAGGACAGTGCGTAGCCCAGTTCGATGAGCACGTTTGGGTTGGGGGTGGGACGGCCCGACCCGCCGGGGTTGATGATCGACACGTCGCCGACGAAGACCTGGCTGTCCCTGATCTTGGAGAAGATGGTGCCGACGATGTCGGGCGAGCCGGGCACGCCCCGCGTGTCGCGGTCGAGGACCGGCTCGACCTTCAGGTCGTCCTCCCGCTTCAGCTCCTTGATGGCCCGCTCCAGGCAGTCCTCGATGAAGCTGTGGTTGGTGGGCCTCGGCGAGTCGGACTGCCACGAGAAGAAGATGGTGATGCGTCTGGCCATGGGCTGTCCCTCTTCTGCCTGTTGCCTTGGGCGTCGTTGACCCGGTTGGTGCCCTGCTTCCTCGTGAGGGGACGACTTGGGACCTTGAGCCTTTGAGCCCGCCCCCTACCTACTCGGTATGCCAGGCAGGGGTCTTGTCAGTAGGTGATCGAAAACACGGGTGTGTGAACCTCTCGTGCTTCCGCAGGCTGAAGCCTGGGCGTCTCGGGCATCGGCTCCACGATCAGGTCACGCAGCGACAGGTGCTGCGGGAACCCAGCGACTTCCTCCTTCACCGACCTCTGTCCTTGTTCCAGGTCCTGCTTGTCGAGCAGGAGGCACCGCATGGCCGGCCCTGCCAGTGCATCCGCCTTCTCCTGGAAGTCCGCCGGGTAGCCGTCCGCCATCACCGCCAGGACGGCGAAGCTGGCCTTGCACGCCTTGCCCACTTTTATCGTCTCGGCGAACTGACCGAGGATCACCTCCCAGAAGCCGGTGTCCGCGGGGGTGCCGTCGAGCGTCTTGCACTCGCCCACGACGATGTGGCCGTCGCAGCAGGCCAGGATGTCCAGGTCGCCGTCCTTGTCGTCCCACTTGTACTTGACGCCAGGCACCCAGAGGAATCCCCGGTGCGTCAGGTTCTTCAGGAACCGGCCCGCGAGCACGACCGGCACGATCCCCTGCCGGATGGCATGGCCGACGAGCCGGTGGATCGAGTAGCCCATGGGCACCTGGGGAGGAAGCCGAAGCCGTCTGCCGCAGCCGGGGCAGAGCACGGGCTTCGAGATGTCGATGTGCCCCTCCCAGAACGACCCCATGCAGGCCGGGCAGGGGCCGAGCTGCCACCGCCTGGACACCACGCCCCGGTCGGCCCAGAACTCGAGCAAGGACTCGACGGCGGTCGTGGAAGGGGACATCCTGGTCCACAGCCGCCGCCTCCGCCGCCGGAACGTCCGCTTGGCGACCGGGTCCAGCCGATCCAGCATTACCCTGGGGACCTCGGGCTCCGCGAGTTCGGCCAGCTTCCCCTTGCCCAGCCTCGCCTTCCCCTGAATCTCGCCGAGGTGCAGCGGTTCGTCCAGCAGCGACTTCAGGACGTTGCCTCGCTGGCCGGAGAACGCCTCGGCGGCCTTGTCGAGGCCGCCGAACATCCGCAGCACCGGCAGGTAGCAGGCCCTCTTCTCGTCCTCGGTGGGGGTGATCTCCGCCTCCCGCAGGACCTCCGTCAAGACCTCCTCGGCGGTCGGCAGGTGGACCCTCGCGAACTCCTTCCGCTCCCAGCAGACGATGTTGATCCCGTCCACCCCGTCGCCGAGTTGGGGAATCCTGGTCATCGGGATCGAGGTGGGGCCGGGGGCGTTCAGCACGGCGAAGGTGGAGATGCGAGGAGGAAGGCACAGCTCCCTGACCGCCCGCCCACGCCGCACGTCCTCGCGGAACTCGACCAGCCAGGCACCCTTGGAGAAGCCTTCGAGCAGCTTCGGACGCGGCGGATGGAAGGTCAAGGTCCGTCTCGACAGCTCGACCGGCAGGTGCCGCTCGGACTCGTAGGGCACGACCACGGGAAGGCGATTCGTGGGCTCCCAGGCATCGACGTGCTTGACGGCGGTCCCGGCCAATGCTTCCCGAAGACGGCCGGCGAAAGCCGCCAGGGCCGGATGCGAGACGGTGGCCGAGGTCACCCGGCAGAAAGTGGGCCGTCGCCGATAGATCTCGAACGCCAGCAGCCAGTCCCTGAGCCCGGCCAGGACCGCGGGATCAGCCGCCGACGCCGCGGGCAGGGGGATGACCCACGCGGGGAAGTGAGGCTCGGCCGCCGTGCGGAGGTTCCAGAACAGCGACATGTCCGAGGCGAGTTCGCCGACCAGGACAACCGTGGGGGGAGGCGGGGAGGAAGCAGAGAAGGGGTTGTAGCTGAACACGAGCCCGTGGCTCGCGAGGTCCAGCCAGCACCGTTGATACTTGGAGACGAGGTCTGCGTGCGTGGCGATCAGGTCCGCCACGGTTCCGTCCTCGGGTAGCCACCCTCCCTCGTTCGGGATCGCACTCCCGAGGTTCTCGTAGTGGATGCCGAACAGGGCGGCCGCGAACGGTCGCAACGGCGACTTGGGATCGCAGCCGAGCAGCCGCAGGGTTCGCTGTTGACGCCCGGGGCCTTCTGGCGTCCGGCGAAGGTGGTGGACGACATGGGCGGCCGTCACCGGCTCCACAACGGCATCGTGCAGGTTCTCGACGTACTGGGCCTCCAGCATGCCGAAGCCTCTCGGCTGGCAGGCTTCGTGTACGCGGGGCCTCCAGGCGTTCTGGTCGATGCCGATACCGTAGACGAGGTCGGGCCGCGACTGGGACAGGCGGAAGGACGCCAGGGGATCGTCGCCTCCAGTCTCGACCGCCAGCAGCTGACAGAAGCGACCGCCCCAGAGGTAGGAGAGGAACCTCAGGGCGAGCAGTACCTCGTCCGGGGAGGCGGTCTTCGCGAGCAGCACCGCCATGCGGAAGGGGCGAACCCGAACGTTCAGGATGCGTTGGGCCATGGTTCTTCTCGTCGTATTCGTGGAGGCAACCGGCCGTCACCACGCCCTGAGCAGGTTGGTAGCGGCCCCCCCTCTCGGACACGTTGTCATGGACGGCGGTCCAGGATCACGTCACGATCAAATCCGCACCAGGGTTCCGGTCGCAACGAGCTTGTCGAAGTGTCGCTCGACCTGGCCCGCGGCACATTCGTCGCGGACCAGGACGCCCAGCTCCATGTTCAGGGTGAAGGCGTTCTCCGTCAGGTTCGCGGACGACAGATACAGCCAGCGGCCGTCCGCCACGGCACACTTGACGTGCAGCACCCCCTGGCCGCCCGCGTCGTCCCGGGGCCGGCGGTCCAGGGGCCACAGGTAGACGCAGGCCCGCGTGGCGACCGCATCCCCCAGGGCCCGCAGCCGGTCGTACACGTCGAGGCCGTCGTGGCGGTGGGCACCCTCGATCACGACTCGCAGGGCGACGCCCCGGCCCGCGGCACGGGCGAGGGCCTCCCCGATCCGGGGAATCTTGTAGACGGCGTAGCTGACGACCAGCAGCCGCTCCCGGGCCGCGTCGATGACCTGGAGCAACGCTTGCTCAGTGTGGCGGAGCGGCACGGCCTGGGTGTCCGGCCCCGTCCACACCAGCTCAACCGATTGTCCCTCACGCCGGGCCTGTTCCCCGGCCACCGCCGTGGCGAGGGCCGCCGCGACGGCCTGCGCGCCCAGTCCGGGGAAGGACGACCGCCAGGCCGCCAGGAACTCCGACGCCAACGCCCGGTAGTGCGGCTGCGGCACCGCGGCCAGGACGGCCCCAGCGTCGGGGCCGCTCACACGCCCGACGGCGTCGGCCAGCATCTCCGCCATCGAGGGCGGCAGCTCCGCTGCCAGACGCCGGGCCTGCTCCGCGACCGCCTGCCTCTGCGTGTCCATGGTGTTCACCCGAAGAACGCGGCCTTCTCACGCTCGACCGTGGGCACCAGCACCGAACGGTCCAGGTACTTGTTACCCCGCTCGCAGCTGGTCTCCGGGGCGAACAGGCAGGCGTGGCAGGCCGCCCCGTGCAAGGTCAGGCTGTCGCGGTAAGGGTGGTGCTCCGAGCACAACGGGTCCGACGCACACAGCCGCAGGCCGTCGAGGGCCTGGTCGAGGTGGCGGGCCAGCGTCCGCGGCTCGCCCAGGCTGACCAACCCGCCCAGCGTCCCCTCGCTGTCCGACGCCGCCGTGTAGATCAGGACGCCCGCCGTCGGCTCGTGGTCCCCGCCGGCGTTCCGCGAATAGATTCGCTCGCGGATCGACGCCGTGGTGTAGCCGCACTCCAGCGACAGCTGGCGGAGCAGGGCGTGGGCGAAGCTGTGCAGCAGCACGAACCGCAGGCCGGGGAAGCCTTCCTCGGCCTCCAGGCCGCGGACCTGCCGCCACCGCTTGTGGGCCTCGAAGAACTCGGCCTCCAGCCCCTTGTTCTTCTTCACCCACCGCTGGACGGCCTCCTCGCCGAACTGGAGGAAGATGCCCTCGCCGCGGACCTCCGATGTCGGCACCCATTTCGGCTGGCCTCGGCACAGGGAGGCCAGCCGCTCGGGCGGCAGTTCCGCCGGCTCGCTGAAGTCGCCGGGCGAGCCGATCCGCGTGAAGCCGACCAGGGCCCGCACCTCGCGGAGCCTTTCCACCAGCACCACCTTGTCGAACTGCTTGCGGTAGGCCCTGGGCACCTCCACCTGACGCAGCTGGAAGTCGCGGCCGTTGCGGGCCGGGTCGGGGCTGGAGAAGACCTGCCACTCGGGCTCCCGCAGGTCGGCGTGCTGTTCGCCCGTGTCCCCGTCCCCCTGCCGCTTCTTCACCAACGCCTCCCAGACGGCCTCGTCGGTGTAGGCGGCGAACGGCTTGAGGATGCCCACATCCCGCAGCAGCTTGACGTTCTGGATGCTCTCCACGGCGTCGAACAGGGCCGAGTGCTGTTGGAGCAGCTGGGCCAGCCTGTCCACTTGCGTGGGGACGGACAGGGCGGACAGCGTCACCGGGAACCAGGAGTTGGACGCCCCCAGCAGGATGGCCCGCGTCGGGCACTTGCAGCCCTCCTCGGTGAACTTCCGCAGGTGAGGCTGGCGGCCCCGGCAGGCGGGTAGACGGGCCTCGTCGTCCTCGGCCGAGGCGAAGGCCCCGACCATGCGGCGACCGGAGCCGCACACCTCGCACTTCACCTCGATGTCCGACACCTCCCCAGAGGCCCCGAACTCGATCAGCCGCAGCCGCGACTTGCACTCGGTCGGGCCGCGGTGGACGAAGTGAACCCAGGGGAAGTCGTCGAGGTGGCCGTTCTCGCAGGCCACGAGGAACCGGGCTGGCACCGCCGTCGGCGGCTTGCCCAGCTTCGTGCAGTTGCGGTGGACGTAGCGGGTGCGGTCCCGCCGGTAGGGGTCCAGCTTCAGCTCGAACAGGCCGGACTGGATCGGGGCCAGCAGCCGGCAGAACGGGCACAACAGCCAGCGGGGGAACGGGGCCACCGGCACGCCGATGCTGGACGAGTCGTCGAAGGGCCCGGACACGGTGGACTCGGCGGACACCGGCGGCGTCAGGAGGCGATCAACCTGCGAGCCCAGCTCGTGCTGCACGGCCTTGAGCAGCCGCTCCTCGCTGACCTTGCCGGCATGCTCAGCGGGCCAGTCGTCCAGGCCCATGACCATCACGGACAGGTTGGGCAGCTCGACCACCGAGCCGACGCCGAAGGTGAACAGTAGCTGGCTGGGCCGCAGGTCGCCGACCTTGCGTTTGACCGAGGGGTTACTCATCGTCGCCCTCCTCCCCGGCGGCGTCCTCGCTCACGGCCGGCGTGAACGCCGCGTCCTCGTCCATGCCGCCGTCGTCGAGGATGAGGCTGGCCGTGGGCTCCACGTCCCGCAGTGAGTTCAGGCAGGTGAAGTCGTCCCACGGGGCCAGGCTGGGCCGTCGCAGCAGCCCGACCGTCACGCCGTCCTTCTTCTCGTCGTAGGCCAGGACGCGGCCGCCCGCCGACTTCTGGGCCTCGGCCAGCCAGGCGTCCAGCCGCTCTTGCAGCTCGGCCCGCACCTGCTGCTCGATGGCGGCCCCGTTGCCGACGAGGTGGGCACGGCGGGCGATCAGGTCGATGGCCGCCTGCACGCACGGGTGCTGCCGGTCCAGCCTCTGGGCCCTGTCGTTGCTGTTGAACTCGGAACCCTGGTGGCGGATGCAGGAGACCAGCAACGCCGTCAGCCCGCGGCTGATCGCCCCCGGGGCGAAGGGCGTGACGCTCAACGCCTCGACGTGCTTGTAGAAGGTGGCGTGGTAGTGCTCGAAGGTCTCGTAGTGGGACAGGTCACGGGGCCGCGTCCAGTTGTACACGGTGCAGACGATGCCGGGGAACCTGCGGCCCACGCGGCTGGTGGCCTGGATGTACTCCGCCGTCGTCTTCGGCTGGCCGCCCACGACCATCAGGCCCAGGCGGTTCACGTCCACGCCCACGCTCACCATGTTGGTGGCCAGCAGCACGTCGATGGGCCGGGGCGGGATGTCCTTGAGGCTCCCCGTCCGGGCCATCTGCTTCCGCCTCGCCTCGACGGCCGGGTCGAACTGCACCTCCAGGCGGTCGAGCACCTCGGGAATCTCGGTCGAGCCCTTGCGAGAAGTCAGCTCGTCGAGCGTGTCCACGACCCGCTTGGCCAGCCCCCGCTGGTCCATCTTGCGGAGGCGGCTCTTCACGTCGTCGTCCACCAGCCGCCGCATGCCGCCCAGCTCCCGCATCGAGTTGAAGTAGCCGATCAACGTCATCCACGGATCGGCGGCCTTGCCGTACCGCTCGTACATCTGCTGGCCCGCGGACAGGAAGGCGACGTAGACCCGGATCAGGGCCACCTTGAGCCGCCGGCCCGGCGAGCAGATGCCCAGGAAGAGCCGGCCGGGGTCCGCCTCCGAGGGCGGCCGCTGACGCGAGAAGAAGTTGTCGCGAACGTCCAGGGCCTGCGGCGGGAACACGCGGACCTGCCGCAGGAAGGTGGCGTGGACCTGGTCCCCTGCCTTGCGAATGGTGGCCGTCGAGGCGATCACCTTGGGGCGGACCTTCTTGCCCCCGACCTCCCAGGTGCAGAGCTTGTCCACCGCCGTCTCGTACAGCCCGACGAGTGTCCCCAGCGGCCCGCTGATCAGGTGCAGCTCGTCCTGGATGATGAGGTCCGGCGGCCGCAGCGGTTTGTGCGGCTGGACGCGGACCGCCGGCCATCGGTCCTTTTTGGGGTGGCTCTCGCCGCAGGCCAGCTCGGGCGAGCCGAAGCCGTGGCGGGGACACCAGGCGTCCACCTGGCCGAAGAGCATGCTCACCTTGCCGTTCCACGGCATCTGAGCGAACTTGTCCACCGTCGCGATTAGCAAGCTCGGCAGCAGCCGGTAGACCTCCTCGTCCACCACCAGCATGGGCAGCCCCTCGTCGGGCGACTTGCGGGGGCTGAAGGGACACTCGCCCTTGAGGTCTGAGCAGTAGGTGATAGTGCGGCCCCGGCCCCGCTGGTACGCCTCGACCTTGATGTCGCGGCCGGGGCTGATGCGGCTGCCGCACCAGGGGCAGTTGGTCAGCTGGGCCGGGGAGCCGCCGCCCCCACCGACGCTGCCCCCGCCGACGCCGCCCCGGAACTTGCCGTGGCCGTGGTCCTGCTTGACCGACTCGGCCGACTGGTCCGTAGTGTTGGGCGTGGTCCTCTGGCCGACCCAGAGGCCGATGCGGAAGGGCGTCCAGCCCCACTTCGCGGAGTCCTCCCGCCGGATCGTCTCGCAGGCACAGACCAGCGACGCGGCCCGCTGGAACTGCTGGATCGTGAGTAGCCGCAGCGTGTACCGCATTAGCACGGCCACGCCCTGCTCGCCGCTCCGCCCGGCCACCGCTCCTTGCAGACGCCGGAGGGACATCGTGTAGGCGGACAGGCCCAGGTACGATTCCGTTTTCCCCCCGCCTGTCCCGAACCACAACAGGTCCGCGACGGCGTCGGCCTCGCCGGTCCGCTCCGTGTGATCGAGCTTCGTGACGCCGGGCAGGTTGAGGAGGATGAAGGCCAGCTGGAACGGATACCAGGCGTGGTTCTTCACGTCTGCATCGATGGCCGCCAGGTCGGCAGCCTCCCCACGCCGGCGGGCCAGGGCGTAGATCGTGTGGATGCGTTGGAGCCACATGGCCTTGTTGGCGAAGCGGAACGCCTCGGCCGCCTGCTTGTCGCCGGCGAGCAGCTCCAGGCCGGCCTTTATGCGGCCCAGGGCCTCGCGGCATCGGTCCATCACCGACTGGCCGGTCGCCCGGTAGGGGGCCAGGTCGGACAGGGTCAGCCGAGCCTCCTGCTCGGCGATCCACGCCGCGTAGGCCGTCACCAGCGGGCCGAGCTTGGCGGCGAAGCCGGCGTCGGGTGTTTGGGCCAGGTCCTTCATGTCGAGGACGAGGCCAACCAGGCCGGGGACCTCGTCGGCGGTCGGCGGCGTGGACCTGGGCACCTCCGACCGCGGCACGACGAGGGTGTGGAGGCGGACGGCTCGATCCTGGTGCCCGGGAGACGGCTCGGCGTGGACGCTGACGCCGTGGCCGACGGCGAACTCCACGCAGTGCCGGTAGAGCATGGACATCTCAAGATCCTCGGCGTAGGCCAGGAGGTCCAGCTTGCCGGGGTCCCGCAGCGACGCCCGCCGGTGGAAGACGGGCTTGCCTTTCGGGCACTCGACGGCCAGCTCGGGCTGGAACAGCCACGCCTGGTCCCGCAGCTTCTTGGGCTCCTGCTGGCCGTTGACGAGGAAGAGGGTGACGGACCAGTGGTCGTCCCGCTTGCGGATCAGCCCCTGGACGTAGACCTCGGGCAGCTCCGCGTCGGGCTTCCAGGTGAAACGCCCAGCCTGGAGGGGGACGGGTTTCGAGACGCCCTCCTTCGGCGTCCGCTTCCAGACCAGCTTCAGCTCGCCGCCCTCGCGGGTCAGCGTCTCGCTGCGGAGGCGGACGTACTGCCCCCAGCGGGCGGTGATCTGCAACGCCTCGGCCTCCAGGTCCACGCAGAAGGTCATGCCGAACGACGACGGGAACATGGTCTTGGCCGGCGGGGCTGAGAAGTCGGCGGTGCCGTCCTCGCCGCTGCCGACGCCGCCCTGGGCCAGCTCGTCGAACTCCTCGGGCGACAGCTCCTGCCGCTTGGGGGCGAGCATGCCAACGAGGTAGCGGTCGCGGACGTTCCGCTCGTCCAGCTCCTCCTCGGGGCCGTGGGCCGGCCCGAGCAGGTCGAGCATCACGGCCTCGACCAGTTCCTGGCGGATGCGTGTGGCGGACGGTGCGGCTTGCAATACAGTCGTCATGGCTGGCCCTCGGTACTGACAGGGGCTTCGGCGGCACGGACGCGATCCATCAGCCCGGTCACGTCGTCCATCGAGGTGACCGCGTAGAGCGGCACGGCGATGACCTTGTACCAGTTGACGGACGGCTTCTGGGGAGGACGGGAGCCGGTGAGCACCCTGCCCGGGGCCGGCTGGCCGCTCCAGTGGACGTATGCGAAGACCAGATCGTACTCCTGGCAAGCCGCCGCGATCTTCTGGTCAGGGGCGAGGTCGTAGGAGAGTTGGCCCACCAGGAGGTAAGGCTCGGCGATCCGGTTCTGGTTGTCGAAGAACCAGACGGAGACGCCCTCCACGAGTCCCGGAGCCTCCCCTCCACCCCCCGCGTAATAGCGGTACACGAACCAGGACATCCAGTAGTCCGCCTTGGGTTTGTAGTTCAGGTCCCGCGTGGCCCAGTTCCCGAACACCGATGGCTTGCCCTTCCCGATGGTGCCGTCGGCGTCCAAGAGCATCTTGCTCACATCGGCGTGCATCCGCCGCACGGCCTCCAGGGCCCGGCTGACCTTCAGTCCGTAGTCGTCGCTCGCGTCCCTCATGACCAGCCTCCCTTGCATACCTCGAAGAAGCCCATCTTCGGCTCGCGGGTCATCCCCCGGAAGCCCGTCAGCCCGGCCGTATAGAAGGCCCCGAACCCGGGCTCGAGGAGGGGCAGGTCGTCGAGGCGGGACAGGCCGCGGAAGTATTCCAGGCCCAGCGTCCGAAGGAAGCAAGCCACGTCGGCCAGGATGGTGCAGGTCGGCTCCTGCGAGCCGGGCCACGCCGCGTCCGCCGCCTCCAGCACGTCCTGCCACTGGAGCCGGAACAGCCGGGGCCGGTCTCTCGCCGGGTCGTCCACGCGGGCGGTACTGTCCGCTACCTCCACCAGCGACTCCCCGGGCGTCAGGTAGACCAGGAAGCGAGCGGCGTCTGCCGGGACGTTGACGCCGGCCAAGGCGAGGTCTTCGAGGACGCGGAGGTAGCGGACCAGCTGGTCGCGGTCGCCCGTCCCGCTCTTCTCCGACCACAGCTTGGCCTCGATCAGCACCACCAGCGGCGGGCGGCCGTCCGCCGTGAAGTGCAGGATCAGGTCAGGCTCGCCGTGCGTGGCGTGGTGTCGCCAGAAGCGAACCTCCAGACGGGAGTACGCCGAGGGCGACCGGCCGGCGTCGGCCAGCATACTGCCCAACGACGGCTCCTGGCCGCCCGGTCCCGGCAGGCCCCTGGCCCTTTTCAGGAGGTCGTCCCAGAAGGGGCCGGGCGAGACGTACCGAAGGTGCCCAAAGACTGCCGAGGTCAGGTAGTCCTCGTTGTCGCGGGCGACCTCCAGCGTCTTCCCATGGATTTCCGCAAGCAGCACGGCGGCTCCTCTCTCGGCTCATTCGGCACAGGACGCCTCAAGGGGCGTCGGGCGGGTGAGACGCCCCCGTCGCCCCGGTGCCCATGTCCCTCTCCGCGAGCATCAACTCCCGGTTGACCTTCTCGACGCGGTCGAACAGTTCCCCGCCGGTCACGATGGCGTCGCCCAGGCCACGCTTGTCCGTGTCGATCACGGTTTCGACGGTGTCGTTCAGCCCGATCACCACCCACCATCTCTGCCCGTCGATCTCCCGCGTCCAGGCCGAGTTGACGAACTTGCAGGTGTCCTCCCGCACCTCGACCGTGACCAGCTCCCACTCGCCGGCGTCGAACGTGGAGATGGCCTCCAGGGGTGCGGCCCGCTCGGCGGCACGTCCGGCCAGGTGGGGAGCATGGACGCGGAGCGTCCGCTTGCCGCTCATCTTGAACCGGACCCGGTCGAACAGCGACCGCGGTCCCGTGGCGGCGTGGAATCGTGCTTTCTGAAATCGCGTGCCCATCGGATCCCTCAATCGTCACCCCGAAAAGGGTCACTCAAAAAGCCCGCCGCCCTCGGTCGACTTCTGCCTCCCCTTGCCTCGTGGCTTCTTCTGCTGGTGCAGCCCTTGCCGCACCTCCTCCTCGTGCCGCTGGTGGTTCAGCGTCAGCAGCCGTCCGAGCACCTCCTGGCGGGTAGTCTCGCTGATGGTGTACCGCAGCACGCCCTCGCGGATCTGGTGGAAGCCGTGTCCCAGGTCGAGGTCCTTCCAGCCGTAGGCCGCCGCGACCGCCTGGTCCATCGCGACGTGCATCTGCCGCAGCCTGACGATGTCCTCGCTGGCCTCCCTGCGGTCATGGAAGCGGTTGTAGGTCTTCGTCAGCCCCAGTTTCCGAGCCGAGATCACCTGACCGCGGTAGTCGTGGTACTGTTCGCCGACCCGGGCCAGCCCTGCACGCTCCGTGGGGAAGGGGAACGTCTCGAAGCAGTCCGAGGGAGAGTAGTTGATGTCGGTCCGCATGGTCGAACAGTAGTGCCATGCCCAGTGGTAGTGGAGGTGCGACTGGAGGACGGCGAAGAAGTCCCAGTCCGCACACGCGAACACACCGAGTTTGTGGGCGAACACGATCCCCGTCGGAACGACGCCGACTCCCAAGTGGTTGTTGACCAGCGAAAGGGCCAGGACTCGTTGCATGCCCTTGATGGTGGCGTAGAGTTCAGAAGCACTACGACCAAACCGCCACCACTTCTTGGCACGATCACGATCTGTAGCGTTCTTCTGCTTGGCTGTCCGTTCCGGCTTGACCTTGGCCTCCACGATTGCCAAGCAGTCCGGGTAGTCAGCTGCCACTGGCCCTGCATACCCGGCTGGAGCTGCTTCTCGGTTGAGGGGCCAATCGAAGAAACTGATCACCCACCGACTTGGGGATTGGTCCGGGCGGGAGTTCATGTCTTCCCCGTTGAGGTAGGGCAACACCACGTCGCAGTTACGGTTGTCCTTCGCGATGAGGCGTTGTGCCTCTTCTGGCTCAAGGACGAAACCAAGACCAAGCACGTTTGATCCCTGGAAGCACCTTCCTTGGTTGGCCTTGAGAGGGAACGGCATGCCGATGACGGCCGTGGGCGGCGTGAGGAACGCCGTGATGCCGGCGACAGGCTTGTCGTCCAGCAAGAAGGGGCCTGCCCATCGTCCTCGACGGCACCAGATATGGGCGACCTCCACTGTCGCAGTACCAGGCCACTTGCGGCTGGGCACCGCCTGCGGGATGACGCAGCCGTCCCCTACCAGATGGTCGAGGCCGACCTCGCGGGTGTCGCCCTGGGCGATGGTGTTGGTGGCCAGCAGGCCGAAGCCGCCTCCCTCCCGCAGCAGCTGCCGGCCACGCAGGAAGAAGTAGGCACACAGGTCGGCACTTCCCCGCTGCCCCCGTGCCAGCCACCGCACGAGGTACTCGCGGTACTCGTCGCCGAGGTTCCCGGTGATCTTCTGGCCGCCCATGAACGGCGGGTTGCCGACCAGAGCGTCGAAGCCGCCCCGGCGGGCGAACACCTCGGGGAACTCCAGCGGCCAGTGGAACGTCGGCCGGTCGCCGAGGTGCCGCCTGGCGAACTCACGCAGCGGGCCGACCTCCCAGCCGTCGATGTAGCCGGCGATCTGGACCTGTGGCATGACCGCGGCTCCCAGGGCCTCCGCGATCAACAGGTCGGCGGCCGAACGCAGGGCGTCGGTCTTCTCTTCGGCCTGCTGGAGGAGCCGCTCCTGCTCCTTCACGTCCTCCACCGTCGTCACCCGCATGTCCTCGATCCGCAGACGCAGTTCCATCGCCTCCCGGAGGTGGCGGGCCACGGCCTCGACGAAGATGGGCGTCTGCCCCTTGTCACCGCTTAGGTGCAGGACCTCGAGCTGCTTCAGGTCGTGGATGCCCAGCAGCGAATCGCCGCAGCGGACGGCGTGGTCGAGGAACGTGAAGGGCTGGCCCTTGGCCAGGGTCAGCAGCCAGAGCGACAGCTTGGCCATCTCCACGGCCATCGGGTTCTTGTCCACCCCGTACAGGCACCGCTGGGCCACCTGGCGGCGGGCGTAGACCAGGCGGTCCTCCGTCTCCTCCGGGATGATCTGCTCGTCCAGCCGCCCGACCGCCACGTCGCCGAAGGGCGTGATCCGCGGCACGACCTTCGGTCTGGCCGGGGCCTGCCCGTCGAACGCCAGCTTGCCCTGCCGGCCCGTCCCGGCCCGCTCGGCCTTCCCCCAGGCTTCCAGCAGCCGCTCGGACAGGTAGCGGCACGCCTGCACCAGGAAGGCCCCGCTGCCGATCGCCATGTCGCACACCTTCAACGACAGCAGGTCGCGGGCCGACTTCAGCCGCCACTCCTCCTTCGGCTTGCCCTCGGCCGGCCCCTCCAGCCCTTTCAAGGTGTTGGTTTCTGTTTGGTATTCAGCGGTCGCGTCTTGGTTCCTCGCTCGGCTAACAGCTTGGAGGTGGCGACATGAGGATGCCTCTTGTTGTACTTCCGCTTCCGCGCAGGCTTCTTCGGAC
>JBBRPS010000095.1:0-18066 GCA_038227745.1 Gemmatales bacterium | reverse complement strand
TGGGCACTGCCCACCGGTCGCTCCTCGACTTGTAGGGTGGGCACTGCCCACCGTGGAGCGACCGGTGGGCAGTGCCCACCCTACAAGGCGAGCCTGTCGGGATAGTAGGAAGGTTTGACAGAAACCTCTATGTAAACGGCGGGCGTCCCGCCGGCTAATTCCTCAAAAAGATGCTCCGGATTGGGGAGGGCGAAAGGGGTGAGGGCCGGCCTTCGCCGGGGGAGAATGCCCTCGCCGCTGGGGCCAGCCGCCCCTCAATGACTCGCCTCCGCCTTCACCAGGTTTATGCGGATTCGGCCGCGCAACCGGCGAGGGAGCGCGCTTTTTTTCTCCTGTCCGGGGACGCGCAGGTGCGTCATCGCCGCGGCTTTTCTCGCCTTGGTCGCCTGTTTCCCAAAGCGAACGCGGCTGACGCCATCGGTCAGAGCGACGTCAGCCGCGTTCGCTTTCCCCCTCAGACGAGGGGCAGCCCGAGCTGGCGCAGCACGGTCGCCTGGTCCCAGTAGATGCGCTCGCACGCCAGCTTGTCGCCGCGGAACTGCACGACGACGACGAGGTGGATGTCCACCGGCCTGTGGGTCGGCGGCACGCCGGGGAGGAACCAGTCCATCTGCCTGCTGTGCGTGAAGCGCAGCCGCAGTTCCTCGACGAGCTGGCCGTCGCCGACGACGCGGTTGAGCGGCGTTATCTGCAGGTCGTCGGGCCAGGAGGGGATGAAGTCGTCGCGGTAGAACGCCCGCAGTTGCTCCTTGCCGCGGCCGCCGGTGTTGACCGGCATGTGGTTGACGTAGGCGTCGTCCACCATGGTGGCGAGAGTGGCCTCGACATCCTTGGTGGCGAACTCGCCCGCGAGGTGGTCCGCCCAGATGGCTTCGAGCTGTGGCGCCGTCACGGTAACCTCCCTTTGGAGAACAGTCTGGACCGCACCACTATCCGCCGCCGGCGCAACGGTTTCAACCCCCCACGGCGGAGAAAACGTCCGGCGCGCCGCGCGATGGGCCGACATTGCACAGCGGCGCGACTCTCTTGTGACACACGGGGCGAGTTCAACAGGTATCGTCTATCGACGGGGCACGGGGTGATTTCGCGCTTTTCGCCGCCGGGATAGCCGTAATCCCACCGGCACCGGTCTTGCTTTTCACACGCCCCTGGCGGTGCGCGGTAGAATAACGTCATTGATACCACGAACGAGAGGAGGAGAATAATGGCCGTCGAGTTCCAGGTGCAGAAATCCGGGCTGGGTGGGGAGAACTGGACCGTGGTCTGCCGCGGCCCAGAGGCCAAGGCCCGCGAGGTCTTCCTGCGTCAGCTCCAGCTCTATTCCGTGGGCCGCTTCCGTCTGCTCGACCCCGAGGGCCGGGTCCTTGAGGAACGCCAGGCCTCCCCCCGCTTCAGCCACAACTGACTCCTCTTGACACGGTCCCTGGGGAGGCCGTAGCATCTACCTGTCCGATCGGCCTCTTCTCTGTTCCGGCCCCGCTGTCCGACCTGCTTGCAGGGAGTTCAGCGGGGTTTTTCTTTGCCGCGGCGCCGCGCGGGGGTGCTGCGGCGAGACAGCCCCATTCGCTATAACACGGGAGACGAGGTCGCGGCGGCCGCCGCTCTCCCGGGCGCCGCCCCAGGCGAAGGAAGGTACTCATGGACACGCCGAACCCGAAGAAGAAGCCCGAGCACGCCGAGGAGAAGAAAGAGGCCCCCGCCCGGCACTTCATCCAGGAAATCATCGACGAGGACAACCGCACCGGCAAGTACCAGGGCCGCGTCCACACGCGCTTCCCGCCCGAGCCGAACGGCTACCTGCACATTGGCCACGCCAAGTCGATCTGCCTCAACTTCGGCCTGCCCCAGGAGTACGGCGGCAAGTGCAACCTGCGCTACGACGACACCAACCCCTCCCGGGAGGAGCAGGAGTACGTCGATTCGATCAAGGGCGACGTGCGCTGGCTCGGCTTCGACGGGGACGACCGCGAGTTCTACGCCTCCGACTACTTCGAGCAGCTCTACCTGTGGGCCGAGGAGCTGATCCAGAAGGGGAAGGCGTACGTCTGCGACCTGACCGCCGAGCAGGTGGCCGAGTACCGCGGCGGCCTGCAGGGCGGCAAGGAGAGCCCGTACCGCAACCGCTCCGTGGACGAAAACCTCGACCTGTTTCGCCGCATGCGCGCGGGCGAGTTCCCCGATGGCGCCCGGACGCTGCGGGCCAAGATCGACATGAGCTCGCCCAACTTCCTCCTGCGCGACCCGGTGCTGTACCGCATCATGCGGGCGCACCACCACCGCACCGGCGACGCCTGGTGCATCTACCCGATGTACGACTGGGCGCACGGGCAGTCGGACTCGATCGAGAAGATCACGCACTCGATTTGCACGCTGGAGTTCGAGATCCACCGGCCGCTGTACGACTGGTTCATTCGCGAGCTGGGGATTTACGCGCCGCAGCAGATTGAGTTCGCGCGGCTGAACCTGACGTACACGGTGCTATCGAAGCGGCGGCTGATCGAGCTGGTGACGGGCAAGTACGTGCGCGGCTGGGACGACCCGCGGATGCCGACGATCGTGGGCATCCGCCGCCGCGGCTACACGCCGGAGGCGGTGCGGCAGTTCTGCAAGGACATTGGCGTCGCGAAGTTCAACAGCGTGATCGAGGTGCAGCGCCTGGAAGGCGCGGTCCGCGAGGACCTGAACCGGCGGGCGCCGCGCGTCATGGGCGTTTTGCGGCCGCTCAAGGTGGTGATCGACAACTACCCGGAGGGGCAGTCGGACGAACTGGAGGCGGTGAACAACCCGGAGGACCCGGCGGCGGGGACGCGCAAGGTGCCGTTCGGGCGAGTGCTGTACCTCGAGCGCGACGACTTCCGCGAGGATCCGCCGAAGCAGTTCTTCCGCCTGGCGCCGGGGCGCGAGGTGCGGCTGCGCTACGCCTACTTCATCACGTGCCAGAGCGTGGTGAAGGACGCCCAGGGTGAGGTGGTGGAGTTGCACTGCACCTACGACCCGGCGACGCGCGGGGGCAACGCGCCGGACGGGCGGAAGGTGAAGGCGACGATCCATTGGGTGTCGGCGGCGCACGCGCTGCCGGTGGAGGCGCGGCTGTACGACTACCTGTTCACGAAGGCGGGCCCCGACGAGGTGGAGGAGGGCAAGGACTGGCGCTCGAACCTGAACCCGAAGTCGCTGGAGGTGGTCGAGGCGTTCGTGGAGCCCAGCGTCGCCGGCGCGGCGCCGGGGACGCGCTACCAGTTCGAGCGGCTGGGGTATTTCTGCGTCGATCCGGACTCGACGAAGGAGCGGCCGGTATTCAACCGGACGGTGACGCTGGTCGATACGTGGGCGAAGATCGAGAAGGCGCAGCAGCCACAGAAGGCGCCGAAGAAGTGACCCTTCTCCTGAGGAGTGAGCAGTTCACGGGCGGCGGACCGTGGGCTGCTCAAGCGGACCGCGCCTTCATCTCTCGCGCGGAACTGCGGCCGGCTACTGCCAGGGGCGTGGGTCCTGTTTGGCGTGGGCCGCCGCGATAACCATCACTTCATCGGCAGCCGCCTCATGGCGGTAGACGATCAGGTACTGCGACTTTCGCACGGGGCAGACGCGATGCCGGTCGTCCTCCAGGGCGTACATCGCCGGTGTCGCGGCGATGCGCTCCAGGGCGGCACTCACCGCGGCTTCAAAGCGGCGCGAGGACTGCGGGCCTCGTACCAGGCCACGGCCTCCTCAAGGTCTGCCTCGGCCCGCTTCAGGAACCGGACGCTAGCCACCGGTCGCCCTCCGCGATTGCCAGCGGCTTTGCACCTCCTCCCAACGGACTGTCTCCGCCCGACCCGCATCGTACTCCGCCGAACGCCGGGCGAGCTCCAGGCGCCAGGCGTCGGTCAGGCCCGGTGACCCGGCTTCGGACTCGGGCGAGGGGGTATCGTCCAGCCCCTCAAGCAACAGAGCGATCAACTCGCGCCGCTCCGTGACCGGGAGCGACTCCGCCGCGGCTAACACGGCAGCAAGGTTCGGACTCATGCAGACCACACCTCCCGACCACAGAGCCAGCCGATCTGTCGAGGAAAGCTCGGCGTCTTCCACCGCGATTATCGGCTCACCCGGTTGGGTGTGTCAAGGCATTCGGCGCGGAAATTGGGGGGGAATTGGTGGGAAATTGGGGAAATTGGGGTCAGTTCATTTTCCCGCCGCCCGACAGACGGCGGGAAAATGAACTGACCCCAATTTCCCCGATCGCCTCGCCCCGCTTCCCGATCAAGTCCCGAGCTGCCATCGAAGATCCTGCCTCCCACCCGGCGGCACGGTTGCCTGCCGCATTTTACCCGGACCAGAGGGGAAGGTGTTACCCAGCAGGCGGAAAGGGGGCGGTCGGCGAAGTGTGCTTCTGGCATGGTTTGGGGTAATACACAAGCCCGACGCGCCAGCGAGGGTCCCTCGCTGGCGCGTCGGGCTTGTGTGACTATCTTCCCTGCCGGGGTAATACTTCGCGGAACGGGCTCGGAAAAAAGCTGTATTCCGCCGGGAAAGCCGTACAATCAAGTCCCTGAGCTGTTCGATCCTTCTTCAACCCTCCGCGTAGGGACCACGCATGCGCACGCTATCGTTTCTCGGCGCCGCCCTGGGGCTCGGCGTCTTCTGGTTGCACTGGCACTCGACCGCCGCGGAGCCGGCTCCCGACAAGGCACGCCGCCAGGCGTTCGGCCTCGAAAAACGCATCCCGTGGACAACGTCCAACGTCAAGGGCTCGCCGGAGCCGCCCCCGCCCTACCGCACCGAGCGCGCCTTCCCCAGGCTGAAGTTCTTCGAGCCGCTCGACCTGACCTATGCCCCCGGCAGCGGCCGGCTGTTCGTCGCGCAGCGCCCGGGCAAAATCCACTCCTTCGTCAACCGCCCCGACGTCGAGAAGGCCGACCTGTTCCTCGAGCTCAAGGGCAAGGTCATCTACGCCTTCGCGTTCCACCCACAGTTCGCGAAGAACCGCTTCGTCTACGTCACGTACATCAAGAACCCGCAGAAGGACGAGCCCGACGGCACGCGCGTCGCCCGCTTCACCGCCTCGAAGGACGAGCCGCCGCGCTGCGACCCCGCCTCGGAGAAGGTCGTCCTCGAGTGGCCGTCCGGCGGGCACAACGGCGGCTGTCTCAAGTTCGGCCCCGACGGCATGCTCTACATCGGCACCGGCGACGGCAGCGGCATCGCCGACGAGCGCCAGACCGGACAGGACCTCGGCGACCTCTTCGGCGCCATCCTGCGCATCGATGTCGATCGGCCCGATCCCGGCAAGGGCTACGGCGTCCCCAAAGACAACCCGTTCGTGATGATGAAAGGCGCCCGCCCCGAGAACTGGGCGTATGGCCTGCGCCAGCCGTGGCGCTTCAGCTTCGACCGCAAGACCGGCGCGCTGTGGTGCGGCGAGGTCGGCCAGGATCTATGGGAGATGGTCTACAAGATCCAGAAGGGCGGCAACTACGGCTGGTCGGTGGTCGAGGGCACGCACCCCTTCCGCCCGGAACGCAAGAAAGGCCCGACGCCGATCCTCAAGCCCGTCGTCGAGCATTCGCACACGGACTTCCGCTCAATCACCGGCGGCTTCGTTTACCGCGGCAAACGGCTGAAAGACCTGGAAGGCGCCTACGTCTACGGCGACTTCGACACCGGCCGCGTCTGGTTCCTGAAGGAGGCCGCGCCCCCGCCTCACAACCCCGGCGAACTGAAAGTCGAGTCGATCGTTTCCAAGGGGGAGCTGGCCCGCACGACGTACCGCATCGTGAGCTGGGGCGAGGACGAGGCGGGCGAGCTGTACTTCGTCGATTTCACCGGCGGCGGCATCCATCGGCTCGTCAAGGACAACAAGAAGGACGACAGCGCCCGCTTCCCGCGCAAGCTGAGCGAAACCGGCCTCTTCGCCTCCACGAAGGACCACAAGGTCGCGCCCGGCCTCATCCCCTACTCGGTCAACGCCCAGCTCTGGGGCGATCACGCGACCAAGGAGCGGTTCCTCGCCATCCCCGGCGACGGCAAGATCGGCTTCGACGAGATCACCTACCCGCAGCCCTCGCCCGGCGCCCCGCCCGGCTGGCGCTTCCCCGACGGCACGGTGCTCGTGAAGACCTTCGGCATGGAGATGGAGCGCGGCAATCCGAACAGCAGGAAACGTCTCGAAACGCGCCTCCTGCACTTCCAGCAATTCCCCGGCACGCAGGAGTACGGCGACCAGTACTGGCGCGGCTACACCTACGTCTGGAACGACGCGCAGACCGACGCGGAACTGCTCGGCGAGGGCGGCAAGGACCAGGTCCTCGCGGTCAAGGTCGGCGACAAGGTGGTGGAGCAGAACTACCGCTTCCCGAGCCGGGCGGAGTGTACCCTGTGCCACACGAACGCGGCGAAGTTCGCGCTCGGCGTCAGCACGCTGCAGATGAACCGCGACCACGACTACGGCGGCGTGACCGCCAACCAGCTCGCGACGCTGGAGCACATCGGCCTGTTCACCAAACCGCTGCCGGCGCCGCCGGCGCAGCTGCCGAAACTGATCGACTACGACGACGCCCGCCACTCCGTCGGCGTGCGGGCGCGGGCGTACCTGCACTCCAACTGCGCCCACTGCCACATGAAGTGGGGCGGCGGCAACGCCGAGTTCAAGCTGCTCGCCACGCTCCCGCTGGACGAGATGGGCGTGGTGAACGTGCCGCCGGCGCACGGCGGCTTCGGCCTGAAGGACCCGCGCCTGGTCGTGCCGGGCGCGCCGGAGAGGTCGGTCCTGCTGCACCGCATGGCGATCACCAGCCTGGGGCGGATGCCGCACATCGGCTCGCGCGTCGTCGATGAGAGGGCCGTTCGCCTCGTGCGTGACTGGATCGCGCAAATGCCGGCACGGCCGTTGCGAAGAGGAAAACCACGAAATACACGAAAAAAGATAGAAAGAGCGGGAAAAGCCACGGGTCACGACCCGTGGCCTTCCTCTCTCCTCTTCCTCTTTGTTTTGGTCTTTTTTTCGTGTTTTTCGTGTATTTCGTGGTTTCCCTCTTGCGAACTGGCCCAGGCGAGGAACGCACTCCGGTCCCGCTCGGTCAGGTTCAGCCAGGAGCGCTGCATTTCCTCCACGGGCGTCAGGTCGTTGGGGGTCGGCGCTTCCGCGGGCCGAACCGGGGCATCGACCTCGAAGCGCAGCGCCTCGCGGGACTGGGCGATCGACGGGTTGACCAGGCCGGCCTCCTGCAGGGCGACGGCTCCGTTCAGAATCTCCTGCAGGTCCGCCGCCTCGCAGCCCAACCGCTCCCGGCAGAACTGGTCCCAGGTCGCCGGCTGCCCCTCCATCCGGCTCTGCCAGTCGGCGGCCCGCAACTCGTTGACCTGCTGGACCAGCGGCCGGGCGTCGGACTCGGGCTGCGCCAGCGAGGCAAGAACCTGGCCGATGAGACGATGAATCGCCTGCTCCGATGGACCCCTGCGTGCCATTCCCGCCCTCTGCCCGCCCCGCCTTGCCCCGGTTCCTGCCGCGGCGCCTCGCCGGCCCACGGCCGCCGCTGGGAGAACCACGTCCTCGGCCATCCGGCATAGATGTTAACCGAGCACGGGCCGGAAAGTTCCGCGGACTGCGGCGGCAGGCGGGCCGCTCCCCGGGGCCGCGCGGCCGTCCTTCCGCCCCGGCCCGAATTTTTTCACGATCCCAAGTCCGATGCGGCATTGCTTTTCCGCCAGGGCGCGATCCACGTGGCAGGGTTTGACAGGGGGTTGCGCCCGGCCTATAAGATCCCCGTTCCGGTTCGTGAACCGACCCGACGGCTCGCGCCCGGCCGTGCGCCCGGGGTCGCAATCGGGAACTCCTATCGGAGCCGCGTATGGACGAGAGCCGCGCGGGGCCGCGCTTCTGCCCCGCCAGGACCATCACCGCCCTGGTCATCTCCCTGCGCTCGCTGCGGTCGCTCGGCGCCGTGGTCCTGGACCTGTCCGAGCGGGGGGTGCGCCTGCGCACGTCCGGGCCGGTGGCGCCCGACGACATCGTGATGCTCCAGTTACCCGGTTCGGAGTTCACCCTCGCGCGGGTGGCGCACGCCGCGGAGCAGCCCGACCGCACCTGGATCTCGGGCTGTGAGCTGTATGTCCGCGTGGACCTCCGAACGCTCGAGCTCCTCCCGCCCTGAGCGCCCCGCCGTCCAGCGGTGGGTCAGTTGGAAAAGCCTGACGTGGGACTGCAAGTAGTGCCACCCGCCCCCACGGCCAGGCACGCCTTGGCACCCCTCGTCCAGTACCTCGCGCACCTTGCGGGCCAGGTCGTCCACCGCGAACGGCTTCTGCAGGAAGGCGGCCTCGGCATGCGGGCCGGTGTGGGGGAAGACGGCGTCCGCCGGGTGGCCCGAGAGGTACAGCACCTTCAGCCCCGGCCGCATGTCCGCCAGACGATCCGCGACCTCCGGCCCGAGCATCCCCGGCATGACGATGTCCGTCAGCAGCAGGTCGATCGACCCGCCGTGCTGCCCACTCACGCGCAGGGCCTCCTTGCCGCCCCCCGCCTCCAGAACCGTATAGCCGCTCCCCCGCAAGACCGTGATGGCGAATTGCCGGACTCCCTCGTCGTCCTCGACCAGCAGCAAGGTCTCCGTCCCCCGCGGCTTCTTCGTCAGCCCCGGGCTGGACCGGGACGAGGACGGAACTGCCGCCTCGACGCGCGGCAGGTAGACCCGGAACTCGGTGCCGCGCCCGACCTCGCTGGCGACCTCGATGTGGCCACTGGCCTGCCGCACGATCCCGTGGACCGTGGCCAGCCCCAACCCCGTCCCCCGCCCCAGCTCCTTGGTCGTGAAGAACGGCTCGAAGATGCGCGCTTGGAGCTCGGGGGGCATGCCGCAGCCGGTGTCCGACACCGTCAGCAGGACGTAACGGCCCGCCGCGGCCCGCGGGTCGTCGCGGCCTAATTCCACATTCGCGGTCTCGATCGTGAGGTTGCCGCCCCGGGGCATGGCGTCGCGGGCGTTGATCGCCAGGTTCATCAGGATCTGCTCGAGCTGCCCCGGGTCGGCCTTCACCCACCCCAGCGCCGGCTCGAGGCGGGCCGTCAGCTCGACGTCCGCGCCGATCACGCGGCGGAGCAGTGTCTCCGTTTCGCCCACGAGGGCGTTGAGGTCCAGCACCCGGGACTCGAGCATCTGCTTGCGGCTGAACGCCAGCAGCTGGCGCGTCAGCGCCGCCGACCGCTCCCCCGCCTTGCGGATCAGCCCGAGCAGCTCCCGGGGCGGCTCCCCGGCCGGGAGCATGTTGAACACGACATCGGCGTAGCCGTTGATGATGGTGAGCAGGTTGTTGAAGTCGTGCGCCACGCCGCCCGCCACCCGGCCCAGGGCCTCCATCTTCTGGGCCTGCCGCAGCTGCTCCTCCAGGCGCTTGAACTCGGTGACATCGGTCTGCACGCCGACGAAGTGGGTCACCTTGCCCGCGGCGTCGAGGATGGGCGCGATCGACAGGGCGTTCCAGAACGGCGTGCCGTCCTTGCGGTAGTTGAGCAGCTCCACCCGGCAGGGCCGCTCCTCGCGCAGGGTGGCGCGGATCCGGGTGACCGCGTCCGGGTCGGTGCCCGGCCCCTGGAGGAAACGGCAGTTCCGCCCCAGGGCCTCGCCCCGCGAGTAGCCGGTGGTCTGCTCGAACTGCGGGTTCGCGTAAATGATCGGGTGATCCGGCTCCGAAGCGTCGGTGATGACGACTCCCTGGGGAAAGGCCTCGATGGCGCGGTCGCGCAGGCGCAGGGCCTCCGCCGTCCGCCGGTGCTCGGCGACCTCCGACCGCAACCCCTCGTTGGCCCGCGCCAGCTCGGCGGTACGCTCCAGCACGCGGGCCTCCAGGTCCCTGCGGGCCGACAGCAGCTCCTCCTCCGCCTGGCGCCGCCGGGCCAGTTCTTGCTGGTTGCGCCGGTCGAGCTGCAGGAGGTCTTCAAACGACGACAGCAGGACGTTCAGGAGCCGGTCGCGCTCGGTGGCGAGCTCGAACTCCTGGTCGAGGAAGCGGACGTGCTGGGTGCCCCCCGCCGCGGGGGCGGGCGGCGAGAGCGCCCGCAGGATGCGGCCGACCATGTCCGCCGGCTCCCTGTCCTTGGTCATGAAGTCGTCGGCGCCGGCCTCCAGCCCGCGCAGGAGGTTCACCGGGTTGGCCGAGCGCGTGATCAGGACGACCGGGGTGTGGCGGAGCCGGGGGTCGTCCTTGAGGCGGCGGCAGAGGTCGAGCCCGCTGTCTCCCGGCAGGAACAGGTCGGTGAGGACCAGGTCGATGCCGCCCCGCTCGGCGCGATTGAAGGCGTGCCGGGCGTCCGCCGCCGTCTCCACCGCGAAGCCGGCATCCTCCAGGACGAGGGTGAAGTGCTGCGCCTGGGTCGGGCTGTCCTCGACGAGGAGAATGCGTGCCATGGAGAACTCCCTTGGGTTGGTCTGGGCCTCAGCAGCCGCAGACAGTATCCGCGGCCCCCGCCGCGCAGTGAGGCCGGGGCCGCAGGCCTTCGAGGACGGACTGGCAGAGGCGCCGTGCCACCCGATCGACGAGGTGGGCGTGGTCCGCGGCCGCGTAAGCGCCCCCGGGGCCGACGGCCCGGCGGACCTCGGCGAGGATGCAGGGGTCGAGCGTGGGACAGCCGGCGCCCTCACGCAGGGTCAGCCGTACCAACCGGGTGAGGTGGGGCACGAGCTGCCGCCGCAGTTCCGCCGCCGCCGCCGAGTCGCCCCGGCCCACGCGCGCGGCCAGGGTATCCAGGTCACACTCCTTGCCGGACATGAGAACCTCCGTTCAAAACGCCCTCCGCCCCGCGCCCCCGGGGCGCGAAGCCGGCACTCCGGGCGGGGCAGACTTAGTAACCCCTGAAGACGAAGGACAGGGCCTCGTTGGAGTCCAGGCTCCTCCAGTCAGTCGTCTGGGCGCGCGCGGTCCCGTCCTCGTTGTCCTGCAAGCGGATCGTCAGGTAGAACCTGCCGTCCGCGCCCACCGTCGTTGTTTGCCCCCTCAGCGAGGGGAGGTTGCCATCGAAACGCACGGTCAGGCCCGGCGCGTACTCGTCGGTCACGGAACCCTGGAAGGTCCAGATGTTGAGCGAGGTGTGGATCGCCTGGAAGCTAGTGATGACGGGGGCCGCGTTGGCCAGGGTGGCCGTGGCCGTGTTGGAGGTCTGCCCCCAGCAGTCCGTCGTGCTGGCCGACACGTCGCCAAGGGACCAGTAGATCGTCGTCAGGCTGAAGTCGCCGTTGTTGTTCGTGGTCGCGGTCCCGAGGACGGCGCCGGTGAAGGTCACGGTGTGGCCGGCGGCGTCCTCGTCGGTCACGTGGCCCCAGAGGATGACACTCCCGTTGGCGCCGTAGCTGCGGTTCAGCGTGATTGTCGGGGCGTTGCTCGTGATGGTCGCATCGACTGTGGGGGAAGAGTTCATGAGCATGTCGTGGGCCTGGGCGATGATGGTGCCCAGGGCGGAGCCGTCGATGAAGGCGTCGTACTGCCCGGCGCTGTTCGGCTGCGCCGACCCGCTGATCACGCCGCTGAACTGCAC
The DNA here is from genome assembly GCA_038227745.1 of Gemmatales bacterium. GTDB lineage: Bacteria > Planctomycetota > Planctomycetia > Gemmatales > Gemmataceae > DASPXY01. Next base: position 6,560 of record JBBRPS010000095.1, on the reverse strand, counting down.
GTAGGTCATGTTCGGGTGGTCGTCGGTGACCCCCCCGCTCAGGTGGACCGTGTTGCCGGCGAGAATCGAGGCGCTGAAAGTCAGACTGGGAGGTGTCGAACCTCCCCCTCCGGAGACCGCGGGGCAGTCGCGATTCTCCAGGGGTTCCAGGCACAGGGAGACGCGCCGCGCGTTCGCCGGAGCCTGGGGACTACGCCGGCGACTCGTGAAGAAACTTTGCATCACAAATACCTACAAGATAAGGTGTTATGGTTCCGTCCCGTGGGGTGCCTGCCGGGCGTACGATACCGCGGCGTGGCCAGGCACGCCGCCTGGCGCGACCTTGTCGCCGGGCGACATGCGGCTGCTGGGTTCTGAAATAGGAAACGACGTCCCGGGAACTCCAGGGCCGACTCGGTCGAGGGGAGGCGTGGTGGTCCCGCCAGGAAGGGGTTGCCAGCGCCGGGCGCGCGGTGCATACAACCGCCTCTCATCGGGAAATTGAAAGTCCCTCCCTCTTGAGGATCGAAAAACGACCCTCAAAATGGACATGACTTTGACAATTATTTTGAGATTTTTTTCCGGACGGCTCTCGCGGGGCGGCCGCCATCAGTCGGCGGTGCCCTGGAGGGGCTCGAGCAGGCGGCGGGCCTGTTGAGGGGGATGGCTGCGCGGCTGTAGGCGGATCAGGGCCTGGAAGCGACTGGCTTCCATCAGCCGAGTGAAGGCGGGGTCGTTGGCCAGGTGTTCGGGGTTGTGGCCGTGCTCGACCGCCCGCTGCAGATAACTCAGCGCCTGCTCGACCGAGTCGGCCTCCGTGATGGCCAGGGTACGGAGGCGAGCGGCGTCGTAGTAGACCTTCGCCGTGGCCGGCCCCAGCGCGATCGCCCTGTCGATGTCCGCGCTGCCTTTCTTCAGGAGGCGCTCGTGTTCCTTCGAGAGGTCTGCCCAGGCGGCGCCCGGACCCTGGCCGCCCGCGGCGCCGGGGGCGGAGACCGCCTGGAGGTACATCAGGGCACGGTTGTGGAAGGCGGCCCGCAGGGCGGGGTCGAGCGCGAGCGCGCGGTCCAGGCTCCGCCGCGCGGCGGCCAGTTCGCCGAGTTGCAAGTGGCTGTAGCCCTGATTGTTGAAGACGGCGGCCGGGGCGAACCCCGCCTCGACCGCTTGCCGGTACAACAGGATGGCATCGCGGGGCAAGTCGAGGCGATTGAGGCAGTAGCCCATGCAGGCCCGGGTGCGCCCGTCCGGCGCCAGGCGGTCGGCGCGCTGGTAGTCCGCGAGGGCGAGGCCGAAGTTGTCCCCGTTGGCCTCGCCCAGGCGCTGGTAGGCGCGGCCGCGGGCGAAGACGGCCCGGGTGAGGTACGGGTCGGCGCGGAGGGCCTCGGTGAAGTGCTCCACGGCCCGGCCGTCCTCGCCCTGGCGGTAGGCGTCCAGCCCGCGGTTCAGCTCGCGCACGGCGTAAGGGGAGCGCGCGGACCACAGGAGGCCCGCGGTGGCCAGGGTTGTCAGCAGCACGAGGGCGGAGGTGAGGACGGCCCAGGAGTGGCGGCCGGCCCAGCGCCAGGCCCGCCGGGGCGGCGACAGGCACGCACGCAGGGCGGTGGCGAGGTCGGCCGCGGACTGCGGGCGGTCGCGCGGGTCGTGGGCCAGGCAACTCTCGACCAGCCGCGCCAGGGACCGATCGACCGCGGGGTTGACCTGCCGCAGCGGGCGGAGGCCGGCGTGCTGCCGCTCCTGCATCAGCCCGTGAAGTTCCTCCGTGTCCAGCTTCAGGGGCACCGGCCCGAAGGGGTGGGCGCCCGTCAGCAGCTCGTACAGGATCACGCCCAGGGAGAACAGGTCGGCGCGGGCGTCGAGGGTGGTCGGGGCGCTCCTGGGTCCCGGGGAGATGGCCAGCAGGTGCTCCGGGGCCATGTAGGGGAGGGTGCCGCCGAGGCGGACGGCGGCGGCCTGGGGGTCGGCCGCGAGGTTGAAGTCCAGGAGCATGGGCCGGCCGTCCGGCGTCAGCAGGACGTTGGACGGCTTCAGGTCGCGGTGGCAAATCCCCTGGCCGTGGACGAAGGCCAGGCCGTCGGCGAGCTGCGCCGCCAGGTGGACGACGCCATCGACGTAGGCCCCCTTGCGCAGCAAGCGGGACGAGCTCTGGCGGCCGGAAGCCGGGACCGCCTCCGGCGCCGCGCCCCGCGCCGCCTCGAGGATCACGCGGGCGCGGGCGGGCGGGCCGGGCCGGGCGCAGGCGCGGTCGAGGACGGCGCACAGCGTGGCGCTGCCCAGGTAGGGCATGCACACCGCGGTCAGGCCGGACGCCGCGTCCTCCCGGACCGAGTGGACGGGCACGACGTTGGGGTGGTCGATCCGGCCGAGGGTCCTGGCCTCGGCGGCGCCGTGCCTGGAGACCTTGACGGCGACGCGGCGGCCGCCCAGGGCCGGCTCGATGGCCAGGAACACCCGAGCGAAGGAGCCGCGCCCCAGCTCGCGCACCAGTTGAAAGCCCTGGAACTCCTCCCCGGGCTCCGGCCAGCGGGGGGCCAGCAGGTGGGCGGTCGCCTGGAGGAAGCGGTGGGCTCGGAGCATCCGGCCCAGTGAGCTTTTGACGTCGGGGAAGCGGGCGCAGAAGGCGTCGGGATCGACGGGCTCCCCCGACGCCTGGAGGCGGCGGTATTCCGCGTACGCTTCATCCACCACGTCCACCGAGCCGGCGTCTCCCTGAGAGGCCGGCGGCGGTCCGGGCACGCCTTCAAGGGTGAGGACGGGCGGCGGTCGGCCCTGCCTGTTCAGCCGATTAGCCATGGCGCGACCCTCGCGGCGACGCGGCGGACGGTCTTCTCCGTGACGCCGACGTCCTCGGCGGTGGCGGCGGGCGTCTTGCCGTCGTGCAGCAGCAGGAGGATTCGCCGGTAGACGGGGGGCTGGCGCCCGAGCAACCGCTCCCATTCCTCCCGGCCCATGGCGACCTGGCTGGGGCTGGGCTGGCGGGCGGCCAGGCCCGGCGTGTCGTCGGGATCGACGTTGTTGATCGACTCCTCGCGATCGAGGTTGTACTTCTGGTCGCGCAGGCGTTGGCGGGTGGCGTCGATGATCTTGTTGCGGGCCATCTGCGCCAGGAAGGCGATCAGGTCATCGGGTTCGCGGAAGGCGCCGCCGTTGGGCAAGTCGGTGAAGAAGGAGGCCCAGACATCTTGCACGAAGTCCTGGGAATCGAACTTGGAGCGGAGTTTGCGGTGCAGGCGCTTGCGGACGGCGTAAAGGAGGTAAGGCCCGTACTCCCGGGCCAGCTCGCGGGCGGCCTCTTGGGAGCCGGCGAGGACGCGCTCCATCAGACCAGGGAAATCGTCGTGCAGTTCCGACATACCGAACTCTCTCGGATACGGGTGCGGCAGGGCGCCCTTCTGCCCCTGTCGCCAGCGGCGGTCCGGGGCGCGCGGCGTGCGCAACCGCTCCTTAGAAGATCCTATGAGGATGGGAGCGGTTTGGGAAACCCATCCTTTCGGTGCGGTCCGGTCAGGCGACGACCTCCGCCACCACCCGCCCGAGCCCGCGAAGCGGAACCATCCCTGTTTCCGCTCCATCTCCTCCAGTTCCCCGGGCGGCCCTGCCGATGCTAACGGTGACACGGGTCGGTCCGCACCTGAGGGGACCGGCCGGCGCGCCATCGCCCGGGGATCGCGATTTCCTGTTCCACCCGGCCGGCGCAGGCGTTATCTTCCGGCGCCGGTGGTGCCCGTGGAAGGGACGGCGCGAACGGGCGTTTCCGTCGCCGCGACCGTTTCAGAGGTGTGGGAGACTTCATGAACGCCGTACTCTGGCTCGTGTCCGCGTTCGCGGTGGCCGTCCCCGAGCAGCCCGAAGTGGGCTTCGCGCAGATGGCCCCCGTCCAGCGCGGCGCCGCCGCCGTCGAGCGCACGCCGAATCGCACCCGTGCCGTCGTCCTCATCTCCGGCCTGCGCTTGCACCCCTTCAGCAGCCGCGGCGTCACCCGGGCCGAGTGGCACAGCTGGCAACAGCCGGGCTGTCCGCTCGTCAAGGCGCTCGCCCAGGAGGCCGACGTCTTCGCCCTCACCTATAGCCAGGAGGTGCCCGTCGAACGGGTCGCCGAAACGCCCGTCCTGCGCAACGCGGTCCGCACCCTCAAGGCCCTCGGCTACCGGGAGGTCGTGCTGATCGGCCACAGCGCCGGCGGCCTGGTGGCGCGGCAGTTCGTCGAGGACCACCCCGACGCCGGGGTGACCCGGGTCATTCAGGTCAGCTCGCCCAACGGCGGCTCCAACTGGGCGAAGGCGCGCGTGGCGGTCCGCAGGAACCAGGAGACCTTCCTGGCGTCGCTCACCAAGCACGACCGGCAGCACCTGATCGTGGAGCGGTCCGCCAAGCGCATCCCCGCCTCGGTCGAGTTCGTGTGTGTCGTCTGCCGGCTGAACATCCCGGTGATCAGCCCGATCAAGGAGAAGAACGGCAAGCCGGCCCGCGCGCTGCTGCCCCCGGGCGACGGCCTGGTGTCCACCGTCTGCCAGTGGACGCCGGACCTGCAGGAGCAAGGCGTCCCCGCGGTGCTGCTGCCGCTCGGCCATTCGACCGTGATGCACAACCCGGCGGGCATCGCGGCGCTCACGCGGCTGGTGCGCGAGCGCGTGGGGCGCTGGGACGCGGCGACGGTGAACGCGGCGCGACCGCACATCCTCGGCACGGACCGCAAACCACGGTGAAAGCTCGGGGCCGTACACAAGCCCGAAGCGCAAGCGAGGGGCGGACATCCCCTCGCTTGCGCTTCGGGCTTGTAGCGCGGGTGCCGGCGCTTGTATCCCGACGCATTTTGCATAACTTCTCCTCCGGCATCCCCGCTCACCGCCCCCCGGAGGCCCCGACCGTGGCCGAACCTCTCCGCTGCGTACCCCCCGACACCGTCCTCACCGGCTGGGACTTCAGCACGGGCGCCGTCAAGTGCCTCGCCTTCGACCTCGACGGCAACACGCTCGCCCACGTGCGCCTCCCCACCGACCTGTGGACCGAGGGGGGCGTCTCGGAGCTGAACCTGATGCAGCTGGAGGGCCAGGCCCGCGCCAGCGTCCGCCTGATCGCGAGCCGGCTGCGGGCGCTGGGGCGGCTGCCGCACTGGGCGGCGGGCGGCATCTCGGCGACGCACCACACCGCCGGCCGCATCGACCGCGACCACGCTCAGGTCCGCCGGGCCATCTGCTGGAACGACCACAGCCTCGCCCCATACCACGCCCGGGGCCTCGAGCACCTCGGCGGCCAGGCGGCGGTGCAGCAGCGCATCGGCGGGCCGTGGGCCATCCGCTACACCCTCAGCCACCTCGTCAAGGACGAGGCCCTGCTGGCGCGTGCCGACTGGGAGCGCACCTGCCGCATCCTGCCGCACGGGGCGCTCGCCGCGGGCTACCTCACGGGCAACTTCGACGTCTGCAGCGTGTCGGCGGCCGCCTCGACCGGCATCATGGACCTGCGCACCAACCAGTGGTGCCGCGCCATGCTCGACGCTCTGGAGGATCCCGAGTATCGCGACCTGGCGTGGGGGCAATTGCCACGCATCGTCGATCACTGCGAGGCCCTGGGGCCGCTGACCGAGTCGCTGGCGCTGGAGGCGGGCCTCGACCCCCAGAAGCGGCCGCTCGTCTTCCCCACGTCCGACGACCAGCAGGCGGGGCTGGTCGGCGGCGGCGCGGTGGACTCCGGACAGGTGGCGGTGATCCTCGGCAACTCCGCGGTCGTCAACTCGTCGTCGGACCGCCTGCCCGCCGCGGGCGCCCTGGACGCCATGCGGCTGAACTGGGGGCCATACCTGTGGATGCGCTGCTACAACAACGGCGCGCAGTTCCTCGACCGCATCGCCGGGCCCGAGCCGGACTGGGCGAAGCTCGAAGAAGAGGCCCGCGCCTGCTCGCCCGGCGCCGAGGGCACGACGGTGCTGCCGTTCGCCAGCCCGGAACCGTCGCTGGGCATCGACAAGGCGCGGCTGACGTGGTTCCCGTCGAAGCCGCGCAAGGCGGGGCGGCGCCACCGGGCGGCCCTGGAGGCGCTGGCGTACCTGATCGCCCTGGCGGTGCGCGAACACGAGCAGGCCGGCCAGGCGGTCGCGCGCATTACCGTCTCGGGCGGGATCGCCCGCAGCGAGCTGATGTGTGAGATCCTGGCCACGGTGCTGGACCGGCCGCTGGAGCGGCTCGTGTCCGACGAGGGGCCGGCGCTGGGGGCGGCGGTGACGGCGCTGTCGGCACTGGAGACGCGGCTGCGGCGCGAGCGCGGCGAGCAGGCGCCGTTCACGGTCGCCGACGCGGTGGCGGCGATGGTCAAGTTCCGCACGCCGATGGCGCCGAACCCGGCGTGGCGCGACGCCTATCGCCAGGGGTTCGAGGAGTTCGAGCGGCGGCTGCGGCCGGCCCCGTCGGCCGAGGCGCCGGCGGTCACGCCCGCGCTGTGACGGCCGCGGGCTCCTGTCGGGCTGGAGAGCCTGACCTGCGTCAAAGCAACTCCGCCTCGCCCTCCTATTCCTCCGGCGCGGCAGGCGATCCCACACAAGCCCGACGCGCCAGCGAGGAAATGCCTCGCTGGCGCGTCGGGCTTGT